>NZ_JADHZG010000002.1:0-337876 GCF_027161185.1 Exiguobacterium sp. KJ 601 | reverse complement strand
GGATCAAACTCTCCAAAGAATTTGATATAGCTCTTAAATTGACGAAGCTTGCGCTTCATTCAAAAATTGTAAAACTTATTTTTGCCTCATCGTTCAGTTTTCAAAGTTCGTCAGTTTAAATGGTGGGCCTAAGTGGACTCGAACCACCGACCTCACGCTTATCAGGCGTGCGCTCTAACCGGCTGAGCTATAGGCCCATAAAAAAGAATGGTGCACCCTGAGAGATTCGAACTCCCGGCCTTTAGATTCGTAGTCTAACGCTCTATCCAGCTGAGCTAAGGGTGCATATGGTGCGGTCGAGAGGACTTGAACCTCCACGGTGTTAACCACCACTAGGCCCTCAACCTAGCGCGTCTACCGATTCCGCCACGACCGCAGCGTATAAAGTTAAAAAAGAAAATGGTGAGTCATGCAGGGCTCGAACCTGCGACCCTCTGATTAAAAGTCAGATGCTCTACCAACTGAGCTAATGACTCAAATAAAAAGCTGGGCTGGAAGGGATCGAACCTTCGCATGTCGGAATCAAAATCCGATGCCTTACCACTTGGCTACAGCCCAACGTAAATGGCGGTCTTGACGGGATTCGAACCCGCGATCTCCTGCGTGACAGGCAGGCATGTTAACCCCTACACCACAAGACCAGATTACGTTTTTATTTGAAATGGTGGAGGATGACGGGATCGAACCGCCGACCCCCTGCTTGTAAGGCAGGTGCTCTCCCAGCTGAGCTAATCCTCCATATATGGTGACCCGTACGGGATTCGAACCCGTGTTACCGCCGTGAAAGGGCGGTGTCTTAACCGCTTGACCAACGGGCCATTACATATTTGAAAAACTGGCGGAGAGCAAGGGATTCGAACCCTTGAGACGGTTTTGCCGCCTACACGAATTCCAATCGTGCTCCTTCGGCCACTCGGACAGCTCTCCAAAAGAGAAAGTGGCTCCGCAAGTAGGATTTGAACCTACGACCTACCGGTTAACAGCCGGTTGCTCTACCACTGAGCTATTGCGGAACGTTGCTTGAAATTATCGAAGTAACGATTTATATTGTAACCGCAAACCAGAAACCTGTCAATCACTTTCTTAGAAAAACGTTTATTTCGCGTGCCGTCTCTCGGCGACTTCTATAAGATATCACGGCACAAAAAGACCGTCAACACTTTTTCTAAAAAAAATCAGGTAAAATGAAAAACATTTTACCTGATACGAGTTTCTTCTTATTTAACGCTCGGTGCAAGCATCGTTAAACTAATCCGTCCACGATTCACATCGACTTGTTCGATCCACACGGTCACGATGTCACCAACCGCCACGACATCTAATGGATGCTTCACGTATCGATTCGATAATTTCGAAATGTGGACCAAACCATCCTGTTTCACCCCAATGTCAACGAACGCGCCAAAATCAATGACGTTTCGGACGGTTCCTTGGAATTCCATACCGACTTGAAGGTCTTCGAGACTCATGACGTCCGTGCGTAGTAATGGTTTCTGGATATCTTCTCGCGGGTCACGCCCTGGTTTGGCTAATGACTTCAAAATGTCTTCAACTGTCGGAAGCCCCGCCTCTAGTTCTTCACTCAAGGCTTTAGCGTCGACTTGTTGCAATCGTTCTCGAAGCGCAGCCGTACCGACCTCTGATTTTGAAGATCCGATCTCTTTTAAAATGGATAACGCGAGCGGATAGCTTTCTGGGTGAATCTCTGTCTGGTCGAGAACGTCCTTCCCGTTCATGATCCGTAAGAATCCAGCTGCCTGTTCAAACGCCTTCGCTCCAAGGCGAGGTACTTTCTTAATTTCCTTTCTCGTTTCAAAGCGTCCATTCTCTTCACGATATGCCACAATATTTTTCGCCGTCGTTTTATTGAGTCCCGAGACGTACGTCAATAAAGACTCGGAAGCACGGTTCACATCGATCCCGACCATGTTGACCACGCTCTCGACGACGAACTCTAAGGAGGCCTTCAGTTTATTCTGGCTGACGTCATGCTGATATTGTCCGACACCGACTGATTGCGGGTCGACTTTGACGAGTTCCGCCATCGCGTCCTGAATTCGGCGTGCAATCGAAACGGCTGAACGTTCCTCAACTTTCAAATCCGGGAATTCACTTCGTGCGACTTCCGATGCCGAGTAGACACTTGCCCCCGCTTCGTTCACAATCGCGTAAGCAATATCACGTTCCGCTTTCTTCAACCAGTCGGCGACGAATTGTTCCGTCTCCCGTGAGGCGGTTCCGTTTCCGACGACGATAACCGAGATTGGATATTTCTTCGCGAGTCTCGTCAGTACTTTTTCAGCGCCGGCGATATCATGTTTCGGTGCCGTCGGATAGAAGACGCCGACCTCTTCGACTTTTCCGATTTCATTGACGACTGCCCATTTACAACCAGTTCGATAAGCCGGGTCGATCCCTAAGACGACGACCTCTCGAAGTGGCGGTTGCATATAAAGTTGTTTCAAGTTTTTTGAGAAGACATCGATCGCCTGCTCTTCTGCCTTTTCTGTCAGCTCACCACGAATCTCTCGTTCGATGGCGGGGAAGACCGACTTCTTGTACGCCTCCGTCACAGCTGCCTCGACAACCTCACGCTTTTCTTTCGGAAGTCGTTCGTATGTACGGAGGGCTTGATCCATGAAGCGCGACTCGTCAAACACCACCTTCACTTGGAGCACGTCCGTGCGTTCCCCACGGTTCAAGGCGAGTACACGGTGCGGGACAATGCCAGCAATCTTCTCTTCATATTCATAATACTGCGCAAAAATCTCTTTTTCGTCTTCCGCTTGTTTTTTCTTCTTCGAGCGCAAAAGTCCTTCTTTGCGTACGCGGTCACGAAGCATCTGGCGCAGTTTCGCTTCCTCTCCCCATTCTTCACCGATGATGGCATGGACGAGCGGCAACGCTTCCTCTACCTCGACGTCTTGAGAAAGTTCTTTTACCTTGTCTGAAGAATAGGGTGATTTGTCCCGGAACCAATCCGCAAGCGGCTGCAGTCCTTTCTCGCGTCCCTGTTCTGCTTTCGTACGTCGTTTTGGACGATACGGCAAATAAATGTCTTCTACTTGTTGAAGGGTAGTCGCCGCCTCTAATGCTCTAGATAATTCAGGCGTGTTTTTTTCCAACTCTTCTAATTTAGCCAGGACATCCGCCTTGCGTTTTTGCAGGCTCTCTTCATATTGAAGAGCATCCAAGATTCCTTTAATTTCAACTTCGTCCAAATTCCCCGTCATTTCCTTCCGATAACGGGCCATGAACGGTATCGTTGCCCCTTCAGATGCGAGCTGCTGAACCGTCTCGACTTGGTTCACTTTCAAGTTTAACGCGTTAGCCACTTTCGTAATCACTTGAATCACTTCCTTTTTTGATCTCTTTCAAAGTGTAGCAAACATTCAAACAAAAAAGCGATGACTCGATTAGTCATCGCTTAAGAATACTTCATTGAGTGGGACCTTGATGGCTTCACGCAGCTTTTCGAGTGCTCGTCGTTGCAAACGGGACACATGCATCTGCGAGATTCCAAGAAGTTCTCCTGTCTCTTTTTGACTCATATTCTTATAGTAGGCGCATTCCAAGATGGCGCGTTCACGCTCGTTTAAGACATTGAATGCCTTTTCTAGAATGAGACGCTGGTCGACCGATTCATACCCGCGCTCTTGGCTACCGACCAAGTCGAGTAATGTGACCGTACTACCTTCGTTATCCGCTTCGATTGAACTATCAACCGACAAGGCTTGATAACTCTTACCCATCTCGAGCGTTTCGAGAATTTCTTCATCGGACACGCCAAGGTGGTCGGCAATCTCATCGATTCGTGGCGAACGTTGTAATTCGGTCGTCAACTCTTCGACCGTCTTTTTAATCTTTGGTCCGAGTTCTTTGATTCGACGCGGTACGTGGACACTCCACGTCTTGTCGCGAATGAATCGTTTGATTTCGCCGATGATGGTCGGGACAGCAAACGACTCGAAGCTACGACCAAATTCCGGGTCAAATCGACGAAGTGCCGCCAGTAACCCAATCATCCCAACTTGCACAAGATCGTCGTGAATCGCACGGCCACGCGAAAATTTACGCGCGAGTGCTTCAACGAGGTCAGAATAGCGGTTGATGAGGAGCATTTGCACTTCTTCGTTTTGATCGTCTTGTTGATAGCGTTCAATCCACTCTAGTACCTCGTCATCACTGTGATGGCGTTGTTGAGATTTTGCTGGCACTCTGATCCACCTCGTCCCTATTGAGGAGTTTTGTCATCGTCACTTTGACACCGTTGTCTTTATTGATCGAGACATCGTCCATTAATGCTTCGATCAAGAAGAGACCAAGTCCTCCTTCATGGAGCGATTCAATTTCGGTCGTCTCTTCGACCGGAGCGGCTTGACGCTTCACATCATCTGCGAACGTCTTGCCGGAATCCTCAATCGTGATTTCAAGACGATCTGCATAGACGCCACAAGCGAGTTTGACCTCTCCATCTTGATGATCGTCATAAGCATGTTGGACGGCGTTGCCACATGCTTCCGAGACCGCGATTTTAATATCTTCGATCTCGTCGTACGTATATCCCATACGGTTAGCGATTCCTGAAACGACTAATCGAACCACACCGACATATTCGGGTTTGGCCGGGAACGTCATGACCGTCTGTTCAACATTGTTCATTGCGTGCCACCTCTTACGTTCGAATTAATAGAAAGAAGTTTGTGAAGACCCGTCAATTCGAATAGACGATTGACTCGGTCTGTGACTCCGACAAGTGACAACTCTTTTTCGTTGCGCGTGGCAATTTTTAATGCCCCGACGAACACGCCAAGACCTGTCGAATCCATATACTCCACTTCGTCTAAATGAACGACCACATCTTGTTCACTGATGGCCGGATGCAATACTTCTTTCAATTTTGGTGCAGTATATGTATCCACTTCTCCGGATACGTAAAGGTGTAATTGTTCTCCAATGACTTGCTCGCGAATCGCTAAATCCATCGTCTATTCCCTCCTAAATGTCCGTACAGAAAAATTGAGTACGATTAAATTAAATTCCCCTCTGACAAAATCTTAAACCACTTTTTAAAAAAAGTTTAAAAAAAGACCGATACCTATGTACCAGTCTTATCTATGTAAGGCTAGAGAGGGATTAATCCCATACTGATCTCTAGCGCTCTGTCCACTTTATGCATCGTCTCATCATCGAGATGAGTGACTTTATCCGTCAGACGACGCTTATCAATCGTTCGAATCTGTTCAAGCAAAATCACAGAGTCTCGTTCGAGTCCGTGCTTCTCTTGATATACTTCCACATGAGTCGGCAGTTTTGCTTTTTGAATCTGAGCTGTAATCGCAGCGACAATGACGGTCGGGCTAAAGCGATTGCCGATGTCGTTCTGTACGATGAGAACGGGTCGAACGCCACCTTGCTCTGAGCCGACTACGGGCGACAGATTCGCATAAAACACGTCACCACGCTTTACGATCACGCTGCTCACACCCCACTTACTTGACGTAAGAGAGCGTGTTCGGCTTCGGTTTCAATCATTAGCATCTCTTCTGCCATATTCAAGTTAAACGCGGCCATCTCTTGATAGCCTTTCGCCAATTCTTCACGCAGTGTTTGTTGTCGATCAGCAATTTCTTTAGACAAGTATGTCACTACATCGTTCAAGGACAGTGTTTCACGGTCTTTCATCGAAATCGGACCCCCTTGTTGCGAGAACCGATCTGGGACGGACGCTAGCGCACCCGCAGTTCGCTGCTTCAACATCTTACACCTCCAGAATCGTTTCATGGACTGGCGGAAATTCTCCCGCGTTCTTTATCAATATAACACGCGGGAATGGGAAAATATAGAGAAATCGAGAAAGAATTCAGATAATTTCACACGATTTATGATTCACACATAAAGACGTGGCAATCGGCTCGTGAATTGGCAAACGATCTCATAGTTGATCGTCCCAAGATATGAGGCGAGTTCATCAATGGCGACGTTTCCACCGACAAGGGTCACGTCCGTCCCTACAGGAAACTCCTTTGGAAGTCGGATCATGAAGCGGTCCATACAGACGCGTCCCACGATCGGACAACGAATCCCATTGACCTCCACTTCAAATCCGCTCGCCTTTCGTAACCAGCCGTCCGCATATCCGACCGGAACGGTACCAATCCATTCATCGGCTGACGTTGTATACGTCGCGCCGTAACTGATTGTCTGACCTGCCTCTAGCCGCTTCACCTGCATGAGCTGACTTTTTAGCGTGAAGGCCGGGCGCAGGAACGAATAGAACGTCTCCATCTCACGTGACGGATATAACCCATAGAGCGCGATGCCGACACGAACCAGATTATAAGGAACATCTTGTCCGGCCATTCGGATTGCACCGGCCGAGTTCGACGTATGGATATAGCGGAACCGCTCGTGGAGCCCATCCATCAAACGCTCGAACCGCTCTTGCTGTGTATAATACAGATCGCTGTCGAGTTCATCCGCCGTTGCGAAGTGGGTATAGATCCCTTCCACCACAAACGAATCAGTCGCTTCTTCAAGTAAGGCATCTAACTGTTCACGGGTGCGCAACCCGAGACGCCCCATTCCGGTATCGACTTTAATATGAACCGTTAACGGCTTTTCTTCTATATAAGGAGCAGCCTCTTGTAACCATTCAGCAGAAAAAACAGACAACGTGATTTCCTGTGCTGCCGCTACTCCGGCATATTCAGGGAATTGCGCTTCCATGACGAGAATCGGTGCTTCGATTCCCGCATCGCGGAGTTCGAGCGCTTCCTCGAGTAACGCGACCCCGAGCATCGTCGCTCCGTTCTCAAGGGCAATTTTCGCCACTTCGACGGCCCCGTGTCCGTAGGCGTTCGCTTTGACGACTGCCATGAGGTCCTGCGGAATTCGTTTCGTTAATTCTTTTATATTATGGGCGATGGCCGCCCGATCAATCTCGATTCGACTAGGACGAAACATGGTGTCCCTCCTCTTCTAAGATGACTTGTGCGATGGCGTATGTTTGACTATGGCTGATGCTGACATGAATCTTCCCCGTAAACGGTGCGGTCATGACAGGTCGACCCGTCTCATCCGGTAAAATTTCAATATGACGCCACGATAACCCGTGTGCGATGCCAGTCCCGATTGCCTTGGCGTAAGCTTCTTTTGCAGCAAAGCGACCCGAGACAAACTCGATTTGACGCGGGAGCGGATACTGTTGAGACAATTCATATTCCGCATCGGTGAGCAGCCGTTTTAAAAAACGTGGTTGTTTCATCGAGCGAGCCATCCGATCAAGCTCGACGATATCGACTCCAATTCCTACAATCACGGGACACTCGCTCCTTTCCTTTTCTCCCCGTTTCCTTATACAATTGAGGAAAGAGGTGATGTTATGTTTAGTCGTACGGAAAATGTTCAAACGTTTGTACGGGCATATCCACTCGTAACGCTGTTCATTGTAATCCAACTCCTTGTGTTTGTCATCGATTCTTTCGCACCTGGTTTACGAATCGTGGCGACGGGAGGGTCGTTCCATTTGGCACTCGCGGACGGACAATGGTACCGCTTGGTCACGGCCAACTTCATTCATTTGAGTCTCGGTCACTTGCTGTTCAATTCGTTCGCGCTGATCATCTTCGGACCGGCGATGGAGCGAATGGTCGGACACGTGAAATTTGCCTTGTTTTATGTATTCGCCGGAGCGCTCGCCAACCTGTTCACGTACTTCACTGTCAGCAACTTGTTTTATCTCCAGGCCGGGGCGTCAGGCGCCATCTTGGCCATTCTCGGATTCTACGTATTCATCGGTCGTTTCCGTCGCACGTTGATGTACAGCCAAGATGCCCGCTTGGTCTACATCTTCGTCGCCATCAGCGCTGTCTTCACATTGATTGGTTCGAACGTTTCCCTTTGGGGGCATGTGTACGGATTCTTGGCAGGATTCTTACTTGCCATCCCACTCTCACGTTTCACCGTCCCGTATACGCGCCCGATGCGCTACGGGAAGTATAAGCAACGTTCGTACGCGCCACCCGTCATTCATTCCGGGGACGGAAAGTGGTTTTTCTACATCATCATCGGACTGGCCATCTTCGGATTATTGGCACAGTTCTTATAAAGAAGGTACGAAAAATGGCCAAGCGAAATCGCTTGGCCATTTGATTAGATTTGATTTTTATGACGAGCCTCTTGAAGCGCATCGACTAAGTCTTTCACGTCTTCGACGAGGTTTTGAATCGTATCTTGGTTTTCTTCGTAAAGCGATTTCCATTCCATGACACGGTCTTTCAAGTTGCCTTTCGATGACGCTTGTAGACCGACCGCATGTGCCTCAGTCGACGTATTCGATGATTTCAACTTCGACTTGATGCCTTTCAGTTGTCTCACTTGTTGATCGCGCGTTTCGCTATGGAGAAGTGATGCTGCTGCGCCGATTACCGCACCCGCAGCCATCCCCAACCAGAAATAATTCTTGTTCATAAAAATCCTCCCCTAACATGACGTTATCTTTTATTATAGATTATCTGACTCACTGACGACATAGTGTTTTATGACGGGACCTGCACCGCGCTGTTCGACCGCTCGCTTCAAGCGGTCTTCAAGGATTGCATAGTCCGCCGTATCACGAAAGTGTTTCCCACCAGACGTGAACTGAATAAAGACGACGGCATGATTATCATCCGGGTCGACACCTAATCGGTATGCCGAAAACCCATCATGACTGACACCGAGTGGCGCCTTTTCCGTCAACAAGTGGTGAAACAACAGGGAGCGGGCATTCTCATCTGCCGGAACGTTCGCGTATAAAATGTTCCCTTTTTTCACGAATTCGCCCGACGCCTCTTCAATTTCAAACACTTTACCGCTCTTGAACGGAGACTTCTCTCCTTCTGCGAGCAAAATCGTTTCGTGTCCATTCGCCGCGATGACGCCTGGCTCCTTTCGAAGACGCTCCGCCACGCTGCCTGACGCAAAAGTCATATAGAGCTTAGACAAGTTCCTCACACCCTTTCGCGAGTGTGATGTCTTTCTCCGTAATGCCCCCTTCGTCATGGGTCGAGACGGTCAATGTCACGTTCCGATATTCAATCAAGATGTTCGGATGATGATCGAGCGATTCAGCCAAATCTGCTACAAGATGCACGAACTGAATGGCCTCCGGAAATGTTTCCAGCCGATACGTCTTTTGAATCTCCCCGTTCACTTCTTCCCAACCGTTCAACCGTGACAGTTCCTCTGTCAATTCACTTTGCGATAATACCATCGTCACAATCCCCTTTCCCTATACAGTCTACTGTCTTAATCTACCCAAACCGAAGAAAAATAATCTTCCGTGCATGATGTATAATGAATTAGAATGAGATGGACAGCCATCATTTTCATTACGAGAGAGGAGCATCTCCCATGCGCGCATTGATTGTTATTGATTATACATTTGATTTTATCGCAGACAGTGGTCGTTTGACTTGTGGGAAACCCGGGCAAGAGATTGAAGAACGGATCGTCGAATTGATCGGGACATTCGCAACGGATGACTATGTCGTCATCGCGAACGACGTCCATGATGCAGGTGACACGTTCCACCCTGAAACGACGTTATTCCCACCGCACAATATCCGCGGGACAGAGGGCCGTGAGTTGTACGGTTCTGTGAAGGAAGCTGCGAAACAGGCAGACCACTGGATTGATAAGACACGTTATAGTGCCTTTGCCGGAACTGACCTTGACCTGCGTCTTCGGGAACGCGGAATCACAGAAGTTCATCTCGTCGGTGTCTGCACGGATATTTGTGTACTCCATACAGCCGTAGATGCCTACAACCTGGGTTATCAAATCGTCGTCCATGCCGATGCCGTTCAAAGCTTCAACCCGGTCGGCCATGAATGGGCGCTCGAACATTTCGTCACAACACTCGGTGCGACAGTCGTCGGAAAGTGACGTAAAACAGAAAGGAAATCATATGTTACATCGTAATTTAGCCCTTCACACAGATCTTTATCTTCCACGTTGGATGTATATTTACTGGAAGCAAGGTCGCCATAATGAAAAGGTCGTCTTCGACCTTTACTATCGCTCGAATCCATTTAGTGGTGGTTATGTCGTCTTCGCCGGACTCGAGAATATCGTTCACTACTTAGAGAACGTCTCCTTTACGGAGGCGGACATCACCTATTTGAAAGAGCAACTCGGATTCGAAGATGAATTCGAAGACGTCTTACGGAACTTTAAGTTCACTGGTTCACTATATAGTGTTCGCGAAGGAGAAGTCATCTTCCCACATGAACAAGTCGTTCGGATTGAATCGACCATCTTTGAAGCGAAACTGTTCCAAACGGCGCTACTCAATATCGCGAACCATGAATCACTCATCGCCACAAAGTATGCCCGGATTCGTCAGGCTGCTCCGAACGAGACACTCCTTGAAGGAGGAGCTCGTCGCGCGCAAGGTGTCGATGCGGCTTACTACGGAACACGTGCGGCTTACATCGCTGGTTTTGATGTGACAAGTCTCGTGTCAGCCGGTCGTGACTTTGATGTCCCGACAGGAGGAACGATGGAGCATGCTGATATTCAGTTCCACGATGATGAATTGAGCGCATTCCGTTCATTCGCTGAAATGTATCCGGACAACACGAGCCTTCTCATCGACACGTATGACACACTCAAGTCTGGTCTGCCGAATGCGATTACGGTCGCAAAAGAGCTCGAGGCGAAGGGCCATCGTCTCAAGTCAGTACGACTCGACTCTGGAGACCTCGCCTACTTGTCGAAGCGTGCCCGGAAAGCGTTGAATGAAGCAGGGCTCGACTACGTCAAAATCGTCGTCTCTGGGGATTTGGATGAGTATGTCATCCAGGACTTACGGATGCAAGGCGCAGAGGCCGATACGTTCCTCGTTGGGACACGTGGCATCACGGCTTACGAGCAGCCGGCACTCGGTATGGTCTATAAACTCGTCGCGCGTGAGGATGAATCCGGGGAATTAAAACCGGTCATCAAAGTATCTTCTTCCAAGGTGAAGACGACGACTCCTCACAAGAAAGAGTTGTATCGCATCATCGACAACGAAACGAAAAAGTTCAAAGGCGACTATATCGCCCTCGCCGATGAACCGGTCGAATCTTACACCGAGATCGACTTGATTGACGTCCGTGACCCGGCCTTCAAGATCAAGACACGTAACTTCAACGTGAAACGCTTGTTGCAACCAATCTTCCTTGATGGGAAACGCGTATACGACCTTCCAAGCACAAGTGAGATTCGTGCATATCATCACGAGCAGATGAACGGATTGTGGGAAGAGTACAAGCGTCTTCGTTTACCGGAAGTGTATTCGGTGACGTTCAGCAAGCCACTATGGGATTTAAAACTCGATATGATTCGCAAAACGCGGGTACCAAAATAAAAAAACGGCTGTGGGTGCATACCCACAGCCGTTTTTTTATACCATCGTCATCTCGCCTGCTTGGCTTTGATCTTCTTTTCTCCGAAAGTAAAGCGCCATCGACAAAGAGAGCAATATCAAGACAAAATAGACGGTCCGTTGCCAAAACGTCGCTTCGGTGTCTCCTTGGAACAACGCAATGATATAATCGCTCCCACTGACTAAAAACAATCCGGCAAGCAAGAGAAAGATCCGATAGCCGGCCCGACTCCGCTCCCGTTTCACTTTGAAGAAAAGGACACCATAATAGACGATTGCGAGAATCGTCACATACCCGATTACGCCAACAACCCAACTCATCTTGATGCCTCCCTCACTCTCTATTTTTCTGTTTCTTCCCCGTTATCTTAACACATTCTATTCCTCAGACTGTGTTAAGATGGTCTAAAGAAAACGCGGAAAGGAACGATCCCATGAAAACGTTTCGCCTCGTCCAAGTCCGACTCGTCCAAGACGAATACGGCAATGAACTGAATTTACCGATCGATTTACTCGATGGGTTAATCATCTCGAAGGAGCACGATTCAGAGTGGCTCCTCGAAATGCTCGTGCCGACCGAGTCGGCTGTCACGCTCCATCATTACTTAAACAAACGCATCCTCATCCTCGCTGAAGCCGTCATCACGTCGCCAACGAACGCCCCGGCTGCACTCGCTTTGACGTTCACGAGCGAGCGGGCCTTGAACGACCATCATACGTTCGTCGCTGAAGGACTCATGTTGATGCCGAAACAAGACGCGACGAAGCAAGTACTCGATTCGTTGATTCAAGATGGCGTCGCCACTTCGAATTTAAAGCCCGCCTTCTTCGAGAAAAAAGTCGAAATGCAACAATCGTTCAGTCGCTCCGCTTTCAATCAATTGGTCAAAACCGGGTCATTCGAATAATCGGATGACCTGTTTTTCTTTCCCCAAAACCATTCACCTTTCAAACTAAAAAGACGGAGAAACATCTCCGCCTCACACGTAGATAAAGAATAGGATGATCATCATCGTCATCCCGATCACTTTTAAGAGCGTGCTGCCGAGAAAGGCGAGAACGGTGCCGACGCCGATGCTCCACGCTTCACGTGTCGTCTTCCCGAGTGTCAACTCCGCCAAGAAAGCGAAGATGAACGGGAAAATCAAAACCCCGACGAGCGGGAAAATAAACGGTCCCGCAATCAAGCCGATTGTCGCACCCCATTTCGCTCGCTCCGAACCACCCCGTTTATCCACCGTAGCCCGGGTGACGACATAGTCGACGCCGAATAAGAAGACGAGGAAGATCGATTGCCATACCCAGAATGTCCAGGTCAATGGTTCAAACGAAAAACCGAATCCATAAATCATGTATCCGATGAACAAGAACAAGACACTCGGGATGACTGGATAGATGAGTCCTGCAAAAGCGACCACAAATGATGCGATAATGAATACCCATAGTAAGGTCGTCATGACATTCTCCTCATTTCATAATGGTCGGATCGGTGATATGGTCAGCCACGTTGACCGCCTTCACTTCAAACTGACCTTGTTGATGGATGATATAGTTCGAGCAGGCGTTTCGCATGGCGTGACGGAACGTATATGTCCCATCGATGGCAGAAAGCGCCGCTTTGATTGCATGGGAATGGCAGACGACAACGATGCGCTTCCCTGGATACGTATCCACCAAATGGTTCATTCCTTCTAAGACCCGGCTACGCATCTCGTCTTCTGTTTCGAGACCAGGAATCCGCTCCTGGTCATCTGCTTGGACCGCCTCGTAAATTCCTTTCACGGGTTGCCCGGATGCCGTTCCGAATTCACGTTCAATGAAACGCTCATCTAGCAGAATCGCTTTATGTTCGATACCACACGCTGTTGCGATTGCTTGTGCGGTGTGAACCGCACGTGACAGGGGACTCGATACGATGACGTCCCATTCCTCTTGACTCAAAAAAGCTGCACTCTCCTCTGCCTGTTGACGTCCGAGTGCATTCAACGGGTTATCTTCACGCCCTTGAATAATTTCTAAACGATTCCAATCGGTCTGACCGTGTCTGACTAAACATAACTCTGTCACTACTTCCACTCCTTACTCTTTCAATCATCCCCCATCGTACCATCTTCCTTAAAAATCGCAACGTCATCCGAGACATTCTTCAATAAAACGATTGATTCGGGCCATGAGTTGCTCTTCTTTGATTGGATTATCCGATTGGAGGAAGCTCGCAAGCGAGTGGGTTCCATTTGGAAATGAGATGAGTTGAACGTTCGCACCGACATCACTCGCATGTTCGACGAAGTGAAGCGCTTGGCCGAACGGGACAATCGGATCTTTCTTCCCGTGTAGCAGTAAAATCGGCGGGGCATCGGCGTATAGATGGGAGACCGGGGAGCATTTTACCATCAACTCACGCCATTCCTCGCGGCTTCCTTCATAGAACTTTAAATGGGCGAGCCACGTCTGGATGAATTTGAACAATAAAAAGTTCGTCGGTGGATACAAGGCGATGACCCCTTTGATCGTCGGGAGGTCGTCTCCCAAATCACCTGCAAATTGTCGATGACGGTCGAGCGCAGTCGCAAGCATGAGCGCAGCGCCTGCTGAATCCCCCCAAACGAGCAATTGACTCGTGTCTAGCGTCAATAACGATTCATGTTGTTTCAAATAGCACAGTGCATCTGAGACATCAAAAATATTATCGGGGAAGTACACCCCGTCTTCAAATAAGCGATAATCGATGCTGACGACAGCGATTCCTTTCCCCAAAAAGTGGTCAAGCAATGGATGAAACAGGGTCACCATACTCCGATTCCCTCTGACGAACGCTCCCCCATGTGCATATACCGCTACGGGGAACGGCCCTTCTCCAGGGGGGAGATACAAATCAAATTGGAGCGGACGATCGTGAACAATTTTATACGTGTACGTGTGGCGCCGGCGTGTTGTCGGTTGAATCGGCAACTCGGGTTCTTGCCATCTGACAAGGGACCCATATTGACTCCACACGCTAGCCCCGGCTGCCGTCGCCGCAGCAATCGCCGCACCCCCGACAAACCAGGCAGTCTCCTTTCTCATACAATCCACTCCTCGTTCCTTTTTTTAATCATATTCCCGCTTTTTTCAAAAATCTATCCATCAGAAGTCGGACTTGACGTGCTCCGAAGCTCACACTATAATATTACTCGCAGTCATAAAACGTAACAGTTACGATTTAATATTCAGATAACTTGAAAGGTGGAAGATGGAAGATGAAGAAAACTTGGTTAGGCGCAGTCGCAGCCGGTACGCTTTTACTTGGTGCGTGTGGAAATACCGAAGGAGATAACGCATCTGAATCGACAGATGGTCAACTGACCGTCTTCGCTTCAACGTTTGCATTAAAATCATTAGCCGAAGAAATCGGTGGCGACCGCGTCCACGTGGAGATGGTCATTCCACCTGGGGCTGATCCGCATACGTATGAGCCAACTTCAAAGCAAATGACACAAATCGCAGAAGCCGACCTCTTTTTGACGATTGGTCATGACCTTGAACCTTACGTCGAGTCTATGGAGAAGAGTTTAGATGGTCAGAACGTCGCCTTCGTCAAAACAGCCGAGAACGTGAAGTTACTCGATGCGGCGGATACCGTCCATGTCCATGATGAGGAAGGACATACTGAAGACGAACATGCTCACGAAGAAGGAGACGGTCATAGTCACGGTCAATACGATCCCCACGTCTGGCTCGACCCGATGAATGCTGTATCAATGGCAGAAGCGGTCGAAGCCGCATTCAGTGAGGAAGCACCCGACTATAAAGACGAGTTCGCAGAACGGTTAAGCACTTTCAAAGACGAAGCAAACGATCTCGACGCGGAATTGAAGGCAGCCGTCGAGAACGGTTCAAAATCCGAGTTACTCGTGACGCATGCCGCATATGGTTATTTGGCTGAACGTTACGGATTTGACCAATTACCAATCGCGGGACTTACACCGTCTGAAGAGCCGTCACAACAAGCTCTCAAACGGATCATCGAGGAAGCCCGTCTCCACGACTTGAACTATATCGCATTCGAAGACACGGTCACACCAAAAGTGGCCGAAGTCGTGAAACAAGAGATCGGTGCAGAGAGCGTGACGATCTACAACTTGGAATCGGTCACGAAAGAACAGATGGATAAGAGCTACTTCGACTTGATGCGTGAAAACGTCAAGGCACTTGAGACAGCGTTGAAATAATCAAAATCCCGAAACGAATCAACTCGTTTCGGGATTTTTTTATACTTCTATTCGTCGGTCTAACATCTTCATCGTGACAAGAAGCAGGAGCAGTAGCGATACGATGACGCTCATCATCCAGAAATCCCCGTCCATGAAGAATGATCGTGTCCACTCTCCTGTACTTAGTCCTAACCACGCTTGACTGACACCAACACCAATCAGTGCGATTGCACCAAAACGAACCCATGTCATCTGTGGAACGAATCGTTTGCTGACCACATAACTATTCAATACTAAAAGACCAATATATGCGATAAGAAGGACGTTCCAAACTGTATCGAATAGCACCGGTACCACCCCTCCCGTCACAGCATACCCCCATGTCATGAAGAATACGATGAATGAGATGAGTGTGATGCGATAAAGCGGCTTGATTTTCGTTTGATACGCAAGAAACGGATTGATGAGTATCCCGAGCCAGATGAGTGTGCCGAACACATCCATGAGCAAATCCCCTTTATACCATTTATTAACAGTATACCATGGGAATTCACTTTCATTCATAATAAATCAAGACGAGTTCTTCCTGGGACGAAGCGATCTCACAAAACTGTTGCAACCGGGTCCAATCTTCCCAAATCATCTCGAATTCATCTTTTGCAACGAATGCCATGTCTTTCACATCATCTCGCCCGAACGCATGCAACGTATCTTTGACGATATGAAGTAACTGCGGGGTCAAGATACCGACCACGACCGCCTGCGCCTCATTGACAATCAACTCTTCGCCGACGAGCGCCATTTCCATGTTATACGTGTCGGCCCCGTCGATATATACCTCGATTTGACTAAGTACGCGTTGAAACGGTTCCACATTCGGAAGCGTCAGCGTATCGTCCCGATCCCGATATTGCTCATGCATATGAATCAACCAGTCTAAAATCATCTCCGGATCCTGATTAAATGACACCCAAACTTCTGGGGAAACACGTACATAATGCGTCGTCTTCATACATGAACGCCCCCTTTTTATGACATTACCCGTCTTATATATGTAAAAAAACCGCCTACTTGAATTCGTAGACGGTTCCTTATATCAAGAACGACTTGTTCCTGTTTGTTGTTCCTCTGTTTCGCTTTCCCAAGCTTCGATGTATTCACGACCAGGAAGATTTTCAACCGAGTCGACATAGAAAACTGGGTCTTCTCCTTCGCGTCGCTGTGCCAAGTAGTCATCGAGAACGGCGCGAGCCACTTTCGCCAAGCGGAAGATGGCATACAAGTTCACGAGTGCCATGAGACCCATGAACACGTCAGCAATCGACCAGACGAGGCCGGCAGAGCGGACCGCACCAAACAAGACCATTCCGACGACACCGATGCGATAGAGCGTAACGTAGATTTTCTTATCCGAGATGAACTGGATGTTCGTCTCACCGTAGTAGTAGTTTCCAAGAATCGAACTGAATGCGAACAAGAAGATTGCAATCGTCAAGAACGATGTTGCGACTGATCCGATTTCTGCTGTCAACGCGGCTTGCGTCAATTCGACACCCGCGAACGACTCTGAACCGGCTACGCCTGAAATCAAGATGATCATCGCTGTCGATGTACAAACGAGCAATGTATCTACGAATACGCTAAACGATTGAATCAATCCTTGTTTGACAGGGTGCGATACTTCTGCTGTCGCAGCGGCGTTCGGTGCAGAACCCATACCCGCTTCGTTCGAGAAGAGACCGCGACGAATCCCTTGAAGTACCATGGCGCCAATCGCTCCTCCGAAAAGTTGCTCGATTCCGAGGACCCCTTCTGAGAAGATGAGGCTGAAGACGTCTGGTAGAAGGGAGACGTTCGTCACCATAATCCAAATCGCGAGTAAGATGTAGCCACCTGCCATGACCGGTACGATGATACTCGACAAGAGTGCGATCGATTGGATCCCACCGAAGACGACAATTGCCGTCACAATCGCGAGGACAACCCCAACGACTGTTGTGCTGATCCCGAACTGGTTACTCACGGAGAGTGAAATCGTATTCGACTGTACCGAGTTGAACGCGAATCCGAATGAGAACGTGATTAAAATCGCGAACAAGACACCTAGCCAGCGTTGACCGAGCGCACGCTCCATATAGTAGGCAGGTCCCCCACGCCATGTGCGTCCATCACGAATCTTGTACACTTGTGCCAATGTACTTTCGACGAATGCAGATGCTGCCCCAATCAACGCAATGAGCCACATCCAGAAAACTGCTCCTGGGCCACCTAGCGCAATCGCTGTCGCCACACCGGCAATGTTACCCGTCCCTACACGAGCTGCCGTTCCGATTGCGAAAGCTTGGAACGAAGACACTTGGCCTTTTTCACGTGCTGTGCCCTCTTTGAACAAGAGGCGGAACATTTCAGGAATCATGCGGAACTGAACGAAGCCCATACGAACTGTAAAATAAAGACCTAAAGCAACAAGTACAACGATGAGCACTTGCGACCACAACAAATCGTTCGCTTGCGAAACGAGTTTCTCTACCAATTTCTCCATACTAATCCTCCATCACTCTAAAAATCTCAATAGAAAAAGTCATGTCAACTTTCTTAACATGAATTGAATTATAGGTAAATTATACGAAAATTGCAATATTAATTCGTTTTTCAATATCACCTCGACTCTTTCTAAAAGCAAAAAACGAGCCGGGGAGCGCATCGCAATCCGACTCGTTTTCTATTTCGTTTAGATAAAGAGGTTTAAGTTACCGCCTTCTGCTGCGCCGAGATACGCTGCCACACCACCAAGGTCGACCCCATCAATCAACTCTTCTTCTTTGATACCCATGACATCCATTGACATCGTGCAAGCTACCATTTTCACGCCCGCTTCTTGCGCCGACTTGATCATTTCTTCGACAGAAGGAACGTTCTTATCGCTCATGACTTTCTTCATCATTTTTTGACCAACACCACCGAAGTTCATGTTCGAAAGTGGCAATTCGCCGGCATGTCCTGGCATCATCATGCCGAACATTTTCTCAAGACCTTGCTTTTTCACTTCCGGTGCGTCCGGTTTGCGGATGACATTGAGTCCCCAGAATGTGAAGAACATCGTCACTTCTTTCCCCATCGCGGCAGCACCTTGCGCAATGATGAGGGATGCGAGTGCGCGGTCGAGATCTCCGCTGAAGACGACCATTGATGCACCGTCTCCTGCTGGTGCGCCCGCTTGTTGTGCAGCCGGACCTTGTCCTTTTTGAAGGATGGCTTCAACGCGTCCGTTAACGAATTGTTTCGAGACGAGTTTGTTGCCTGTCTTCTTCGCCCATGCTTCGATATCTGCGAAGAATCCTGGGTCACTTGCGAGAACGCGGAGCGTTTCGCCTTCCCCGAGTTCTGCGACTTTCTTATTTACTTCTAAAATAGGTCCCGGGCATTGTAGACCACATGTGTCTAACATGACAGCTTCCCCGATTGGTGCATTTGTCATTTGTGTTGGCTCCTCTTCTACAACGGTAGCCGCTGTTTCATTTGATGTGTTCGCTTCTTCAAGCGCCTCGAAATCACGATTGATTTGCGACCACGTCTTGTAGCCACCGCTCAAGTTTTTCACCTTGAAGCCGTTTTGACGTAAGATGCGTGATGCGAGATAGCCACGAAGACCGACTTGACACGTCACGTAAATCGTTTCATTCCGGTCGTAGTTGTCCAAGTTTTCTCGTAATGAGTTGAGTGGCACATTGATCGATCCTGGAATCTTTCCGAGTTCATGCTCCGATTCATCGCGAACGTCTAGTAACGTCGCTCCGTTTTCCACGAGCTCATCGATTTCATCCCAATGTACGACTTCATTGTCACCGAGGACGATGTTCGACGCGACATAGCCGATCATATTGACCGGATCTTTCGCAGAACTGAACGGTGGTGCATAACTGAGCTCAAGGTCAGGTAGATCGAGGACCGTCAAACCACCCTTCATAGCTGTCGCAATGACGTCGATGCGTTTATCGACTCCATTGATTCCGACACCTTGCGCACCATAGATTTCACCCGTTGTCGGGTGGAACAAGAGTTTAAGCGACACAGGTGTCGATCCTGGATAATAACCAGCATGCGAACCTGGATGCACGTGAACAGCCTCATACGTCTTGCCAGCCGCCTTCAACCGTTTTTCATTCCATCCTGTCGATGCAACCGTCATATCAAATACTTTGGCGATTCCCGTTCCCATCGTTCCATTGTATTTCACGTCGCGGCCGTTAATGATATCGGCAACGAGACGGCCTTGACGGTTCGCTGGCCATGCGAGTGGCACGACAGTTGGTTCTTTGAAGACGTAGTCGAGTACTTCGACCGCATCCCCGATCGCGTAAATATTCGGGTCTGATGTGAGCATCTTTTCATTAACACGAATGGCACCGCGCGTACCTGTTTCAAGGCCTGCTTCACGCGCAATCGTCGATTCCGGTGTAACACCGATCGACATGATGACCATATCTGTATCGATGATACGACCGCTTGTCAAATGAACTTTCTTTCCTTGCTCTGAGAACGAAGAAACGCCATCAGACAATTGAAGCTCGACGCCATGCAAGCGCATGTGTTCATGAATTGGCGCCACCATCTCACGATCGAGCGGCGTCATGACTTGGTCTGCCATCTCAACGAGCGTCACCTCAACGCCACGCTCACGTAAGTTTTCTGCCATCTCGATCCCGATGAAGCCTCCACCGATTACAGTCGCATGCTTTGGTGCCTTGTCATCGACGTAGCCACGGATTTTATCTGTGTCCGGAATGTTGCGAAGTGTGAAGATATCTTCTGCCTCGTCGATTCCAGGGATATTTGGACGAATCGGTTTCGCTCCCGGTGACAAGATGAGGACGTCGTATGACTCGTTATACGTTTCGCCTGTTTGGACGTGTTTCACCGTCACTGTTTTCTCGTCACGGTTGATTTTGACGACTTCCGTCAAATTGCGGATATCGAGTTGGAAACGCTTGTTCATCCCTTCAACGGTTTGAACGAGGAGTTTTTGACGGTCTTGGATAACGTCCCCGATATAATATGGAAGACCACAGTTCGCAAACGAGATGTACTCTCCACGGTCGAACATGACGATGTGATTCTCTTCATTCAAACGACGGAGTCGTGCAGCTGCAGATGCACCACCTGCCACCCCACCGACGATTACGATTTTTTTACTCATTGTCCATTTCCTCCTCTGACGACTTCTCCTGGCCAACTCATCAAGCCATCTTCTATATTGACCACTTTATAGCCTTTCGCCTCCATTTGCCAAGTCGCTTGCGTGCTGCGTGCACCAGAGCGGCAAAGAACGACATATTCTTCAGCTGGATCGAGTGTGTCGATCCACTCTGTCATTTCAGATAATGGATAGTTTCTCGCACCTTCGATATGTGCTTCTTGAAACTCGTCACGTTCTCGGACGTCGACGATATTTACAGGCACTTCAAAGTCCATTTGACGTTTTAAAGCGGATGCTTTCATCGTTGATCTACCTTTCTTTTTTCAATTCAATTTATACCATTCGGCTTGGTTGCTGGCGTTCGACAAGTTTGTGATTTGTTGAACATTTAGCTTCCACGTCATTAATATACCCCCTTAGGTATTTAATTGCAAGAAATAAGTTTGACGAAATGTCGAATTTTTCAACATCATCCATTTGGATAGTTGATGCTCGACACATACTCCCCCATGTATTAAGATGAGCCTACACAATAAATAGTTGGGTAACTGAACAATTTTTTCTATAGAGGTGAATGATATGGAACCGTATGTATACGATGCAAAAGTATTGAATCGCATGAAACGAGTGGAAGGACAAATTCGTGCCATCATCCGGATGATGGAGGAAGGAAAAGAATGTCGCGATGTCGTGACGCAATTAAGTGCCGCACGTTCCGCACTCGATCGCGCTTCGACTATCATTGTGGCTAAGAACTTGGAACAATGTATCATCACCGCTCAAGCAGATGGCGAAGATACGTCCGAAACGGTGGAAGAAGCCATTAAAATGTTGATGAAACGCTAGTTCCCCTTGCTTTCCCTGTCCAAATGGGAGAAAGTTAGAGTAACGACTTACTAAGGGGGATTTCCTTGTGAACTTCGAAGAAAAAGTAGAATCATTTAGAGCGCTCGCCGCTGAACGCAACATGACGTTCAAAGAGAGCGACACTGAAACGCACGTCACGTTCTTGACGCGTGAAACAACAAAATCCGGGGCTCAGCCCGTTATGATTATCGCTTTTAACAAAAAGACGACAGATGCTGAGTTGTATGCTGCTACCGTCACGCACGTTCCAGATTACGTAGAAGATTTACCGATTCTTAATGCCTTGAACGAGTTCAACCAGGAGTTCAAATACTTCCGTTGTGTACTCGACAGCGATCGCGATGTCACACTCGCCTCGACACTCGACCTCGACCTCGGTTTCTCACCAGAGATCATCTTGCAACATTCATTCATGATGTTCCAAGCGGCCGACGAAGTGAACGAGTACATGCAGAAGTTGTATACGCAAGTCCAATAACAAACAGCCGCCCCGGACGAATCCAGGGCGGCTGTTTTTGAATCATTCTTTCGAGCGGACTCGTATAAGGAGAAAAAGGAGGAATTGCTGATGATGACACGTTACACCCATTACCTCGAAGCACTCGAAGGAATCAGGGGGGCGACAAAATGGTTCACTGACGATTTCCGACGTTTGATGGCAATCAACTACGCCATGCACGATGCCCCGTTCGATTCGAAACGGTTCGAACACGCTCAAGCGGTTCTGAAACAAAAGACCGGCATGTTCTCAAAATTTCGCGGCAGCAATAATTTCGTCTGGCTGTCGTTTCTCGACGCCAAGTATGAAGACATCGAACCGGCCATCGACGAGGTACTCCGGCTCGACACGTTGCTCGACCGAAAGCACTTCCGCTTCAGTATGTTACGGCCCTTTATCGCGAGCCAACTGATTAACGTTGATGAGCCCGAACGCCGACTCGACGAGGCGAGCGCACTCTATCAGACGTTCAAACGAAATCATCCTTGGCTGACGAGTGAAGAAGACCTGTTGTCCGCCCTCGTTCTCGTTCAAGCGTTCGATGACCACGATGCGTTGAGTCAACGGATTGAGACGTATTATGAAGCGTTGAAAGCACAGCTCCCCCGCTCGAACGAACTCCAACTCGTCTCGCACTTATTCGCCTTTAGTGAGTTATCACCAGATGAGGTCGTCACCCGCTTCTTGGATTGGCACAACTGGCTAAAAAAACAATCCATCGCCGTCAAAAATGAACATCTGCCACCGCTCGCCCTGTTGGCCATCGTCGCGGTCCCGAACGACAATGACGAACGCGACCTGATTGACATCACGAACGCGGAGAAGGAAAAACATCGCTGGTTCCACACACACGCGTTGACCGTCGCCTTGCAACTCGTCGCGGCAAACAACATCAAGGAAGACGCGAGCGATTTACTGTTGCACGGCACGTTCGCGCATTTGCTCGCCATGCAACAAGCTGCGACGGCTGCCGCAACCGTGGCCATCATCTCGAGCACCGCTTCAAGCGACTAAAAAAAGAAGGGTTCCCCCTTCTTAAGAAAATAAATACCAGCTGAGACACCCGAGCACGAACACCGAATTGGCAATTTCGACGATCCCGATCTTCATGATAGGGATCTTTTTACCGTAGAAGACAACCGCTCGGATTAGGCTTGGTGCGTAAGCGAGCGCGAGTAACGGATACCCAAGGACGATGAAAACGGCGACGAGCAAGCCGTGATATCCCCAAGACAGATTGCGATACGACACACTCTTCTTCTCTCGAATCATCGTCTTGACGAAAAAGATACTCCCGAGGAAATAGAGGTACGGCAAGACGAATACCCACACCATCGTCGCGTCGAGCGTACGCGCGCCTAGGTAATAGCTCGCCATCCCACCGATGCAAAACGAGGTGACGGCGCTGACGTCATTCCAGACGTTGCGCTCGTCCTTGATTTTGGCGAAATAGGCGTTCACCAAACCAAACGGAATCATCGCGAGGACGAACCAGACGAGACGCCATTCGGACAGAAACACCGGGATGGCGGCGACGGTGGCAATCGTCAAATACGTGATGACCGTGCGCAACATCTGCTGCGATTTTTTCCGTTGCTTGATGAATTGGAACAAGAAAAATGTGCCCATGTAGACGAACAGCCAGGCGATGGCGAACGGGATGTGCGCGAGTGTCCAGCCGCCGACAATGCCGCCGAGTAAGAATGGTAAGATGAGCATCGACCAAGCGCCGTGTTGTTTTGGAATCATCCATTTCATGTGACTCCCTCCTTCTACGTTCAGTGTAGAAGAAAGACGGCTATAAAACTGTGATAAATTTTACAAAACAAAAAACGATCTCAGGCGAGATCGTTTTTTGGTGAAAGTTTGGGTTTGATGACCGCCGTTTTGGTATGTTCAACCACGTCGTCCGCCAACATCTTCGTGACGACCCGACCTGCGATCGAGACCGCGACGAGCGTATACAGTGCATTCGACAATGGTAAATAGATGAGCGAGATCGCCAAGACGATGACATCAAACGTGATGAGAATCGTACCGACCGACACACCTGTCCATTTCGATAGACCTAAGGCGAATAAATCATCGCCTCCGGTCGCCCCGCCTGACTTCAAGACAAGACCGAGACCATATCCGGTCACAATCCCACTCGCGATGGCCGCAAACAATGTTGCCGGCCATACTTGAATATCAAACGTGAGCAAGTCGAGACGGTCCCACATCGCATAACTAAGCGACAAAGACGAAGCGGCTAGTACCGCTTGCCCGACAAAACGCCATCCTTTCCACCACAAAGCGACGATAAAAAATGGGATGTCGAGCACGATCATCGAAATCGCCGGGTCGATATCAAATAAATAACGACCGAGTAGCGATAATCCGACGAACCCGCCTTCCGCCAAACCAAACTGTTCATTCAAATAATAATAACCGAACGCCATGATCAGCGTTCCGAGCACTATGGTAGCAACTCGTTTCATTCCGATTGTCCTCCCCGTTCTTGACGGAGAGGAGGATCCTCAGTCGTAGCTGCGGTTCCATCTGTTCCATCTCCGATCTTCCGTTTGTTGATTGATACACGTGGTTGTGATCAGTCAACGCTAGAAGTCCGGAAGTTGGAACAGAGGCCATGTCCTCTCGGTATCCATAAAGACCTTCCTTTCTCAAATTGCGCGTAATCTTGTACGTAGTTTACCACACATTTTGATTCAGTTCATGAATTTTACCTTTAGTGCATGTTACGTATCGGTAAATCTTTCTTTCCGAACCACCACCAGTTCCAATCCCCGAACAGTTTCATGAGCGACGGAACGAGCAGGATCCGGATGATGGTCGCATCAATGAAGATGGCGAGCGCAATCCCCACGCCGAGCTGTTTAATTGGACTCACGCCCGTGAAGGCGAACGCACCCGTCACGACAATCATGATGATGGCAGCCGATGTGATAATTTTACTCGTCTTCGCAAGCCCCATCTCCGTCGCATAGTCATTGTCGCCTGTCTCGCGGTAATATTCCTCGATTCGCGAAACGAGAAATACCTCATAGTCCATCGACAATCCAAAGACGAGTGAGAAGATGAACACCGGTGTCAAAATACTGATTGTTTCTGCATCGTACACATAACCTGATTCAAAAACGATGACGAGTAAACCGAACGTCGCCCCAAGACCAAGCACGTTCATGAGAATCGCCTTGATTGGAATCAAGATGGATCGGAACGCCCACATGAGGATGAAGAAGGTTGCCAAGATGACGGTGATGACCGCATAGGGAATGCTGTCATAAATCTCATCATAAATCTCTTCATTGAAGGCTGCCGGTCCGCCGACTTCAAACTCTTTGTCTCGCCAATCGCGTACGAATGCTTGCGCTTTTTTGTCGCTCGGAGGTACATCGAAGCTGACATTCACGAGCGCCAAATCTGTATTCCCATCAAGGGTCACAAGTCGCTCAAGTGGGGCGAGTTGTTCTGGCGCCGCTTCGGCGAGTTGCGTAAACGTCTCAGGCGTCAATCCGGATGTCGTTAAGAAAGTCGAGACATTATCGACAATATCGACCTCGTTTAACTCATCTGTGAGACTCGTCAATTCCTCTAAAATCATCGGATCGGTCAAATCGTTCGCTTCAAACAGAAGGACCGCATCGGTCGAGTTATCCCCAAACACATCGTCCCATCGTTCGAGTGCCGCTCGTGATTCATATGAGGTAGGGAGCGCATCGGCGTCCGGAATGTTCAACTCTAGGTCGCGCACGAACCAAAGACTCGGGAGCAGGATCAACAAAGCAATGAGCGTCATCGTCACCGGACGTCTCATCACGAAGCGAGCAAGTTTTTGCCAGCGCTTTTCAGATTTCGTCTCATCTGTCTTGATGATTCGTCCTTTATTCAAGGCGTCACCGACTAAGTAAAGCGACGACGGCAACAAGGTCAGTGCAGATAGCACGGCCCCCGCGACGGCAATGAGGGCACCAAGCGCGACTGCCTGGAAGACATCGACTTGAATAAACAGAAGTCCAGCCAATCCGACAAAGACACATAGACCTGAAAAGAGAATCGAGCGTCCCGCCGTTGCTACTGTCCGGACAATCGCCTCTTCTCTCGATTGCCCGCGTGTTAACTCTTCTCGATACCGATTGACGAGTAACAGTGAAAAATCAATCCCGAGCGCAATCGCAATCATGGCGACGGCATTGAGAACAAAGATAGATAATTCCATGTTTTGCGCAAAAAAGAATAGCGATCCCGCTGCCACAATAAAGGTAATCAACCCGACGAGTAACGGCATGAGCGCGGCGAGCGGCGTGCCGAAAACGAGCAACAACACGACAAGCGCGACCGGAATCCCGATTAACTCCGCTCGAATCAAGTCATTCTTCGAAGCTTCGTTTAAGTCGTCCGCAAATACTGGTTCTCCCGTCAAGCGGACTTCGGTATCTGTATCCACGATGAGCGCGTCTCGGACGGCATCGATTGAGGATTCCGCCGCATCATAATCTTCGAATTCCAGCACGAAATAGGATACGTCCCCGGAACGCGCGTCCGGATTCTCCGCCGGGGTAATCACGCCATCAATTGATGAAATTTCCCCAAAACGGTCTTGTTGTTCGTCCATGACCGCCTCCAGATTTCCTCCTTCAAATAAGACGATCATTGAAGCACCTGCTCGATCAAATCGTTCATTTAACTGATCTTCTACCTGTTGGAAACGTCCGTCTTGAATGGCAAACCCGTTTCCTCTCAACTCACCCGGGAGCTGTAGCCCGAAATAAACTGAACCCGCGAGTAAAATCGCCCATATGAGTAATACGCCATACCGAAAACGAACCAACTGCCTACCTAACCATTCCATTGATGTCACTCCTCCCTGTCTATCCATCTACTTCCCGTTTCTCGATTCATTCATCATCACTTCACAAAAAATTCCTGAACCTAGGTTCGGTTCAGGACTCTTGTCGTTCAAAGACTTGAAGCCAGCTATGGCAAAATCGTGGTGGTGCGGACAAGACGACGAGTCGATCCCCTCGTTCATCTAACAGCATTACCTTCAATAATTGGTTGTCTGCACACACGCTTGAGCAAAATAATTCTTCCTCTCGATGAAACAGTTGGAACGACTCTGTCGATGTGATTGCTGTCGTTTCTCCCACTTGATCGAGAATGACCGTGTCGCGGTTTCCTTCGTATGGAATGCGCCAGGTTTCTTTCGTTTTCACATTTTCAACTAAAAAATGATGAGTTCGTTCATCGAACAATGTCACACACGTTTCAGGTGTGAACCGTTCAAAATCATACGTCCCTTGATACGCTAGCTCGATGATGTTCCCAAAGACAGGGACTTCTTCATAGCGGCTATATCGAAACGTATGATCATGGAGGTTCAAGGCTACGACATCCGATTCGGCTGAATATAAGAAGATGTCATCGCCTTGCCAATAGTGCAAATTGCTAAACCAGTCTCCGTTGAATCGTTGAGGGATCGCATGCGTCTCCATCTGTCCTCGTTGTAAATCAATGACTCCGTAAAGTCCTTTTTCCTGGAACCATGCCACGGCACGTCTTGCATTCGGCTCCACATATAGGGCGCATGGTGTCCATTTCCAGTCGATCTCCCAGCGAATTTGAGACGACTCGTCAAAGAACAAAAATCCAGTTTGCGCCAAGTACAACATCCAACCTTCACCTACACGTTCAAGCCATTCGATCGTTTGATGAAATTGAAAGTCTGCTGTTTGTTCGTACATTTGATCACTTCCTAATTTCAGCTTAGCAACCACCGAAGCGAAATTCGATTTTGAATGTGTTCATTCAACACATTTTCGATTTTCCTGTATACTGACGGTAAAGACATATCGTTTAGAAAGGAGACCTTCCATGCGTCCATTACAACTATCACCAGAGACCGCAGTTGAACTCGCAAAAAAATTAAACGTCCCTCTCGAGGAACTGATGCATATGCCAAAACACATCCTCGTTCAAAAAATGATGCAACTCGAGGCATCTCAAACAGAGGAAGACACACCAAAGGAGACGGATTAACGTCTCCTTTTTGGTTACTGCTCTTTGCGTTTGCGCTTTCTCGATACATACCAGAGACCACCGATTACGGCGAGTGCTGCACCACCGGCCACAGCGTACTTGCTGTAATCTGGGCGACGTTCGGTTACGACTAGTGTAGAGAGTGGAGCGACCGTCATATGACGGTCCTCGACTTGACGTGGTGCCGTCAGATTAACGGTATGGTCCTCCACGTTCACCTCGAACTTGCCAGATGGAAGTTTGACCTCAACCGCCTCCTCGAGTGCGTTGTGGTAGACGATATGTCGTTCTACATATCCTTCCACATGACGGCTCAATTCAAAGGCAATCACACCCTCTGCTTCATCAAAGAAACGCAAGTGTTTGCGAATCTGTTCCGTGTTTTCGAGTCGGAAGAGCGGATACTGCTTACGCAGACGCAAGAGACCTTTCACATATTCCACACTTGGCGCTTCTTGCTCCGCCCGGTTCCAGTCCACACGGTTGACGACTTCGCCTGAATTGAAGCTGTTCTCATCCCCGTCTTTTGTCCGGAAGAACTCCTGTCCACTGTGAAGGAATGGAATCCCTTGACTCAGGAGCACAATCGATGTCGCCAAACGGTGGCGACGGCGACGTGTCGTCTCATCATCTTCCGGATTCGTCACGGACAACTTGTCCCAAAGCGTCAAATTATCATGACATTCCACATAGTTGACGACCTGGTTCGGCTCATCAGCGAAACTTTGGCTCGTGATGCCACCAGCAATCCCACGTTTCACGTCTGCTGTCATGTCCGTGTTGCCGCTCACCCAGCCCGGTAAGTCTTCGATAAAGACGTCTCCGCGGACACCGTCTCGAATCCCATCATTGAATTGGGCGATGCGTGGCATCTTATGCGCATTATGTTGATTCGCTTTTTCACGAACCGGGAGCGGCGTATCCAAGTCCCAGCCTTCCCCGATGACAAGAATCGATGGGTCGACTCGATCGAGCGCTTTCCGAATCTGATTCATCGTTTTGACGTCATGGAGTCCCATCAAATCAAAACGGAACCCGTCAATCATGAATTCTTTCGCCCAGTACGTGACACACTCGACCATGAGCTTACGCATCATCGTACGCTCAGAGGCCGTGTCATTCCCACATGCCGAACCATCCGCGAGTGTCCCGTCTTCATTTAAGCGATAGTAATAATCCGGGACGAATTGACCGAGCGGTGTCGTCAACGCATCGTACGTATGATTGAAGACGACGTCCATGATGACCCGGATGCCCCGATCGTGGAACGCTTGAATCATTGCCTTCAATTCGACAATTCGCGACGCCGGATCATCTGCCGACGAGGCGTAAGAACCTTCAACCGCAAAGTAATGAACCGGATCGTAGCCCCAGTTATAGTTGTCTTCCCCTTCACGTGACTCATTCACCGAGCCGTAGTCAAAGAACGGCATCAATTGAAGATGTGTGATTCCGAGCGAGGTGATGTAATCGAGTCCTGTCGGGTAACCGCTCGTGGTCGTCGTACCCGTCTCGGTCATCCCTAAGAACTTCCCACGGTGCGTCGCCCCACTCTCTGGGTGACTCGTCAAATCGCGGACGTGCGCCTCATAGATGACCGCCTCTTGTGAAGAATTGAATAGCGGACGTTCTTTGATCCAATGGTCCGGGTTCAAGGATGCCGGGTCAAGTAGACATCCACGCTTCCCATTCACTCCGACGACTTTCGCATACGGATCGAGCGACTCCACTTTCTTCCCATCAATCAGCGCTTCAAATACATAAAATTGACCTTCGAATAAGGCACGGTCGAGTTCGATCACCCACGTCCCCTTCTCAGCCGGCTCGAGCTCGAGTCGTTCAAACTTACGGGCACGGGCTGTTCGATATAACTTGACCGACATCTGTTCCGCTACCGGAGACCAAACTCGTAGTCGAATCTGTTCCCCTTTGAACGTCACCCCTAGGTCTTTCCCGTGATAGGCAACGTGATCTAAGTCTGCATGTGTGTGTTGATCCATTGTACGTTCCATCTCTTCACTCCTTCACTGCTTCAAATCTGCTATCATTATAACAAAACCACACAAAGGATGGATGAAACATGGCAAAAGACAATTCTTTCGATATCGTGTCAGAAATGAATCTTGAAGAAGTGAAGAACGCAATCCAAATCGCAGAAAAGGAAATTTTGAACCGTTACGACTTCAAAGGCTCAAAGAGTGAGATGTCGCTCGACAATGGCGACCTCGTCCTCATCTCGGATGACGACTACAAACTCGAGCAATTAAAAGACGTCTTGATCACAAAATTGATCAAACGCGGTGTCCCGACGAAAAACCTCGACTATCAAAAAGTAGAGAACGCACTCGGCGGCACGGTTCGCCAACGTGTGAAACTAAAGAGCGGCATCGACAAAGACGACGCGAAGAAAATCAACAACGCCATCAAGGAATCAAAACTAAAAGTCAAATCGCAAATCCAGGACGACCAAATTCGCGTGACAGGTAAGTCGCGTGACGATCTTCAAGCCGTCATGCAACTCGTACGTGAACTCGAGTTGTCCGTCGATGCCCAATTTACGAACTTCCGATGAAACTCGCCATCATCAGTGACCCACACGGTTCGTTTGATGATTTGAAGGCCGTTCTCGATGATGTCCGGCGAGAAACCGAGCACATTCTCTGTCTCGGGGATCTATATGAATGCCACATCGGGAAAAAACGACGTCACGAACGCTTTCATCATGTGGAAGACGTCGTGACGTATGATCCGAATTACGAAGCGCTACTCACATTTCCGAGTCTACGTGGTAATCAGGAAGAGCGAATCGACGAGGTGCTCGTCATCGACCATCCCGTGAAAACACGGATTTCCTTATTGCCGGAACAGACGACTCTCGAGGAAGCCCGCTTTTTACATGGGCATCAAGTCAAATGGAACGAAGACTGGGAACCGGTTGTCGAGAAAGGGAAATATCCACTCGTCTTCATCGGACATAGTCACATCCCCGGGATTTACCGAAAAGGAAAATCCTTGCCGTGGGAAATCGGGACACCGTTCCATTTGAAGAAAAAACGATATGTCATCAACGTCGGTGCTGTCATATTCGATCGGGAATGGTGTCTCTATGATACGGAAGCCCGGACGGTGACGCGGATGAAAGCGTGAATACAAAAAGGACCTCAATTTTTGAGGTCCAGGCTGTTGATGAACCAGATTGCATCTTGCAATCTGGTCCATCTTTTTTTGTGGGTTTCGATTTCTTGGGGCGTTCTGCCCCAAGAAATTGAAGACGTATTATGAGACGGTCCTTTCCAATCAACAGGTTAGGCAACTTTTTATGCTTTGTACAGTGACTGAAGCCAGATTGGCGCGTTGAACCTTCTCGATTCCGTCTGGTTCGCTTCATGTCGTTTTCAGGATTGAAGCGTTACATGTCGGATTCCTTCTTTTGATGATTTTTTCGGCCATCGAGGCCTTAGAAAAAGACAAACGGCCGTCAGATGACGACCGTTTGCGTTGCTCGCCCGACGGCGTCCCGACTCCGACAGGAAAGCGTGGGCGCCGGAAAGGCGAGCGATATAATTTATGTTAGTCAACAAGCTGGGCCTCAATTTTCTTTGAGGTCCTTTCGTCTGTCTTACATTTCTTCCGGAGCTTCGACACCGAGTAAGCGGAGTCCTTCCGTCAATACGAGCGTCACTGCCTTCACGAGTGCGAGACGCGATTGTTTGCCTGCATCTTCTTCTAAGACACGAACATGACCGTAATACTTGTTGAACGCTTGCGCGAGGTCAAGTACGTAGCGGCTGATGATGGATGGTTCGCGGCGTTCATGCGCACGTGTGATGACGTGCGGGAACGCGTTGAGCATCGTGACGACACCCCATGAATAGTCATCGTCTGCACCAGTGAATGGTGAGCCGTCATAGTTTCCTTTACGAAGAAGTGAGTTCGCACGAGCATTCGTGTATTGAACGTAAGGCCCTGTCTCTCCTTCGAACTTGAGCATGCTGTCAAGATCGAACTCGATGTTGTTGATGCGTTCGTTTTTCAAATCGTGGAAGACGACCGCGCCGACACCGACCATGCGTGCGACGTCTTCTGCGTTCGCAAGATCCGGGTTCTTCTGTTCGATGTTCGCTTGTGCTTTTTCGATTGCTTCTTTCAACACTTCTTCAAGAAGAACGATGCGTCCTTTACGTGTCGACATCTTTTTCCCTTCTTGCAAGATCAAGCCGAACGGCACGTGATGCATGCCATCAACAAAGTCATATCCAAGCTTACGAAGGACCGAGAAGAGTTGTTTGAAATGGAGCGCCTGTTCGCCACCGACGACATAGTTCGCTTGTACGAAGTTGTACGTCTCGTAACGATAGATCGCTGCTGCCAAGTCGCGTGTCGCGTACAATGTCGCGCCATCTTTCTTCTTGATCAAGCAAGGTGGCAAGTTCTCTTCCTCGAGCGAGACGACCATCGCGCCCTCACTTTCGACTAAGAGATTTTTCGCTTCGAGCATCTCGACGACGCGTGCCATTTTATCGTTATAGAACGCTTCCCCGTTGAAGCTTTCGAATTTCACACCGAGGAGGTCATATACTTTTTGGAACTCTTTAAGTGACTCGTCACGGAACCACTGCCAAAGCTCTGTCGCTTCCGCATCACCATCTTCAAGCTTTTTGAACCAAGCACGACCTTCGTCTTCGAGTTCTGGTTGTGTCTTCGCCTCTTCGTGGAAATGGACGTATAATTTTAAGAGTTCTGCGATCGGGTTGGCGCGTACCGCTTCCTCATCGCCCCACTTCTTGTAGGCGACCATCAATTTCCCAAACTGAGTGCCCCAGTCTCCAAGGTGGTTGACGCCGACGACGTCATATCCGTTTTTACGTGCGATTTGGTTGATTGCATTCCCAATCACCGTCGAACGCAAGTGACCCATCGAGAACGGCTTCGCAATGTTTGGTGACGAGAAGTCCGTCACAATCGTTTCATTGCGTGCCTCGTGTGTTGCATACTCTGATTTTTCCTCAAGCACCGTGTTGATGATTTCTTTTGATACGACATCACGGCTCAAGAAGACGTTGACGTAAGGTCCCGCCGCCTCCACTTTCGTGAACAATTCATCGTTCAATTCATTTGCAATATCTGTCGCAATCATGACAGGTGCTTTCCGGTAAGCTTTCGCCAATTGGAAACACGGGAACGCGAGGTCACCGTGCGCCTCGTGTTTTGGCTTCTCAATCAATGCTTCAATTTGGTCAATCGTGAGTTCTTCACCGATGACACGGGATAGTGCTTCTGCATACTTGCGTTCATAACTCATCTGTATGTCCTCCTTCTTCAATAACAACTCATAAAAAAAACGCCCTTTGCATAGATGCAAAGAGACGGGAATTCCCGCGGTACCACTCTTCTTGCCTGCATGATGCAGACCGCTTTATGGTGATAACGGTTCCCTCCGGCTATGCCTACTCTCGTTTCGGATAGCATCTCAAAAGTGCGTTTCGCGACGTTTGTCAGCCCAGGCTCTCACCAATCCCCAGGTCGCTTTGTTGACTAAACCATCGTTACTCTCTTTTTCATCGACTTTCGTCTATGCGGTTGAAAAGCAACTTCATTATAGAGGATATTCCCTGTATACTCAATGCTAGAATTCAAGCATGATAAAAGAAAGGCAGGACTCGCACGAAATCATGACGAATCTTTACTATTATATCTTGAAATGTCCCATGCTAGGAGGGAACACATGAACCACTTTCGCAAGATGTCCGTGCTCGGTTGGAGTATATGGAGTGTTTTGTTCTGCTTCACCATCGGATTATTTGCATTGGATGTGCTGCACGCCCCGACCATCGATCCGTTGTCCTTTATTTTAATCTCATTACTTGTCATCATCTTTCAACTCGATTCAATCGAAGTCAAAGGTGTGTACTTCACATTCTCTGAGAGTATTGTATTAATTCTATTTCTATTCTTTGGATTTGAAACCGCACTCATCGTCAACCAGATTGGATTATTCGTCTTTCAGTTCGCCAATCTGAGACCAAAAGTCGCCATACGCCGATTCCGCTTCACCTATCCATGGAACGCGATTACGGCATACTTAGAAATTGTCATTCCCGCTACCGTCTATCTCGCCCTCGGTGGGGTAACCGGCCTTGATTTTTATTCGCAAGAATCGTTTGTACCGCTTGCCGGGTTATTCTTTGCTATCTTGTTAAATACCGTATTTCAAAAATATCAGGTGAGATGGTGGTTCCGCGTCGATATCGCATTGAGCGACTTCATGAAAATCGCTTTCTACACATATGTCGTCAGTTTGATCTTCATCTTAGCGGCAGCGTTCTTCCGAGAGACGAATTTACTTGTCGTGAGCAGCATCGCGGCAGCGTTGACCTTCTTCATCAAACGACTTCTCATTCAAAAGGGACGACAGGATGCGTATAAATCTCTGATTGAACAGTACGACGAAGCGAAAGAAGCCGTCTCTTTATCACAGAGCGAAGCACAAGCCATTGAAGTCTTTTTAAGTCAGTGTGAACAATTGAACCATTACGATGAAGGATATATCGAGTTCAAGCTGTTTAATCGCACACTCTACTTCGACTTGAAGACACGTCAACCGATTGATCGCCCCGTCGTATTTGCGCTACTGGATATCAGTCAACCTGTCGAGCCTGTCCTTGACTACGAGATGCGATTTGAGTGGGATGCTTCATTGTCTGACGCTTTCCATGACGACTACCATAGCTTCGTCTCAATTCGTTCGGAAGAGATTGAGGGAATTCGCACATGGATCGTGATGACAGGAGAACCTGTATATGGGTATCCGAAGATTATCCAACAAGAAATCCTCAAGTTGCTCAAGTCGTTCAACCGGACCATCAGCCGTTGTCATGAACGAGATCGTCTGTATACCGAGAGCCGGACGGATAGTTTGACTCTCCTCGCCAATGCCCGCGCCTTCTACGAATACGGGATTCAACAAATATCCGACATCTCGATGTATCCGATCTCGGTCGCCATGCTCGACATCGATTTCTTTAAAAAAATCAATGATACGTATGGCCATCAAGTCGGTGACCAAGTGTTGCAGGAATTTGGTCGACGTATCCGGCAAGCCCTTCGCGCTGATGACTTTGCCGCCCGTTATGGTGGGGAAGAGTTTATCTTGCTTCTCAATCATTGTGACATGTCTCAAGCCGTTGACATTGCAGAAAGAATTCGCCAGCAAATCGAAGCGAAACCGTTCCTTGTCGATCATCATGAGATTTCTGTGACTGCGTCCATCGGGATCGATACAATCGATGCGTTTGGAAATAAGCGATTAGACGATACAATTCGAAACGCGGACCGTGCGCTATATGTCGGTGGGAAATACGCGGGACGTAACCGTGTGGCGCACTTCAACAATTTAACGACGTAAACTCCCCTTTCTCACATCGAATTGGGGAGTTTTTAAGTTGACAAGCAGATTTGAAACAGTTACGTTAGGGAACGTGTTTACTAATTGGATAGATTCACTTTTTATCGAGAGAGACGGAGGGACTGGCCCTGAGAAGTCTCGGCAGCGGGGAACCTGTGCCAAATCCAGCGGGCGTATTGCTCGAAAGATGAAAAGGGTATTTCGCACGAAGGACCTTTTTCTCAGAAAAGGGTCCTTCTTATTTTTTAGTGAGGTGATTATTTTGGAACAACCAACAGCAAACAAATGGGCACTCTTGCCGTTACTCGTCTTCTTACTCTTCTTCATCGGGGCGGGTGTCTATTACGGAGACTTTTATAAGTTTCCGGTACTCGTCGCAGCCATCATCGCCTTGATGGTTGCGGCATTCATGACAAAAGGAAGTGCCACCCAAACCGTCGAGCGCATCGCGCAAGGAGCCGGCAATCCGGGCATCATCATCATGATTTTCATTTTCTTACTGGCTGGCGCCTTTTCAACGGTAGCGGAAGCCATCGGGGCAATCGATGCAACGGTCAACGCCGCCTTGACTCTATTACCACCTTCGCTTCTCTTGAGCGGACTCTTCGTCATCGCCGCCTTCATTTCAATGGCGATGGGAACGTCGACGGGTACAATTGCGGCACTTGCACCGATCGCCCTCGGTATCCATGAAGAGAGTGGCGTCAATGTCGCCATCGCTGCCGCAGCCGTTGTCGGAGGGGCGATGTTCGGGGACAATCTCTCGTTCATCTCAGACACGACCATCGCTGCCGTCCGGACGCAACGAACGAACATGCGTGATAAATTCCGCACGAATTTCTGGATCGTGTTACCGGCCGCCATCATCACGACGGTTTTACTCGCCGTCTTGTCAAATGGGGAGTCAACGGTCGATGTCGCCGCATTCGAATGGTACAAACTGATTCCGTATCTTGCCGTCATCGGACTCGCATTGACAGGACTGAACGTCATTTTGGTTCTGTTAGGTGGCATCACGCTCACCGGCATCATCGGTCTCCTAGATGGAAGCCTATCCGTCACGGCGTTTGTGACAGCTATTGCGGACGGGATGATTAGCATGGCCGAAATTTCATTCCTGACATTACTCATGGGTGGACTCGTCGGTCTCATCTCACACAACGGCGGACTCACGTATTTACGTGACGCGTTGACATCTCGTATTCAAAAACGTGCCGGTGCCGAATGGAGCATCGCCGGACTTGTCAGTGCGACAAACGTAGCGACGGCGAACAATACGATTTCCATTCTCGTAGCCGGTCCACTTGCAGCGAACATCGCGGACGAGTATGACATCGAACGGAAGAAATCAGCAAGCGTACTCGACATCTTCTCATGTGGGGTACAAGGGATTCTTCCGTACGGAGCTCAATTACTCATCGCTGCAGAATTGACGAAGACCGCATCGCCGGACCTCGTCCCGTTCATGTTCTATCCGTTCCTACTCTTTATTTGTGGAGGAATCGCCATCGCATTCAATTTCCCACGTTTTAAAAAACAGTCATAAGTGAAAACACCCCTTGTTCAAAGGGGTGTTTGTCGTTTCGTGATCATCTCTTGTTTCAACTGCTCGTTCCGTTTCTTGAAAGCGCGTCGTTTGAGCACTTCTTCTAGCCCCCGGCTGATGGCCCATAATGCGACCAAAAGTAGACCGAGCATAGATAAACGAAATGGACTTTGGATAAATTCTTCCCACTGGTCCCCGATGACAGAGAAAATCACGACGACGAGCAGTTTCCCGAATCCTGCCGCCATGATGAACGTACGGAGCGGCATCTGAATGAGCGCCAATAAATACGTGATCAAACTGACCGGGATGAACGGGAGAGAATATAAGAATCCGAGCGAGATCGGACTCATATGATTGATTCGTTCCAACCAATAGACCGCCGCCTTATGTTTTTCGAGCCAGCGCGTCATCGGTTTGCGGAAAACGTAACGGACGGCCGCAAAAACGACGATGGTTCCAAGAAGGTTCCCGATCCAGGATAAGAGAACGCCTAACAGAAAGCCGTATGTCGCTGCATTGGCAGAGATGATTAAGACGAGTGGTAAAAATGGAAAAATCGCTTCTAAAAACGGTGCACCGAGTCCAGCCCATGGACCACCAGGCAAACCTTGAAGCCATTCAATCAATTGGATGATGTACTGTTGGAGAGAATTAAGCATAGTCGTTCCACCTTCAACTTTCGTTACTACTCTATTACCCGAATTCGATTTACAAGACGCATCTCCCTGCATTCGTCAAAAAAAATTAAAAACCATTTGCGAAAATTCGTCGTGATATTTATCATATAATAATGGACTTGTGGTTGCAGGCAAGTCTATTCGTCGAACGACACAACCCAACGTTCGTTTTCCTGCAAAAAACTGAACACAGGGGAGCAACACAACATGGAAACAAAACCAATGCGGGTCTTGCTGTACTATAAGTACGTCAACATCGAAGACCCAGAAACACTCACGCAAGAACATTTGAAGTATTGTAAGGACCTCGGCATCAAAGGACGCATCTTGATTTCCTCCGAAGGAATCAACGGGACGTGCTCTGGTACTTGGGAGCAAACCGAGCAGTACATGAATGACTTGAAAGCAAACCCTCTCTTCAGCGATATCGAGTTCAAAATCGATGAAGTCGAAGAGCATGCCTTCAAGAAAATTTTTGTCCGTCACAAGAAAGAGCTCGTGACGTGGCGCTTTGATGGCGAGTTTGATGTACCGAAACAACACGGTGCATACCTCGAACCAGCAGAATGGAAAGAGATGATGAATCGTGATGATGTCGTCATCCTCGACGTCCGTAACAACTACGAGTACGAACTTGGTCACTTTAAAAATGCGATCAAAATCGATGTAGAGGCTTCACGTTACATGCCGGAATGGCTCGAAGAGAACAAGGACCTCTACGAAGGGAAAACACTTCTCACGTACTGTACCGGTGGCGTCCGTTGCGAGAAATTTACAGCATATATGCGTGACCAAGGTCACGACAACATCTTCCACCTAAAAGGTGGCGTCGCAATGTATGGTAAAGATGAAGCGACAAAAGGAGAGGACTGGGAAGGCGAGCTCTATGTCTTTGACGAGCGGATCAATGTCCCGGTTAACTCCGTGAACCCATCTGTCGTCTCACACTGTATGCACTGTGGGACAGAGACGGTTCGTTACGTTAATTGTGCCAACCCGGAGTGCAATGCACAGCATTTCTGTTGTGAAGAGTGTGAACCGAAACAAATGCGTTCATGCTCGAAGGAGTGTCAAGAACACCCACGCAACCGTTATATCATCGATAACATTGCAGAGAAACTTCAGGAGACTGAAGGAGTAGTCGGGTAACAAAAATCGACCAGAAGATGTCTTGGAGAACGTGTCCAAGACATCTTTTTTTGACGAAATCTTAACGTCTAGCTTGCGCCTCTTTCGGGTATAGTGAAGATACTATGTCAGACAGGAAGTGAATGCACGCATGTTTAACGAACCTTTACTCGCTGCGATTCTCGCTTGGTTTATCGCCCAAGCGGCTAAGCTCGTAACTGAACTCATTAAAACAAGAGATTTTGAAATTGAAATCATGTTCGCTTCAGGAGGCATGCCAAGTTCGCACTCGTCTACCGTCGTCGCACTCGCTACCGCGATTGGGCGAATGGAAGGCATTGACTCGAGTCTATTCGCTCTCGCTGTCGTCTTTGCCACTATCGTCATGTATGATGCGACCGGAGTTCGGCAGGCGGTCGGTTTCCAAGCACGGCTCTTGAACGATTATTTCAAAGGAATTAAACATGAGACCCCACTCTTGAATGAACTCGTCGGCCATACGCCGTTCCAAGTCATTGTCGGAGCGTTACTCGGTCTCGTCGTCGGACTGTTTTTCCCAATGTAATCGCAGAAGGTATGTCATTTCTCACACTCTTGATTCTTTTTGTGAAGTTTCACAAAGAAGACGGTATACTCAAGAGAGAGGGGGAATCGACATGCCTTTTTTGCAGAAATCTTATGAGTCTCTCGATACACTCGCCGAAGCGATTGGTCAAGCGATTCGAGCACCGATCACGATTGAGAATCGCCACCACCAGTTGCTCGCCTATAGTACACATCCGGATTCGACCGACCCGGCCAGGATTGCGACCATCATCGGGCGTCGTGTCCCAGAAGCTGTCATCGAAGACCTATGGGAGAGTGGTATTTTACAAGAAGTCATCGACCAAAATGAACCGGTCGTCATCCCGGCCCGCCTCGCCGTCGGTCTTGGGGAACGCGCCGCAATCGTCATCAAACAACATGATGAAGTACTCGGCTATATTTGGAGCTTAGCTCGGACAAATCCGTTCAGTACTCAAGAATTAGCCATCTTGCAAGAAGGGGCGACCATCGCCAAAAAGCTGCTTATGACCATCGCGATGCACGAGCGACGAATCAGCGCCGAGCTCGAACGCTTCTTATTAGATGTCCTCGCTTCCCCGACCCTGACGGATGCGAATCGCGAACGATTGAACGAACTTGCTCCGATCGCTGTCGCCAGTCGGTTGACGGTCATCGAATGTGCTCAACCGATCACCCCTCAACTTGCGGAACGCCTTCACTATGTGCTTGCGACGCAAGAGTCAATTGAAGTCGTTTTACATGCCATCGACGGTCAGCAGCTACTCGTCTGGCATTATATGAAGTCTGAACTCTCCGATGAAGAGACTGTACTCATAGCCTGGGCGGAACGGTTCGAACAATTGCTTCAAGACAAGTTCAGCGAATCCGAACCACGTCTTGGCATCAGCCGACGTTTTTTCGAAAGTGACATGTTATATGCCGCAGCCGAAGAAGCGCGACGGGTTACCACGCTGCGTCGCAAGTTCCCGCTCGAACTATCGACTTCCCGTGCCTTCGAGCAGATCGGCATTTATCAACTCGTCCCGGAACTCGCTCGACGTATCGGACTCCGACTGGAGACCCACCCGACAGTCGAACGGTTGCAGCATTATGATTCATCCCATCAGACCGAACTCGTGAAGACGCTCGAATGGTATTTTTATTTTGATGGGAACGTCAAACGAGTCGCCGCTCATCTTCATATTCATCCGAATACCGTTCTGTACCGGATTCGCCGCATCGAAGAGTTGACGAATATCACACAAGTTTCCTTACCAGAAAGATCCATGATTTATTTAGCCATTAAGGCTGGTCAATATCGATTAGAAGACTAGACGCTCACTTTGTGATTTTTCACAAAGTGAGCGTCTTCGTTTTTAGAATCCATGCTAAAGACAGCGTTTTCAAATGGGTCTATACTAGGGGTGTGAACAAATTGTGTCAACGGAATGAAAGGGGAATGTTCCATGAAAATCGGGGTATTAAAAGAGATTAAAAACAATGAAAATCGGGTGGCCTTAACACCGATGGGTGCATTTATGTTAACGGAGCTTGGTCATGATGTATTCGTCGAAACGAATGCCGGTCTCGGTAGCGGATTCACGAATATGGAATATATTGATGCCGGTGCAACGATTCTTGAAACTGCGAAAGAAGTTTGGGAAGGCGTCGAACTCGCTCTCAAAGTAAAAGAACCACAGCCGTCTGAGTATCAATACTTCCGTCCTGACTTGACGCTCTTCACCTATTTACACCTTGCGGCAGAGCCAGAATTAACGAAAGCGCTCGTCGATTCTGGGATTACAGCCCTCGCCTACGAGACAGTAGAAGTGGATCGCACGTTACCACTCCTCACACCGATGAGTGAAGTGGCAGGACGTATGGCTGCGCAAATCGGAGCTCAAATCCTTGAAAAACCACATGGTGGAAAAGGAATCTTGCTGTCTGGTCTCCCAGGCGTGCCTCGTGCGAACGTCACGGTCATCGGAGGCGGTGTCGTTGGAACGAATGCAGCTCGAATCGCAATTGGTCTTGGGGCGAGCGTGACGTTGATGGACATTAGCCCGGCTCGTCTTCGTCAAATCGACGACTTGTTCGGAAACACAATCAATACGTTGATCTCAAATAAATACAACATTGCGAAACAAGTGGCTGAGAGTGACCTTGTGATTGGTGCCGTGCTCATTCCAGGAGCAAAAGCACCGAAACTCGTCACGGAAGAAATGGTACAGCGCATGTCGCCTGGTTCGGTCATCGTCGACGTCGCCATCGACCAAGGTGGGATTTGTGAGACGATCGACCATATCACGACGCATGATGCGCCAACGTATGAGCGTTATGGCGTGCAACACTACGCCGTCGCTAACATGCCAGGTGCCGTGCCACGCACATCGACGATGGGTCTGACAAACGCGACGATGCCATATATCATCGAGTGTGCACAAAAAGGCGTATTCCCAGCACTTCTTGAAAACGAGGCGCTTCTCAAAGGCCTAAACGTCATCAACGGAACGGTCACGTATGAAGCGGTTGCACGTGATTTGGAATATCCGTTCGTTCCTGCCCATGAGGCGGTCTCGAAACAAACACAAGCTTAACCCTTAAGACGATGAGATGCCCGTTCTCATCGTCTTTTTCTATATAAAAAAAAGAAGAAACCGAACGCCATCGTCCGATTCCTTCATTATTATGCGTTATGCGTTCTCAACGGCGATATCTTCCCCGATGATTTTCACTTCCGGCTCTAATTCCACTTCGAATTTCTCTTTAACGGTCGCCTGGACGTGACGGATGAGTGAAATGTACTCAGTCGCCGTCGCCTCATCGATATTGACGATGAAGCCCGCATGTTTGAGCGAGACTTCCGCTCCTCCGATGCGTTTCCCTTGCAGTCCAGAGTCTTGAATCAACTTGCCGGCAAAATAGCCAGGCGGACGTTTGAACACACTACCACACGAAGGGTATTCAAGCGGTTGTTTCGATTCACGTTTATACGTCAAGTCGTCCATGACTTCTTTGATTAATTCATAGTTTTTCGGTTCTAGTTCGAACGTTGCCTCGAGTACGATCAAGCCCTCTTTTGAGACACGGCTCGTTCGGTAGTCAAGATCGAGTTCATCTTTAGATAAATGAAGTACTTGACCATCTTGCGTCAACACCGTCGCAGATGTGATGACATCCTTCGTCTCTCCGCCGTATGCACCTGCGTTCATGTAGACGGCACCACCGACCGTCCCAGGGATCCCACATGCGAACTCGAGGCCGGATAACCCCTCTACTAATGCTTGACGTGAGACGTCGATAATCGCCGCTCCTGCCTGCGCAATCATTTGATTCCCTTCTCGACGAATCGAGTCGAGTTCATTCAAGTTCAAAACGATTCCACGGATGCCGCCATCGCGGACAATCAAGTTTGAACCGAAGCCAAGAATCATAAACGGCATCGCTTCTTGATGGGCCAGTTGTAAGACGGCCTGCACTTCTTCGTACGTGTGTGGAGCCACGAAGTAATCTGCTTTGCCACCTAGTTTTGTATACGTGTGTGCCGACAACGGCTCGTCTTGAAGGACGCGCTCGGCCGGAATGATCATCTGGAGTTGCTGTAAAAAGCTCATGCGTTCACTCAATCCTTTATGTTCTATTTAATCAGTGTCTCGGTCCTACTTCATTCGTTCCGAGCACGTCACTGAATGGTTTCAGTACGAATCACAGTATACAAATGATTATTGGACGTGACAAGCAACGTTTTTCTTACAAATTCATGATTAGTTTATAGCAATAGTGATGTCGCAATGGCAACAGTGATTGGAATTGTAAAGTTATCCCAATCTCGATATGAAATCGCTTCAGTTAGTGTAGCGATGATGGAAATGATAAACCCATATGTTACCACTTGCCAAAGGACGACATCATTCCACAAAAACAATAAAAATAAGACAGCATATGAGCTTAGAAACATGGCAATGCTTCCTTGGAAAGAACGCTTTTGTCCATATAAATCATAGATGACCGTCCCATATTTGCGTCCGATGAGTGCAGCCATTCCATCCCCCCAGGCGAGCACGAGTGATCCGGCTAAAAATGCGATCGGCTCGGACTCGAAGAAGAAGTATAAGATAATGAGCAATGCAATCGGATAGTATACAGTCCCGAATGATTTTCGTTCCGTTTGATGCACCGGTGACGGGCTTTTATATAACAGGACCGCATTCGCAAATGTGAAGAAAATGAGCGGGACTGCCGCGACGTACCATGAATCCATTAACCAAACTGCTAATAACGACCAATGCCCGACTGCGATATGTACACTTTTTCGAATCGTTTCATCCGTCCATCCCAGACGCTTCCCGACGTGTTCGAGACCCACGAGAAACACGAGGACGACTACAATGGAAAGAATCGAACTAATCCATTCATTCATTGCTTGACCACCTTCATCTATAGAGTGTGTATGATACCGTCATTATACCTTAATCAGTGCCCACCCTAGCTTACTTTTCAAACATTTGGTAGAATGAGGTCAAATGACTGTATAGCCAACGTACGCTGTTGGCGATAGAAAGGGTGGCCGTATGCGCGACGCAACTTCAATTCAAACTTTGGCAGATTGCCTTCATTTTATGCAGGTCGGAGAAATCGAGCGAGCCATCGCCCTCTTCCCTGAAGACGTGCGTGAACATTTCCCAAAAGAGCTTCGAAAAATCCACTTGTTTCATATTGAAAAGAACGGCTTATCGATTAACCAAATCGTCGCTCTCGCTAACGCACTGACCGGAGAGCATCTCTCTGCGACGACGATTCAAAACTGGACGAAGCGTGAAGTTCGTAAAATCATCGGTGTCCCACGAATCGGTAAAAAGTATTCCTTGCATCAAGCGGCAATCATTTATCTCCTTGATGACTTGAAACACCTTTTTTCCCTCGAAGAGACGAGTTCCTTGTTGGCGCTCATCTTCAACAACCCTGACCGGGACGAAGACGACTTCATCAAACCGATTGATTTTTATCGACTTTACGCGGAGTATGCGAAGTCAACAAGCCCGATCGACCTTCTCGATACACGGGCGAAGCGTTCGCTCGAAAAGATGAACTATGAACATCCAAATATCATTCACGTCTTGAAGCTTTGTCTATACGCACATCGGGTGACGACACTCGAACTCGAGGCCAAGCACTATTTGAACCGTTTCATTTGATGAGACGGTTTTTTCGTATCAAAAAACACCGGTCTCTTGACCGGTGCTCGTCATCGTTATGAGACAGATGCTGCGAGCGGCATCCGTGATTTGACCGTTAACGTCTTTAAGACGGAAAGGAGTTCGAACATCGATAACTGATCGGCTTCTTTCGTTAAGCAGAACGTATCGTCTTCTTGTTTCCGTAGTTCCGCGACAAGTTTACCTGCTTTGTCGCGAACGCTAAACTTGTGACGTTCCACATCATATTGAATCGTGAAGAGTCCGCGTTCATAGACGTTGTACTCACACTTTTTCCCGAATAACGAGAACTTGTCTTTCAATTGACCAATCGCCTGTCCATCATGGTTCATCACGACCCATTTTTGGCAGTTTGGGATGTATTTCCCATGAGCGATCTGTCGTCCAGACAAATTGTGCACTTGGACACTGCCTTCCGCGTCGCGGTGAACAGATCCGATCGCATCATTTGTCTCGTCATAAATGGTCGCCTCACCTTGTGTAAAGACGCAACCTTTTACATAAATTAATTTGCGCACCGCTTTTTCCTCCTAGCACGTTCCAACCGTGATTGTTTGTATGTGTACGGTCGGGTATTACTGAAAACCCCAATCGTTTCTCTGTGTAGTTTTTATCTCGTTTCAACTACTACATATTTCATATGACGAAGATGATTATTGCATCGTTTAAAGAAAAAGACAACCCTTTTTTTTCGACATCATTTGGATTCTGTCGAACTTGTGAACAAGCCTATTCTCATCGCTTATATCCCGCTTCTTTTAAGAGTTCTTCAAGCTCCATTCTTGCAATCAGACGAACTTGATTTGGCGCTGCCAATTCGTATGCGCTGTCCGTGAAATTCGAGTTCGTCACGACCCAGCCTTCGTGTGCTTGATAATAGGGAACGGCCGCTGCAATTTGTTGAACCGCTTCGAGTCCGACCGTCTTTTCATAACGCTTTGCTTGAACGGCAATCGACCATCCATCCGGTGTCTCCAATAACAAGTCAGCACCAAAGTCACGTGATGCTGGAGTCACCGTGACCGTGTAACCAAGCGCGGTGAACACTTCCTCTAAAAATAATTCAAACTCCCGACCATCCATCCGATCAATGCGGTCGATGGTCGACAGCCTTACTTTCCATATAAACCATGCAATTCCAAACAAGAGAAGCAGTACGCTGCTCCAAAGCGGTGCCTCGAACCACCATAAACATATGGCACCGATGATCCCAATGAGTAATCCAATCATGCTCATCTTTCCTTTCCAATTCCTCTCCCTCACTTTACCGTTTTGAGGGCAGGAAATGAAAGGGGGATCTGTCGAATGATATAGAAGATGTGCTCGTCTGACACCGCGAAGGAGGGATGACTGTTCATGGAGAATCATGCCAATCTCCAAAGTGAGTTACTACATGCATTACCTTACGGAGTTGCGTTAATACAGAAAGATGGAACAATCGTTCAGGCAAACCGTCCGTTTCTCGAGCAGTTTCCTGAGAATCTACAGAGACGTTCGAACCTTTTCCATATGGTCAATCAGTCACCGATTACGATGGAATTGTCTCGTCGGATGGAACAAGGACTGCCTTGGATGTATGAACTGCCAACGATGCGAGTACACGCCATTCCGTGGGAAAATCAATATATCCTCTCCATTGAGCCATTGCCCCATGATACACGCGTGACGATTCAACACAACGCTTTTGAGGCGATGATGCATACTGAACTCGACATGGCGATGATCATGACGGATGCGAATCTGTTGATTACTCGTTTCAATCAGGGGGCCACGGAACTGTTTGGCTATGCGCCCCATGAAGTGCTTTACGAAATGACACCGTTCGCTTTATTTGAATCGAGAGAATTAAGTGAAAAGCGCTCTGCTTATCAAGACGAGACGGAACGGTTGCTATCGTTCGAACAAATGTTGCGCCTCGCACTCGACAAAGGAGACCGGGAATGGAAGTTTCAATGTAAAGATCGGACACATTTCATCGGCAAATTGTTCATGCATCCCGTTTATGAGCAAGAGCAACTCATCGGCTTCTTTTTCTTCGTATTTGATGTGAGTTCCGAGATTGAGTTGAAACGTGAGCTCCGTTATAAGGAACAGCGTTATCGCATGTTTGCCGAATCGGTCATCGAAGCCGTTCTGTTCCATGAAGACGGGATGATTCTCGATGCGAACAAGGCAGCGGAATCCATCTTTAAAATCCCTGCAGAGCAAATGATGGGACGCCAGACGATCGAGTTTATCGCGGAAGGGTACCGGGCCGATGTGTTGCGACGCATTCGCAATCACATTCAAACGCCATACGAAGTGATTGGTCGTCGGCAAGATGGAACGTTCTTAGAACTAGAGGTGTATCCGAAAGAAGTGACGTATCAAGGGCAAACGTTACGAGTCGCGGTCATGCGTGATATCAGCGACCGTAAAAAAGTAGAGCGTATGCTCGAACGTGAAAAAAATGCCATCGCCCGTCAGCGCGATATCATCCAGTCAATCTTACAAGCATCGAATGAAGCGTTCGTTTTGACCGAATCGAACGGGAGTGTCTTGTTCATGAACGTCCACGCAAGACGACTCATGGACTTACCGGGCATCGCTCCAAACAAAATTCAGGAGCGTATCCCGCTCCTCTCCACGTTCCGTCCTCGTGACAGGAGCGAGATGCTACGAAAGATGGATCAACTTCTCGATGGGACAGCGCGTGAAGTATCGATGCGTTTCTCCATCCCACAGCCAAACGACCGAGATGAAGAATACTATGAGATGTATGGAACGACGATGGATACAAAACGACAAATCGGTATGGATAGTGGATTCTTGTTTGTGTTCCGTAACCGAACCGAGGAAGAGCGGATGGACCAGATTAAAAATGAACTGGTGAGCACGGTCTCACATGAACTAAGAACTCCTCTTTCCTCATTATCGGGATATATTGAATTGATGCTCGCTCGAGATTTGACGCCTGAAAAACGAGAGCGCTTCTTGAAGACGATGTCGCGGGAAGCGAAACGATTGACCGCCCTACTCAACGACTTTTTGGACATCCAACGCATGGAAGATGGTCACCAAGAATATAAACAAGATCATTTCGCTTTGAATGAACTTGTCTTAGAAGTGATTGAACGCTTCCGCGAAACGAGTGATCATACCATTCATTTCGATAATGCGGATGATGACTTGCATCTCGTTGCCGACCGAGATCGCATCGAGCAAGTTCTCGTCAACTTGATTTCAAATGCGATCAAGTATTCCCCGAACAGACAGGAAATCGAAGTACGAGTCCGACAAGACCACAATCAAGCGCATGTATCCATTCGTGATTTCGGTATCGGGATTCCGGAGCATGCCTTCGAAAAATTATTCACAAAATTTTATCGGGTCGATAATTCGGATACACGTAAAATTGGTGGAACCGGTCTTGGTTTGTCGATTTGTAAAGAAATTATCGAATCACATGGTGGAAGCATCGAAGTGGAATCGACTGTCGGAAAAGGGTCGACTTTCACATTCACATTAGATTTAGCGGAGGAAACGTCATGAACAATTACGCCTTTACCGGGTTCCCTGGTTTTTTAGCAGGAAAATTAATTGAACACCTCGCTTCGTTACCGCATCAAATCGGAGTCATCTACGCCTTGCATCTTCCGAACCAACAACGTGATGCAGAAGAGCTACGAGATACGCTACTGTCAACGACGTCGCTTGCACCGCACCAGCTCGTCCTTGTTGAAGCAGACATCACGTTACCCGAAGTGATTCTCGACCCGATTATGCGGTCTGTCATTGAACGCGATGTACATTACATTTTCCATCTCGCCGCCGCATATGACTTGAGTATTCCTTATGACATCGGTTATCGCGTCAATATACTCGGAACCAAACATGTGACCGCGTTCGCCAAACGCTCGAAACAATTGAAGCGTTATGTGTACTTCAGTACCGCCTATATCGCCGGACGTCGCCGTGGGACGGTTTATGAAAATGAATTATGGCATCGGGTCCAGTTTAAAAATCATTATGAGGCGACTAAATATGAAGCAGAGGCACTCGTTTCAAGAGAAATGGGTGGCATGCCAATCACTGTCATTCGTCCTGGGATCGTAATCGGACATAGTCGCACGGGCGAAACGAAAAAGTTCGACGGTGTCTATTTCGTCTTACAATTGATGACACAACTCCAGCAGATGCGCCCACTCCCTTACATCGGGCGGGCGAATGTTGAGGTAAACCTCGTTCCGTACGATTATGTAGTAGAAGCGACCGCTTTCCTAGCTCATTCTCCAAACGGCCTGAAGCGGACATTTCATTTGACGGACCCATTCCCACATGGCGCACGAGAGGTATATCGTATGTTGCATGAGACGATGTTTCAGCGTTCTCCTCGCGGAACCCTTCCTCATGCCGTTGCTGACGCGGCATTTACTGCTTGGAATGGTGCCAAGCGACTCGAGGTTCCTCACGAACTATTGGAGTACTTTAAACATCCTGTTCACTTTGACACGACACAAACGATACGGGCACTCGACGGAACGGGCATCGTATGTCCAGACCTCCAGGATTACCTCCCTGAGATTGTCCATCATTATATGGCACACAAAAAGCCCTGATTCGTCAGGGCTTCAACTATGATTGAAATTAAATGAACAAGTATACGCCGTGAATCATCGTACACTTGTTTATATCTCATCCGCGTCGTTACGAGACACCGCTTGATCGTGAAGCAGACGCTCGAGGACGAGGATATAGACCAATGCCACAAGGAGCCCTACGATACCAGGAAGAACCGCAACGATCGCATCCTCCAAGTATGCAGTTGGAATCAGGTAAACCAATAGCGACTTCACACCATACATCAACATCAACGAGGAAAGTAACACAAGCGTTACCGCTCGTTTCGACACATCCCCGAAGAACGGGCGCCCTGTCTTCTCCCCTTTTGTCATACCGAGCCAAGATAACAAGTCCAAATCCTCCTTTATCGATTCATTCCCTAACCCATTATATACCAATTATTGCATACGATGAAGACCATCAAAAATCTGTGTCGCTCTTGACTACGACACCTCAAAAAAGGCTGCAACTCCTTCATGAGGAATGCAGCCTACAATACATGTTCAACCAATCAAAATCTTCTCTTTCGGATAGCGAATCTTCCGGTCGGCTTGACGTGCGACGGTAAAGAGAATGGTCAACGATCCGACACGTCCGAGAAGCATCATGAACATGATCAGCCCCTTCCCGGCATCATTCAATTCCGCTGTGATGCCGAGCGACAACCCTACTGTCCCAAACGCCGAGACCGTCTCGAATAGAATGGCAGTCGCCGGAATGTGGCCGTTCGACAAAATGACGAGTGTCGTGATTATCATAATGAACAAGAAACTTGAGATGGCGACGACGTATGCCTTTTTGATTTGAAACGCATCAATCGTCCGCTCCATGATGACCGTTTCTTTCTTACCTGCGATGAAGGCCCACATATCCGCAAAGATAACGGCAAGCGTCGTCACTTTGATCCCCGACCCGGTCGAAGCCGCTCCTGCCCCGATATACATCAGAATCAAAATCAAACCGATCGAGGCTGGAGCCATGGTCGCGATGTCAATTGAATTGAAGCCGGCCGTCCGTGTCGTCACGGCTTGGAAGAACGTCACATGTAACGCCTCACCGAGGGATCGACCATACAATACCCCTTCATTCGATACCCATTCAAACATCATGAGGACGAACCAAGCGACACCATTGATGACCAAGAGTGACAAAATCATGATTTTTGAATGGAGGGCGAGACGTTTCCAGCCTCTCACTTCCGTGGCATCGGCAATCGTCGTGAATCCAAGACCTCCAATCATAATCATGAGGGCGATGGTCACAATGATGGCTGTGTTCTGCTCAAATGACATGAGACTGTCTGGAAATAATGCGAATCCCGCATTATTAAAGGCAGACACTGCATGGAAGAAACCGTAATAAAGTGCTGTTCCAAAAGAATAGTTCTCTGTACTAAACAACTCGAACGTCAAAAACAACATCCCGATAAACTGCACGATGACCGTCGTGAAGACGATGTTCCGAACGAGACGAACTGTCCCCCCCGGTCCCGCTAAATTCAATGATTCTTGTAACAAAATTCGTTGTTTTAATCCGATTTTCTTCCCTAGTACACTTAACAACATCAAGGCGATCGTCATAAACCCAAGACCCCCGATTTGGATGAGGGCGACAATGACCAATTCACCAAACAGGGTAAACGAGGAGCCGATGTCGACTGTCGACAGTCCAGTGACCGTTCCGGCAGACGTCGCGATAAACAAACAATCAATCCAAGAAACCGATTCTTCTTGCGCAAATGGCATATATAAAAGAGTGCCCCCGATAAAAATCGCCAGTAAAAATCCTCCCGCGATAAAACGGGCAGGTTTTTCAAATACGACTCGGTAAAGTACCTCGATTCGCTTCAAGCGCACCTCACGCGCTGACAGTCTATGCCGCATCACGACATCTCCTTCACTTCTATTATTCTAAGCCCCATGTTACTCCTCGCTTTTATAAATGCCAACAAGAAAATGTATCTCTAACGCTTTCTTCGATTTTTTGGTATTATGGGAGATAGACTTTAAGAATGTTGAGGAGGTTGAATGAAACCGTGGACCCTAGTACGGTAGATCATTCGATAGAGGATGTCTCACGAAGGTTGGAGCGCCAGTCACAATGTATGCCCGCTCACCTTTATTTTCAGCTAGAAGAGTTACTCAATTGGTCACTCGAGCAAGAAGTCGTGAATCAATTGTACGCATTGTTAAAAAAATACGACGTATTAACCGATATAGAGCGTGAAGAACGAAATATCAGCATTCAAATGCTGATTGATGAAAACGGCGCTTAATCATCGGGAACGCATGTTGCGGGAGACGAGTGGCGTCTCTCGCTTTTTTTGTCCTGATTTATTTCGGAAAGGTGGAAAACAAAGACATGGATGTCGTTACGTTAGTCGGACTCATACTCGGGTTCCTCACCCTCGTCGGTGGAATGCTATTAAAAGGAGCAGGTGTTGCGCCGCTGATCAACCCTGCCGCAATGGTTATCATTTTCGTCGGTACAGCCGCGGCTGTCAGTATCGCTGTATCGAAGGAACAACTTCAGAATGTTCCAAAACTGTTTAAAATCTTGTTCAAAAAACAAGAACTCCCAAGCAAGTCCGGATTGCTCACGCAATTCGTCGACTTGTCGACCCAAGCCCGAAAAGAGGGACTCCTCTCCCTCGAAACGGCACTTGAACAAGTCGAAGAACCATTTTTACGCCAAGGCATGATGATGGTCATCGACGGTCAACCTTCCGAATATATTGCGGAAGTCATGTCACGCGACATCGAAAATATGGAACAGCGTCATAAAGCAAACGCCGATATCTTCACTCAAGCCGGGACATATGCCCCGACACTTGGGGTACTCGGAGCCGTTATCGGATTGATTGCTGCCTTGAAAGACTTATCTGATATCGAAAAGCTCGGACATGCCATTTCTGCGGCCTTCGTCGCGACACTTTTCGGGATTTTTACCGGATATGTGCTTTGGTTCCCGTTTGCAAACAAGTTGAAGCAGTATTCGAAGAGTGAAGTCATCATCAAGGAAATGATGATTGAAGGGATTTTATCGATTCAAAGTGGTGAATCTCCAAAAACGCTAGAAGATAAACTGTCTGTGTATTTGTCTCCAAAGGAGCGAGCTGACTATGAAGCGCAAAAAGAAGCATGATCATGAAGAACATATTCCCGAAGGCTGGCTGATTCCTTACGCCGACTTGTTGACACTATTGCTCGCGCTTTTCATCGTACTATTCGCATCGAGTAACATCGACCAGACAAAGCTTGAGAAAATGTCACAGTCTTTCAACCAGGTGTTCTCTGGAGGCGTCAGCGTCTTTCAAGCTTCGACTGCCTCAAACAGTGACATCAGTCGCACAGACAAAACCAATACGACCGCCAACCCACGGACGTATGAATTGGCTCAACTTGACGAGTTAAAAGAAGATGTAAACAAATACATTAAAAAGAACGGTCTCGAAAGCCAAATCAAAGCGACAATCAATTCAAGTGGTCTCGTCTTGACGATTCAAGACCGTGCCCTGTTCAACTTAGGAGAGGCGACTCTCGATGCTGATGCTCGTAACGTCGCACAAAACATCAGTCAAATTTTAGAGAAGGCGGGCAAGCGAGAGATTGTCGTCTCCGGCCATACGGATAACATTCCAATCAATACAGCACGTTTCCCGTCAAACTGGGAACTCAGTTCGGCACGTGCGACCGCGTTCATGCGTGGCCTTTTGGCAAATGATGCCTTGAACCCGGCTCAATTCACGCTCGCGAGTTACGGTGAGTTTAAACCGATCGCGACGAACGATACAGAAGAAGGTCGCTCTAAAAACCGACGTGTCGAGGTGTTGATCAAACCACTCGTCGACCTTTCTGAGGGCGAACCAAAGATGATTGAAACCATCACCTTACCAAACTAACAATCACCCACTCGTTCGAGTGGGTGATTTGTGTTATTGCATCAATTTAAAGTAGCGTCTCGCCAGTTCGGTGAGTGGGCTTTCGAACAATCGTTTCCGCCAGTAAAGGTCTGTCACTTTCTTCACGGCCTCACTTCGCGACGGATACGGGTAAATCATACGAGACAGCTTCCCGATTTTGTCACCACGTTGCATCGCATAAACGACAATTTGCATCCAATCCCCCGCCGATTCACCGACTGCATGAGCTCCGATGATTTTTCCATTTTTCTTCGTAATCACTTTGACAAAGCCTGCTTCTTGGCGTTCAGCAATGAAACGGTCCACTTCGGACAGTTTCGCTTCATACGTCTCAATGTCGTCACCGTAACGCTCGCGCGCTTCTCTCTCCGTCATCCCGACGTGGAACACCTCAGGGTCTGTGAATGTGATCCACGGGAGCTTACTATAGTCGACCTTGTTCCATAATCCAAAGAGCGCGTTCGCGACAACCGCCTTCCCTTCTTCTCCAGCGGCGTGTGTGAATGGGAGCGTCTTGATCGTATCTCCAATCGCAAAGATATGAGATTGTGACGTCCGATATGACGACGAGACATCGATATACCCTTTCGTCACCTGAACGTTCGCCCGGTCGAGACGGAGCGCATCGATTCGGGGAACGCGACCCGTCGCCATCAGCAGTTTGTCCGCTTCATATTCGACCGTTTCGCCGTTCACCTCTGTCGTGACACGAATGCGGCCATCGACCTCATCGACTCGATTGACCTTTACGCCGATTTTCAAGCGCATCGCCATCTCGAGTTGAGATTTCAAATAGGTGGCGACGTCCTCGTCTTCTTTAGGTAGGAAATCATCCTGCGCCTCTAGCACGGTCACTTGTGAGCCGAGTCGGACAAAGGACTGGGCCAATTCAAGTCCGACCGTTCCGGCGCCGATGACAATCAGGCTCTCCGGGAGCGTCTCTTCTTCAAAGACCGTTTCGTTCGTTAAGTATGGGACTTGATCGAGTCCATCAATCGGAGGAACTGTCGGTTTCGACCCCGTCGAGATGACAAATTTTTTCCCGATCAATAACTCGTTCCCTACTTTTAATTCGTGCGGACTTTGGAACGAGGCTTCTCCGATATAGACGTCGACGCCAATCTTTTCAAAACGCTCTGTCCCGTCATGGTCTTGAATAATGGCACGTGCTTTGTCGACACGCGCTTTTGACATTTGATAATGCTCTTGTCCATTGAACTCGGTTCCGAGAACTCGGGCCGCGCGCATCATCGCATTCGCTTCTTTTGAAGCGGCAATCAACGCTTTCGATGGCACACATCCGACATGCAGACAGTCACCACCTAAATGTTTGTTCTTTTCAACAAGTGCGACCTTTGCGCCTAAATTCGCAGCCCCTGCGGCCACCGTCATCCCGGCAGCACCGCCACCGATGACAATCAACTGATAGTCCTTCATCGAATCAACCTCCGGTATCGTTCGCTCACATCTTCCATTCGTTTTCGATTCACGCCAAAGTCTGAATAGCCGACACGCGACGCAGATCGAAACTCGACTTGTTGAGTAGCGTCATCAAATAAAAAATCGACATCATCTTTAAATCGCATCACTTTAGAAGTCACTACATAATGAAGTCCTTCATCTGTTTCCTTCACCAGTTCAGCCCGCGGCAACTGATTCATCGCCATCTTAATGGCTTCAATTGATTGCCCGCGACTGCCTGCATACGGCAGTGGGTCCATCCGCAATTCTTCAATTGAAGTTTGGGTTGACACAGCATTCGGACTTCCTTTTAACGGCTTCAAAGATTGATTGGCCATTATAAAAACCTCCCTCAGTCTACATACATCTATATGTAGCCTGAATTCGGGAGGTTTAATCCTATTAATGTAGTTCACTCGGGTCGAGCGGCAATAAGACGGTCACCGTCGTTCCGTGTCCGACCTCGCTCTCGATGACGAGTTTGCCTTCATGCGCTTCAATCAATTCTTTTGAAATCGCAAGTCCAAGCCCGCTACTACCTTCTGTGACATGAGCCTGATAGAACATCTCGGTGATGCGCTGCAAATGCTCTCGTGAAATGCCGGGACCTTCATCGATAATCGAGATGAAGGCAACACGTTCCGATTGCACGAAGCGGATGGTCAACGTTCCTCCGTCTGGCGAGAAACGAATCGCGTTCTCGAGGATATTTAAGAACACTTGTTTCAAACGATTCTCATCAAATAGTCCGACCGATTTTTGAGGATAGCGTTCGATGAGTGTGATGCTTTTGTCTTCAAGTGACTGTTTTAATTGCAGAGTCACTTGACGTAACAAAGAGACCAGGTCCAGTTCTTGGCGATACAAGACCAACCGACTCTCCTCAATTTTTGTATAGTCGAGAAGCTGTTCGACGAGACCGATCATGCGCTCTGTCTCCGAATGGATGATGCTTAAACCGAGCTCCGTCTCTTCAGATAGTTTCTCATCACCACCCCGAATCGTCTCGGTCCATCCCTTAATCGATGTGAGTGGTGTTCTGAGTTCGTGCGATACACTCGAGAGGAATTCGTTACGTGTCGACTGATGCTGCTGGACTTTCGCGCCTAAATACGTGAGCGTTCGAGCCAAGGCTCCAAGCTCATGTTTCTCATTTGACTCAACGGATACATCGAAGTCGCCCTGAGCCATCTCATCGGCCGCCTCGATGATGTGACGAATCGGTCTGACGAAGCGATCGGCAATCCTGATGACGGTGTATAGGGCGAGCAACCAGATCAAGACGCCAATCATGACGACCGTCATCCAAATTTCGCGAATGAGCGTGTCCAAGTCTTCAAGCGGTCGCGTGAAACTGATGGCAAACTCGGACGTATCGTTCGTCATAATGGGACTCGTGACCGACAAGTAATGTTCATCCCCGACGTCATAGTCCTGCACGACGGACTCTCCTTGCGACAGTTGCTGTAACTGTTCTTGAGAGAAAGAGGCCTGCCTTGTTCGTTGTCCCGTCGTTTTGACAATCGAACCGCTCCGGTCGACAATCGTCAAATCAGTTCCAGGATATCCGAATGTTCGGACGAGGACTGAAAAGGCGCTCGGCGTTTCAAACCCAACTTGGGCTTGAGGGTATAGATATGCACTCGTTGTCGCATGACCTAGTAACGCTTCCGACTCATACTCGTAATAGTAGCGATACGTCCCGTAAGACAAAATGCTGACGAGCAAGAGCAAGACGATCGTCACGACAATCATCATGCGAATGACTAACTGTTGTTTCATGCCTCATGTCTCCGCCATTTATATCCGTGACCCCACAACGTCTCGATGTAGACCGGATGACTCGGGTCATCTTCAATTTTTTGACGCAAGCGACGAATGTTGACGTCGACTGTCTTTCGGTCACCGAAATAGTTGACGCCCCATACAGCATCGAGTAGCGCATCACGTGACAAGACGATCTCTTCGTTTTGGACGAGATGACAGATCAAGTCATACTCGGTCGGCGTCAAATCGATCGACTGTCCATACTTCGTCACTTGTTTTGCGGCGAGGTCGATTGCGAACGGTCCCGACTTCAAGCGTTTCGAATCTTTTCGTTTCACTTTTTCGACACGGCGCAACAACGCTTGGATGCGCGCCACTAATTCACCTGGACTGAACGGTTTGGCGATGTAGTCGTCTGCACCTTTACCGAGCCCTTCAATTTTATCTTCTTCGAGCGTCCGTGCCGTCAACATGATGATCCCTACATTTTCGTCAAGATCACGAATGGCAGCACATGCTTCGAATCCGTCCATTTCCGGCATCATGACATCCAATAGGACGACATCGAACGGTTCACGGTCAAATGCGGTGACCGCTTCTCGCCCGTTCGTCGCCTCAAAGACGTCGAATCCGGCTCGTTTTAAATTGACAATAATGAAGCTGCGAATCGCATGTTCATCCTCAGCTACTAAAATTCGATTCATATCGATTTCCACCTCTTCTAGAGTTCACTTCTCTACATTATAGTTACGTTTTTGCGACAAGGTTGTCAATTGACCTTAAAAAGGTTTAGGATGGAGTCATTAGATTCTGAAGGAGGACCCCCTACTACTATGAGTTACAAGATGATTGTATTGGATATGGATGATACGCTCCTCACGAGCGACCATACGATTTCCCCTAAGACAAAAGAAGCACTTCTCGACGCACAGGCGCGCGGCTATAAAGTCGTTCTCGCGAGCGGACGACCAACGTTTGCGATGTGGGAAGCAGCCCGTGAATTAGAACTTGCGAAATACGGAAGCTACATCTTATCGTTCAACGGTGCCTCGGTCATCGATTGTGCGACAAACGAGGAGATTTTCTCGAGCACGCTCCAGCCGGATACAGTCGCCCATCTCCATGATATCAGTGAACGGGAAGGAATCGCGATTCATACGTACGTCGGTAACGAAATCGTAACCGATCGCCCGAACCCTTATACGGATATCGAAGGTGAATTGACGGGAATGCCGGTCATTCATGTCGACAACTTTAAAGATGCCGTGACAGCTCCGGTCGTCAAATGTTTGATGCTTGCGGATGGCGACACACTCGCTCCAATCGAAACGAAGCTACAAACAGAATTGGCCGGGAAATTGGCTGTAGCCCGTTCAAAACCGTTCTTCCTTGAGTTTACTGAAGCCGGTGTCACAAAAGGAACGAGTCTCGCCTTCCTTGCAGATCAACTCGGCATCGCACAAAAAGAAGTCATCGCTTGCGGTGACGGAAACAATGATTTGACGATGATTGAATGGGCCGGCCTCGGCGTCGCGATGGGAAATGCTAACACGACGGTCAAAGGAAAAGCGGACTTCATCACAAAATCAAACAACGAAGACGGAATCGCTCATGTCATCGAAACGTACATGGCGGACGTACTCGTCACGCAATAAGCTTCTGATTGTAGAAAGGGAGGAAGGAAGATGAATAAAGGGTTGAAACGAGCTGGAGTCGGATTGATTGGAACTGCGGTCGCAGGAGCGGCTTATGTGTTCCTCTCACCGAAACCAGCCACACGTTTAATCAAAACTTCGTTTGCGGGGGGAAACGAAGTGGAGATGAAGGGATTCGAGGAAGTCGTTCAAAAGACGTCTGTCCGAAAAGACATCGACTACTTGTCTTCTTATGACAATGGAACCTTTGATTTGATCCGTTATGAAGGAAATAGCCGCACGGTCCCTACCATTTTTTGGGTACATGGCGGATCATTCGTCGGTGGGGATAAATCGGATGTGTTAAAATACGCCACTTCAATTGCGAGTAACGGCTACAACGTCGTCAGTATCAATTACGCACTCGCACCTGACGTGATGTACCCGACCCCGCTCAAACAAATCGAAGAAGCGTACTCGTTCATCGCTGAGAACAATGATCGCTTCCGTCTCGATTTAGACCGCGTCTTCTTTGCAGGTGATTCGAATGGTGGACAGCTCGCTGCACAGTTTGTCGGGATCCAGTTGAATGACGACTATTCGCCTTCTGCTGAAGTGGGACAAGTCGTACCAAAATCTTCAATCCTCGGTGCCATCCTCTTGTCTGCACCGCTCGACTTGAAGCGCACATGGCTCGAATCATCGAAGTCAGTGAACCGCTTCTTGTTCAAACGAATCGGATGGGCATACTTCGGCACATACAATTGGGAGACTCTCCCGGTCGTTGCTGAAGCGTCGCCACTCGTCAATGTACCGGCCACATTCGTCCCAACGTTTATCGCGGACGGGAATGACCATTCCTTTGAGGAGCAGGCCAAGGAATTTGCAACGATTCTTTCAGGACGTACGGATGTCACGACTGTCTTTTATGATCGGAACGAGCACGAGCTTGGCCATAACTATTACTTCGAAATGGACCGCCCAGCGGCTAATTCCACGTATCGTCGTTTGATTACGTTCTTACGTGAAACGACAAATCAATCTGTATAATGCAAAAGAGGCGACGTTCTCCTACAGTGGAAAACGTCGCCTCTTTTCGTTAGCGCAATAGTTCGAACGCGCGACCAATCAATTCATTTCGGGATGGGGAAGTTTGACGCAATGCTTCAAGACGTTCAATCAATGTCTGTTTCAGTCCTTCATCCTTCACCAACTCCAGGCACTCGATGTGTAATAACCAGGCGTCAGGGTGGTTCGTTAAAATCTCTGGGATGAGACCATCGATTGATTCTCCCCGCTCACGCATGAGATGGATGCGGTTGAACATCGGATCATCGTTCGTCCATACACGTTCATCCCGTTCGATGATCACCGGTTTTTCAATCATCATCAGCTCGTCTACCGTTGTTCCTGGGAAAACTGATGGAAGCGAATCGACGCGTACTTCTAGCGAGTCGAGTGAGATCGTCCGTCCTTCTAGGTGAACCGTCACGTCTTCGAGTGCACCGGATGCACATGCTTGTCGAATGCTCGTCCCGTCCTCAAAGAGGTCATCGCGATCGAGCGCGGACTCTGTGTCATGAGCGATCAGTAGCCCGTGTCGCTCTTTTTGCGTGAGCTGTCCATGTTGTACAATTGAACATTCATCCCATTGAATGAGCGTATGTTCTTTCGACTCCGTCATGTGACGAACGATGCCGACACGTTCTGATCCATCTTCAAGTTGAATCGTCGATTGACTTCCTGACGCCAACGCTTTCGCCACAGATTCAATCCCACCTTTTCGAATCGCCATTCTTCCCTCTAGTTCATCTAAGACAGAAGAGAGCGTCTCAAAGTTTGGAATAACGAATAGCTCTTTTTGCATGTTTGTCACGTCTTGCTTCGTCTGTAGCGCGTGCTCCAAGTCGAATGGATGTTTGACGACCGCATCTGTCAGACAGTGACGGCTCTCTCCTACCGATGATAAGAGGCCTGCCCCGTAAATCATCGGGTTGTCGAGGTCACCAATCAATCCGAATTCAACGGTCCACCAAAAGATACGCCCGACCTGTTGTGCTTCAGAAAAGCCAGTCACTTGCGCTTTCGCCTCATGTACGGCTTTCTCCGCCGCCTCGATATCCTGTTCGGTCGAATTCGCATTCTCCTTCACAATCGTCAAGCGTTTCAATGCGGCGAACGAGGCATGTTCTTCTCGGTTCATGAACGCCTTGGCCCCTAATTGACCGAAGCGTTTGACGATTGCCGAAAACGTCGGGTCCATCAACATTGGCGCATGTCCCGCCGCCTCGTGAATGATGTCAGGGGCTGGACTGTATAAAATATTCTCGACTTTCCGAATGTCTGTCGCGACCGGGAGCATCCCGTTTCCTTGGAAGTCAAAAAAGGCAACGCCGGGGATGAGCCCATCCACTGCGACCGTCGACCATCCTGCCGCCTGCATCTCATCCGTCATCTGTTCGACGTTCGGCAATCGATCCGGTCCCATTCCCGTCCGTTTCAATCCTTCGATGTAAAACGGATGCGCCTTCCCTTCTAACGTGTGCAAGTTCAACCGCAACACGAAACGCCAAACGGCATGATCTGTTGGTGTGTATTCATTGTAGAACTGCGGTGAAATATGTGGGGCTAGGTGTTTTGGAATCGATTGTGTCAACATGTGAAGTCCTCCTTTAAAATCAAAAAAATCCCTATCGATTGAATCGATAGGGACGACAAAGCCGCGGTACCACCCTGGTTGCTAGAAAGATTCTAGCCGCTTGATCCGATAACGGGGGACCGCTCAATGATGAGAGCTCAGGAACTGTAATTCGATTCATCTTTTGGGCGTGTTCGCAGCACCACACGCTCTCTGGGCCAGGGAAGATGTCTCTACTTCGGTTCTTTCTTCGCTTTTCTTACATATCCAATTCTTTATCTTTTCTACAGTTATGCTGTTATGCATATATGCTTTTAAGCACTAAAGTGACGTCTTGTTAGTTACTGTACCAAAGCTAAACAAAAGCGTCAACAAAAAACAGCCTGCGAATTTTCGCAAACTGTCAGAGACACCACTCAATCGGAGATTTTCCCCACTCCTTCAATGTATCGTTTACTTTGGAGAATGGCTTAGAACCGAAGAATCCACGATGGGATGACAAAGGACTTGGATGTACCGACGTGAGCACTTTATGTTGGTCTCCAATCCATTTCATTTTCTTCTTCGCATCATTTCCCCACAAGATGAATACAATCGGTTCCTCACGACTCCCGAGCCGCTCAATGATGGAATCAGTGAACTGTTCCCATCCTTTTCCACGGTGAGAGCCCGCCTTTCCCGCTTCAACCGTCAGTGCCGTATTTAAGAGAAGGACGCCTTGTTTCGCCCATTTCTCGAGATTGCCACTCTTCGGGAGATCACATCCAACGTCATCTTTTAGTTCTTGAAAGATGTTTCGTAGAGACGGTGGGAAACGAACCCCGTCCTGCACCGAAAAACTGAGTCCATGCGCTTGATTCGGTCCGTGGTACGGATCTTGCCCTAAAATGACGCACTTCACTTCACTAAATTTTGTGTGAATAAATGCGTTCCAAATATCTTCTCGGGCCGGGTAAACGATCGTTTCTTCATAAGCTTGGTCGACGAATTGCTTCAACTGTTGAAAATAAGGTCGTTTCATCTCTTCTTGGACAATATCCGTCCAATCTCCAAGTAGTCGACTCGATAACTGATCTGCCATTGCATACTCCCCTTTCCCTTTGTATCATACCCAAAATAAATGCATACAAAAAGACGAGTCAATCGACTCGTCTCTCTAGGTTATACCGTTACTGCGCCTGCAACTTCTTTCGCAAGTGCTTCAGCTTTCGCTTTCGCGTCTGCAACGATCTCTTCGATTTTATCTGGGTATTGGTTCATCCCTTCGACCGCTACCGTCGTCACTTCAGATACACCGACGAACGCGAGCGCTTGGCGAAGGTATGCGTCTGCGAAGTTAAGGTCAGTTCCTGTGTAGATTCCGCCTGTCCCTTGGATGTGGATCGCTTGTTTGTTTTCAAGCAAGCCGACAGGACCTTGCTCCGTGTAACGGAACGTTTTACCTGCCATGAGCACGCTATCGAGGAACATTTTCATACGTGCTGGGAAGAAGAAGTTCCACATTGGAGTCGCGAACACGTAAAGGTCCGCTTCCATGAATTTCTCAAGCATGCCGCTCATTGTGCCTACTTTTTTCGCTTCTACATCAGTGAGCGCTTCGCCTGAAGCGAATTTGCCCCATGCACTGAGCACATCTCCGTCGATTTCTTGAACATCAACATCGTAGAGTTCGATTGCTTCCACTTCGATTGATGGATTTTCTGCTTGGAGTGTCGAAACGAATGTTTCTGCCACTTGTTTGCTGTATGAAAGTTCAGTTGGTTTCGGGTTAGCCGATACATATAATACTTTAGTCATCGTGTAATCCTCCATTTGTGTAATCTCTAATTTTTCAATAACAGTTAGAACTATATCATCTGTATATCTCATCGTCAATTATTTTAATTTCAAGATATTGAATAAAAAAGCAACGGGCTTTATTTGCCCGCTGCGTTATAACCGACTCGTTTCAATAACGAAATCAATTGTTCCGTCTCTTCATCACTTAACGGTCCATATATATCTTTGAAGATTTCAATATGTTGCGGATAGACGACGTCCATGAGCGCCTTTCCATCGTCTGTCAATGAAGCATATGTGACACGTCGGTCAGACGGGCAGGCGATTCGTTCAATCAGCCCTCGCTTCTCCAACTTATCGATCACATATGTCACGCTACCGCTCGTAATCAAAATCTGATCCCCAATTTGTTGCAACGGGGTGTCTCCTCGTTTATACAGTACGGATAAAACACCGAACTCTGTTGAATTTAACTGGTGGCGTCGTAAATCTTCTTTCACACGATCACTGATGGCATCCATCGTACGCGCAAGAACGACCCACGCCTTCAATTCAAGGGATTCAATCATGTCGGTTTCACCTCAATTCGTTCATCATATATCACTAGTATAGCAGGACTTATGCAGTATAAGCCGGGAAAAATACTTCGTCAAGGAACTTCTTCATTGTCGCCCATGTCGGAAACGTTTAGAATGGTAGTATTGTGATTTTAAGAAAGGGTGGACCGTATGCGTGAGTATTACGAAATTTCATTGACGATTAAACGGGAGTTTTTGCATGCTGTCATCGATTTGTTGAATCGGGAAGGCATCGCACCGGACTATGCGCTCGAAAAAGAAGGCGCGGTCTTTTTATTATTCAATCATTTACCTTGGCCAAACGTGACCCGTGAACCGCATGCCGTGGAACGTTTCTTATTGACGTTGAAACGATCGGACTATTTATTCGTCAAAACGAAACGTAAATCACCGGTCCCCGATCATGAACCGGTCGCCTGTATGGGGGCTCTCGTCTCCCCGTTCAATGAACATTTGCGCATCGAACTTGCCGTGGACGAGTCGGAAGCAAGTCATTTAGATATGTCCGCATTCCGTCATTATTAAACAATCGAATGCCCAACGCATCCCCTTGAAGATTAGAGCGAGATAGCTAATCGACATGGGGATTTTTTAGGAGTATCTGCTTTCTTTGACGGGAATAAAGGACAGTATTCGAGTTGAAAAGGAGACATGTTGGTATGGACACAGTCATGTTAATCGTCAATCCATCCTCAGGGAAAGAGTTGGGGGAACAACACGCAACACATGCCGAAGAGGTGTTGCGCGAACGATATGGACACGTCGATGTCCGCTTCACTGAAAAGGAACAGGATGCGACGAACTTCGCACGTGAAGCGGCAGAAAAGCACTATCAGGCCGTGATTGCGATGGGTGGGGACGGAACCTTGAACGAAGCGGTGACCGGTCTAGCCGAGGCTACTCATCGACCTGACTTCGGCATCATTCCACTTGGGACGGTCAACGACCTCGCCCGTGCACTCGGTGTCCCAAGTGACCCTAAACAAGCAATCGAGGCTCTCCGCGACGCTGAACCGACACCGATGGATATCGGAAAGTATGAGAACGGTTATTTCATGAACGTCATCGCCATCGGGCTCATTGCCGAAGCTGTCGACGAAGTAAGTGTGGAAGAGAAGACGAAATGGGGACCGTTCGCTTACTTGATTGAGGGTGTAAAAGCGTTCCGTGAACATAGTCCTTATGAGTTGGCGCTTGACAGTAAAGACGGGGAGTTTGATGGCGAGGCTTATCTCGTCGTCATCGCCTTGACGAACTCGGTCGGAGGATTTGAAAACTTCGAACCGGACGCGCGACTTAATGATGGTCTTCTTCACGTCTATATCTTTGAAGAGCTCGGGTTAAAGGACGCACTTCAATTAACACCCGCCCTCTTTACAGGAAAGTTGAAGGAAACGGATAGCGTCACCTCATTTTGTACGTCACGGGTGAACGTGACCTCGCCTGATGCGCTTCCTGTAAATGCTGACGGGGACACAGGCGGCAAGCTACCCCTCACCTTTGAAGTATTGCCGAGCCACTTAAACGTATTAAAGCCGGTATAAGAGCAGGAATTTTGACGATTGAATCGAATGTGTTCAAGCGAGAAAGGAGAATGACCTATCAATATCTCACTTGTTCCATTAACAGTCGCATCCGGCGACATCGTCGATACATTCAATCGTTGGAATAACGATCCTGAGATCGTCCATCTTATTCGCCCGAGCCGCTCTAAAGAAGAATTGACCGCCCATTATGAGATGACGGTTGACGATTTAGAAGAACGACTCTTAACACACGATATTTTCCTTATCTACGCAGATGACCATCTCGTCGGAGAAATGAACGTCATGTATGACCCGCCTCATTTATATCGACAAGAACCCGGTACAGCTTGGCTCGGTTTCGTCATCGGCGAATCTGTAGGTCGCGGAAAAGGCGTTGGCACAGAAGCTCTTCGTTTGTTAGAAGAGCAATTGCGAGCCAAACAAACACCTCGTATGGAACTTGGCGTATTCGCTTTCAACCATGCGGCCCATCGTCTCTATACGAAATGTGGGTATCAAGAAATCGGTCGGATCGAGCACTTCACCTACTGGGACGGTCAATTTTGGTCCGATATTCGGATGGAAAAACGACTCGACGAAAAACCCTTTCACGCCAAGTGAAAGGGTTTTGACTTAGTTCTTTAAGTTCTCGACTTCGACAATCCGGAAGCCTTTTTGTTCAAGCTTAGAGACAACCTTGTTTTTCATGTCTTCTTCACAGTCTGGTGGTAGTGTCACGAGTACCCGTCGCAATACTTTACTTTTCGCATCGAGCGTCATCAAGCTCGCGATTGATGTATATTTGTTCACGATTTTCGTGATTTTCTCAAGTGCCCCAGCCTGTTCGCTCAAGGCGATTGTCAAGACGTAACTACCCGTGTCGCGACTCCATGCTTCTTCGAGCATCCCGAGCATCTTACCGTGGGGAAGAATGCCATAAAATTCATTGCTCTCATCTTTCAATACAGCAATGTACGGCAACTCTTTGATTGAGAAAAATACTTCAAAGAATCCATCTGACTCATGGACGTACTTTTGTGTATTCTTGATGAGTGTCATCACATTATCGTCCATGTTTTCCCCGTTCATTCCATGACGATAAATATGCATCTTGTAAATGTTACCGCGGAAAAATTTCCCCGTCTCGTCTAAAACAGGTACACAACGGTATCCTGTTTCTTCAAGCGTATGAAGCGCTTCCCGCAATGTTGCCTTTTCACTGATGGTGACAACATCTTTCTTCGGGATACATAAGCTATGCACTAACATGCGTTTTCCTCCCAGCCAATAATAAAGTGGTCTACACCCTATTCATTATTATTCCCCAAATATGATGAATATCCTGCATACTTTTTCTGAAAAGTTATGAACACTTCTCGTAATCCTTGCATTTGTCGGAATTCAAAAAAGTCGTTATAGTGAAACTATCCAAACAGACAAAGGGGATGGACGATTATGACGATGAAAAAAGCATTGACGATTGCCGGTTCTGACACAAGCGGCGGCGCGGGAATCCAAGCCGACCTCAAAACGATGGAAGAACTCGGTGTATACGGTATGACAGCTTTGACTGTCATCGTGGCACAAGACCCACATAACGCATGGAATCACGAAGTCTTTCCAATCGACACGACCTTGATCGAGAAACAAATCGATACGGTGCTCGCTGGAATTGGAGTCGATGCAGTGAAGACAGGTATGCTCCCGACACCTGAAATCATCGAACTCGCAGCACGGAAGATTAAAGAATACGGAATCCAGAATGCCGTCGTCGATCCGGTCATGGCATGTAAAGGTGCGGATGAGATTCTTGATCCGAACGTTGCGGTCGCGATGCGTCAACACCTCGTACCAGTCGCAAAAATCATCACACCGAACTTATTCGAGGCGCGTATGCTCGCTGGCCTTGATAAAACACCCGCAACGATGGACGAAATCAAAGAAGCCGCTCGTTTAATCCATGAACTCGGCGCAGAGATCGTCATCGTCAAAGTCGGTGGCAAACTCGGATTCGATACAGCATTCGACGTCTTGTACGACGGAAACGAATTCCGCCTTCTTGAAAGTGAAAAAATCGAGCCTGCGTTCACACACGGCGGCGGATGTACGTTCTCTTCTGCCATCGCAGCCTCACTCGCCAACGGTCACACGGTCGAAGAAGCGATTGAAATCGGAAAAGAGTTCATCACAGAAGCCGTTCGTCATTCATTCCGTCTCAACCAATACGTTGGACCGACGAACCATACCGGATACCGTAAAAAAGTAGCAACACAATCGTAAACAGATGACCCGGAACTACGTGTTTCGGGTCATCCTTTCCATTGGAGGGACAGACGTGAAAGCGATTCAACCTGATCACATTCAGCACTATTTAGACAATCACGTCGCGACACCACTTTTCGTCCATGTCGAGACGACGAACGGTGCCTACGCGACACATAATGACCCGGACTTTCATAACGCCGGGATGTTTATCCGTAATGCCAAAATCGAATACAGCATCGGTCAAATTAAAGGAAATGGTCCCTATCGTGTCGGTTTAAAACTCGATCACGGTTGGCTCTATGTCGAGGGATTGACCGACTATGAAATGCACGAAGAACAGTTGTTACTCGCTGGTCACGATCGTCTCGGTCGTCTCGCATGTGCGCTGCACATCGATATCAAGCCGCTCCCACAAGGCGCATCGGAGGTGGAGAATCAATGAATGGACCGTTACTCGTCATATTCCCACACCCGGACGATGAGGCGTTCAGCTCGGCCGGAACGATTATCCAACATCGTCAAAGAGGACTACCCGTCACATACGTCTGCTTGACGCTCGGTGAAATGGGACGCAACATGGGTTCTCCAATCTTTACGACACGTGAAGAACTGCCGAAAATTCGAAAACATGAACTCGAAGAAGCATGTCGCATGATGGGCATCGAGGACCTGCGCATGTGGGGTCTTCGTGACAAGACCGTCGAATTTGAGGACGAGGCCGAGCTCGCTGGTCGCTTCCGCGCATTGATTGACGAAGTGAAGCCGGAAACCGTCATCTCATTCTATCCAGGATATGCCGTCCACCCGGACCATGAAGCGACAGCCCGTGCCGTCGTACGTGCGCTTCAAGAGATTGGCGAGACGCGCCCTGAGTTCTTAGGTGTCGCCTTTGACCGCCGCACAGAAGACGAACTCGGACAACCTCACGTCATCGTCGATGTAACGGAAGAGAGCGAACAAAAGAAAGATGCCCTGTTTGCCCACCGGTCTCAGACGGAAGGTCTGCTTCGTGCGATCGATAACGCAGAAAACGCCCACGTCATGGAGTTACTCCAACGTGAGCGCTTCTATCATTATCCGTTCTCATGATTCATAGGCTAGACGGGTCATATAAAGCAATGCCCCGACGGTCCCAAGACCGATTAACGTTCCGAATACTACAACGATTTGTCCCATGTTTTCACCTCTTCTAGACTTTACGAACAATTCCATTCATTGGTTTCAAACACGTGCTCTTCGCACGTGTTTTTTTAGAAGTAAAGAACGTAAATCACGATGGCCAATACGATTCGATAGACCGCAAACGGCATCAATTTCACTTTGTTGATCAACTTCAAAAAGAATTTGATCGAAAGAAGTGCGAACAAAAACGCGCTGACGAAACCGACGACAAACACGGGTAACGCATCGAGCGTGAAGTACGTCCATTTGCTGTACAGTGACAACGCACTCGCTCCAAACATGATCGGTACCGCCATGATGAACGTAAAATCTGCCGCTGCCCGGTGACTCATTCCGAGGAGAACCCCTCCAGAAATCGTTGAACCGGACCGAGAGAACCCAGGCCATAGCGAGAAACATTGAATCAACCCGACACCAAGTGCTTGCTTGTACGTGATGTCATCTAGCGTAGCGGTCGTCTGACGCTTCACGCCGGATAAATCTGCGGCAATCATAAAGAATGCCCCAATGACTAACCCAATCAACACCGTCTTAACTGAGAAGAGATGTGTATCGATGTAGTCCTCAAACAGTACACCAAGGACGCCAGCAGGCAGCAATCCGATCAAAATATGTATGAGATTGAACTGACGTGTGGTTCCGCTTTGTCTTAAGGTGAGGAGCGACTTTGGATTCAGTAACGCTTTGAACCGATCTCGAAAGACGACCACGACCGCTAAAATCGACCCTAATTGAATGACGATTTTAAACGTGTTCGCTACTTCCTGACCTAAAAATTGACTCGAATTCAACCAGAGACCGTCCACGAGAATCATATGACCGGTCGACGAGACCGGGGCAAATTCCGTCAATCCCTCGACGACACCTAATAAAAATCCTACAAATAATTCATACCATTCCACATTGTTTCTCCTATTGATTCATCAAGATTGTTCTCATCATACACTTCTCGACACAATCTTTCGTCCGTCTTAAGACGTAAAAACAGACATGGCTTATGACCCATGTCTGTAAAGATTAACGGATAGTCGCATGAACGAACCAAACGACAAGCCCGATTAAGATGAACGCCAAAAATAGCGACGCTGTCGTTCCTACAATAAAGACCAGCCCCAACACAAGGATACCGAGATGCCATAGCATCGAGACAGATGATTCGGTCGTCGCTCGGATATCGGAAGGCACCTGATGATGCAAGAGCCCAAAATAGAGTGGCTCCATCGCACCATACAATAGAGCTAGGAGTCCCATCACACCGATTCCAATCGGACTCGGGAAAAACCCGACGATGAGAAATCCACCGCCCATTAACCAACCGAACCCGTTTAACCAACGCTTGGATGACGCAAATCGTATAAGCGTCCCCGCAAAAAGTTGACCAGGTAACTGAATCAAAAGCAGGACGCTTGAAATGGCACCGAACCAATAGATTGGGATGGATACATCACGTGCATACAGTTGCCAGAACTCATCGATGAAATTGAATGCGGACACGGCTGCCAAAAATCCGATGGTGACGTTACGAATGGATGTGTGCGACCACACAAATTGAAATCCTTTCAACAAGTGCCGCCACGTCAATCGGTCTTCTCCTTCGCCATGAACGGGTTCAACGAGAAATAAGCTACACACGGTCGCCATCAATAAACTGAGAATGGAAAGTCTGTAGTTCCACTCCAATGGAAGGTACTGAGCCAACATACTGCCACTCCATGCCGCCGTCACAGCGGCCATAATCCCAATCGCGTTCAGTTTTCCATGAACCCGTTCGAACGACGACGCTTCATGACTTTCTTGTAAGGACTCGTATAGCAGCGCATTCTCCGCCCCACTTCGAATGACCGACCCAACGGCCGAACAGCTGATGGCGACAAAAAATCCGCTGAAGGTGAACGAGTATAACAAGATCCAAAACGATAACCACTCCAAGGCTACACCTGCCTGAATCAGCCGACGCCGTGTCGTTCGGTCCGCCCACACGCCGGTCGGCACCTCGAACAAGACGATGATGAGCGCATAAATCATCTCCAAGTAGACGACTTCTTGAATGGTGATGCCTCGCGATTCCCAAAACAACCGTTCAATCACGTATGCGGGAATCAGCCCTTCAAACCAACGAATCCACCCTAACCAAACAATGTTTCGACGAACTTAACTCGGTGAACGTGCTCGTTTTTTCATTTAAATCTCCTCCTTACTTGTCTATTCCCGAATACACAAAAAAACCACGAGACGAATCTCGTGGTCGACGTGTTATTTCAATAAGTTGAGCATCTCGCGATTGAATGCTGGAATATCATCCGGCTGACGGCTCGTCACGAGCTGGTTTTGGCAGACGACTACTTCTTTGTCCGCATATTTCGCTCCGGCATACTCCATGTCGACTTTGATCGATTTGTAGCCGGTCGCGTCACGACCTTCTAACGTCTTCGCCGTAATCAACAGCTGTGGTCCGTGACAGATGGCAAAGACAGGCTTTTTCGCATCCATGAAGGCTTTGGCGAACGAGACGAAACGCTCGTCCTCACGCAACAAGTCAGGTGAGAATCCGCCCGGCAAGAGAAGGGCATCAAAATCTTCTGGCGATACATCGTCAATCGATTGGTCGATGTTCACTTTCGCCTCCCCTTGTTTCCCTTCTACCGTATTACCCGCTTTCTTCTCGATCGTCACGACATCATGTCCCGCCTCCACCAATGCGTCACGGGGACCCGTGAATTCTACATCTTCAAACATATCCGTAATGAGCGTTGCTACTTTTGCCATATCCTAAACACTCCCTTTGTTTGTTTTATGCACATAGGGACTGTTCCACAGGCATGAATCACTTAAACATCTCAAGTGGCATTCAACGGAATTTCGAGACGTATGGATTGTCGCGTTCAAAGAAGCGATACGGGTAGTCACGTGCCTCGCCCGTGTTCGGGATCCCGATACGGGGACCCGCCTCAATCACTACTCCTGCCTCACCCTCCGCGATGTAGAGTGGGTCTTGTTGAAAGGAATGGCCGTATAGATCCATTGTGATTCCGAGTGCTTTCGTCAACTTCCCTGGTCCGTTCGTCTGGTCATATCGCTTCACTCCGGGACGGTTCGAAGCAATCCATTCATGTCCTTGAATCGGTTCGACGGCTCGAATCAACACGGCTTCCGGTGTACCAACCGGACCACTGACCACGTTCAGGAGCGTATGTGTATGCATTTGATACGTGTATACATGCCCAGGTTGTCCGAACATGACTTCCGTTCGTTTCGTTCGACGCCCTCCGAAGCTATGCGCCGCCCGGTCGATGGCACCGAGGTAAGCCTCTGTCTCGACAATCTTCGCGATGATGTCACCTTCTGGATGTCGCCGCACCAAATATTGACCGAGTAAGGCGCGTGCCAATTCGAGTGTCGGTTGTTCATAAAATGCTAGATCGAGTCGCTTCATGGTTCCACCTCCGTTTCTCCTATTTTCTCAAAAGTCATATGTTGCACACAAAAAAGATGCCCTGCATGGCAGGACACCTCGATATTATGATGCGATTTTTAGCGATTCACGTTGCTTCCCCAATCGGACGTATCCCAAGATGATGGAGAAGACCGGGCTGAGCCAGAGGAAGAACGCAAATGGTGCGTATTCCAATACAGGCACGCCGAGTGTCGCTGCGAAGAACGCTCCGGAGACACCCCAAGGTATGAGCGGGTTGATGACGGTCCCGCCATCTTCAAGTGCCCGTGACAAGTAGCGCGGGTCGATCCCACGATCGATAAACCCTTGCTTGAACGCCTGACCCGGCAAGAGAATCGACAAGTACTGTTCTCCCGCGAGCAAGTTGACACCGATTGAACTGAGGACAACTGATAGGACCGAGCTCCCTGGTGACTTCAAACGCTCGAGCAACGATTCAACGATGGCTTGGAAGATACCGAGTTCACGTAATAAGCCACCGAACGCGAGGGCGATCAAGACGAGACTGACCGACCAGAGCATCGATTCAAGACCACCTTTATCGAGTACATTCGCAATCAATTCATTTTCGACATCTGACTTAAAGCCCGACTGCATGACACCGAGCCAGTTCGAGATGCTCCAGTTGCCTTGAACAAAACCGGCCGTCAACACACCGGCGAACATCCCAACAAGCATCGTCGGCAAGACCGGCATCCGACGGAACGCAAGCACTGCGACGAGCACAGGGGCAATCAACGTGAGCCATGAGAGGTCGAAACGTCCGCTGAGCGCGGCTTGCGCCTCTGCGATTTGTGCCGTGTCGGCAGTTTGACCGCTACGTCCGAGGAACATGAATAAAATCAACGTGATGATGAACGCTGGAATCGTCGTCCCCATCATGAAGCGAATGTGGTCGAACAGTTTGACCCCCGCCACTGCCGGCGCAAAGTTCGTCGTATCCGACAACGGGCTCATCTTGTCTCCGAAGAGGGCGCCCGACACGATGGCACCTGCAGCGAGCGCTGGCGAGATGCCCAGTGCCGTTCCGATTCCGAACAAGGCGACACCGACCGTTCCGACGGTTGTAAAGGCGCTTCCTGTGAATGTCGAAACGATCATCGTGATCAATAAGACACTCGGCAAGAACCATTCAGCAGAGATTGTATTTAGACCGATGGAGAGGATCGTCGCGACCGTCCCGGACATTTGCCATACTCCGATGAGCATCCCGATCAACAACAAAATCAACACCGGCATGATCGCTTCACGAATTCCGTTGATCATCGCCGTTTCAATCTGTTTGAAGTCGCGTGAACGATAATACGCGTATCCACCTACTATTACCATTGTGCCAAAAATCGCCATATGTGGCGTCGCTTTGGCCAAAAACATCAGTGCGAGCAAGGTGATCCCGCTCATCAACACGACGAATACAGCTTCTTTTCCTTTCATCTGCATCGACGTCCCCTCCTTTCGTTATATCTTTATGATTTATTATTTCGCCTAACCGCTTAAACGCTTTTATGCACAAAAGCATGTCAGTGATGTTTTTTACTATACTCGCTTCCTTTCTCCCTGTCAAACGTCTTTTTATGATAAATTATATGCTTGAGGGTGACCTCCGGAGTTCGTAACCTCCTCCGACATCAAAACTAGCGAAAAGGAAGTGTGCTTCATGCAACACGAAAAAGCATTGGTCGTCTTTAGTGGTGGCCAAGATTCAACCACTTGCCTGTTTTGGGCAAAACAACAATTCTCTCATGTGGAGGCGGTGACGTTCGCATATGGTCAACGCCATGATGCGGAAATCGAGGTCGCCAAAGAAATCGCGGCAGAGCTCGATGTCCCACACCACATCCTCGACTTGTCCCTACTCGGACAACTCACATCGAACGCGCTCACGAGACACGATCTCGACATCGACAATGCGGATGTTCCAAATACGTTCGTCGATGGACGCAACCATCTATTCTTATCATTTGCGGCCGTCATGGCCAAACAACTCGGTATGCATCACATCGTGACCGGTGTATGTGAAACGGACTTTTCAGGTTACCCGGATTGCCGAGACCAATTCATCAAATCACTCAATGTGACACTCAATTTAGCGATGGATTATCCATTCGTCATCGACACACCGCTCATGTGGCTCGATAAAAAAGAGACGTGGGCTCTCGCCGACGAACTCGGTGCCTTTGACTATGTCAAAGAACGCACGCTTACTTGCTACAACGGTGTCATCGGTTCAGGTTGTGGAGAATGTCCGGCGTGTAAGCTTCGTCAAAACGGACTTACAGCTTACGAGGAGGTGCGCGTATGAAACATGCTCCATTCCTCGCTCCGACCAGTGTCGAATCAAAGCAAGAAGGATCGCTCATCTACTGTCCGCATCGCGTTCAAATCGTCAAAGAAGTAACGTTCGACGCAGCGCACCATCTCTTTGACTATGACGGCAAATGTCGTGCCCTTCATGGTCATACGTATAAGCTCCAGATGGGTGTCAGCGGCTTTCTCGACAATCGCGGCATGACGCTCGACTTTGGTGATTTGAAAAAGATCTTCAAAGAAGAGCTTGAGCCGTATCTCGATCATCGCTATTTGAACGAGTCACTCCCTTATATGAATACAACTGCAGAAAACATGTGTTATTGGATTTTTGAACAACTGGCGACACACTTGCCAAATGAACGCGACGTCCGTGTCGAGTTCGTCCGTCTGTATGAAACGCCAACGTCTTACGCTGAGTTCCGCCGTGAATGGTTGGTGGAATCGTGAAAATCCCTGTTCTTGAAGTGTTCGGACCGACCTTTCAAGGAGAAGGACGCGCCATCGGACAAAAGACGATGTTCGTCCGGACCGCCGGTTGCGATTATCGCTGTTCGTGGTGCGATTCCGCCTTTACGTGGGACGGTTCAGAAAAACCGGACATGCTGACAGCCGATGAGGTCATCGCTCGCCTAGACGCACTGGGTATGTACGATTACGTCACCATCTCGGGTGGCAATCCGCTCCTCATCGCGGCAATGGAAGACCTCGTTGTGAAGTTGAAAGAACGTGGTGTCACACTCGCTGTCGAGACGCAAGGTAGCCGCTATCAAGACTGGCTCACACAAATCGATGACGTGACCCTCAGTCCGAAACCTCCATCGTCTGGTATGAAGACCAACTGGGAGCAACTCGACGCCATCGTCGAACGGTTGCGCCCGGAGCAGACGACATTCAAAGTTGCTGTCTTTGATGAAGTGGACCTTGCCTACGCGAAAGAAGTGCAGCAGCGCTACTCACCGGACGTCATGTATTTGTCGGCTGGTAACCCGGAGCCCGGTGCAGACGGCGACATCACCGATGCCCAGCTCCGTCGTTTGAAACAACTATGGGAAGACGTTGCACGTGATCCGTCATGGCAAAGCGTCCGCGTCCTACCACAACTACACACATTACTGTACGCCAACGAACGTGGCGTCTAAGGAGAATGAACATGAGACCAGAAGACTTACAAGACCTCTCGCTCCTCGGACAGAAGAGCGTCCCATATATTTTTGAATACACACCTGACGTCCTTGAGGCGTTCCCGAATCGTCATCCTGAGAACGACTACTTCGTGAAATTCAACGCACCCGAATTTACATCGTTGTGCCCGATCACGAACCAACCGGACTTCGCAACCATCTACATCTCGTACATCCCGGATGAGAAACTCGTCGAGTCGAAGTCGTTGAAGTTGTACTTGTTCAGCTTCCGTAACCACGGTGACTTCCACGAGAACTGCATCAATGTCATCGGGAAAGATCTCGTCAAGTTGATGGAGCCGCGCTATCTCGAAGTGTGGGGGAAATTCACACCACGTGGCGGTATCTCGATCGATCCGTACTACAACTACGGAAAACCGGGTACGAAGTACGAAAAAATGGCGGAGCATCGTCTGTTCAACCATGACCTGTATCCAGAGACGGTTGACAACCGTTAATTGAAAAGTAGGCGCTCCATCTGGAGTCGCCTACTTTTTTTGATAGCGATGAATCTGTCGCTTAATCGGTTCGCGGAACACGGTCGCAACGAGCGTCAACACGAGCATGATCCCAAATGCCAAGGCGATGAGCGTCCAATCCCCACTGGCGATACTACTCCCGAGAAAATTGTTCGCAAACGCTCCGGGAATCATACCGACGACGGTCGCAAACAGATAGGCGAGTACGTTTACTTTTGCCAAACCAGAAGCATAGCTGACCAAATCGAAATTGACGAGCGGGATGAGACGTAAGATGAGGACGTAAAAGAAACCATCTTCTTCGATTTTATGCTGAAGGGCTTCGTAATTCGTTGATTCGAAGTGATGCAGGAAACGATCGCCGAAATAAATTGCCACATAATACGCAACAAGCGCACTCAACGTCGCCCCGATGACGGTATAGATGACGCCCGGTAACATCCCAAACGCCAATCCTCCGGCGACCGACAAGACGGACGTGGGAAACAAGATGAGCGGACGAACGGTGAACAATAAAATGTAAATGAGCGGAGCCAACCATCCGAATTGAATGATGTAGTCTCGTATATCGCCTGGGCTTACATCAACCCACTGATAAAGGAATGTCGCCGTCCCGAACAGGAGTAGGACGAGTGCAATCATCCATTGTATCTTCCACTTTTTCATCGTCCTCCTCCTCTCTATTTGCTTTTATTCCCGTAATCTAGGATGTCATCCACCTTTTTTCAGCCATCTCGATGTGGTACGGTTAGAAAAAGCAGAAGGAGGAAATCGATATGAACCTTGCAGATGCCCTAACATTGAAACAGTTGCTCCATGAGCAAATCGATACATTGACCGAAGAGATTGAGCACGTGGCGTTCATCTCGCTTCAAGCGAATGAATCCATTCCGACCATTCAGTCCCGTTCCCTTCAAGACATCGAGATGGAACTGGAACACATTCGTCTAGACTTACGTCAGCTCGACCGTCTCATTCAAGAGGCGAACGTCCAAGCCGTCGTTGAGACGCATGACGGTCCACTCCCGCTCGTCGAGGCAATCGAGCTCGCCATTCAGTTACGTGTCCAGGCACGACTTTATGAGAAATTATCGCTTCGTCCGAAGAAAGACTATGTGCATGGGGTTGCCGTGATCAAACACGCCTTATATGACCCCGAACTATATCGTTTAAAAGCACGCGATATTAAGAAGCGTGCCATTCGAATCGAAAGTGCCATTCAGGCCGTCCGCTATCAGACCAATATCGACTTTGATGCTTCACGATACATGTAAAAAAGCGAAGGAGTCCCTTCGCTTTTTTACATGTGGTCATGGTGATGGTGGTGGATATCATGATGACTCGATGAAGAAGAACGTCGACGTGGTGGTGCCTCATCGGCAAATTTTTCTCCGTCTAAAATCCCGAGACGCTTATATTGACGATCGACCCGCTCTTTCGTCTCTTCGCGAACAGCGTCAGACTCCATCACCAATTGATAGCATCCGAGCGCGACACGGAACGGCTCCATGCGTGTCCGTTCAATCGAGAAGGAATCGATGCCCCGTAAATAGTCTGCTAAGCGCTCAGCCGTATCGTCGGCCGGGTCATCGGCGAGCTGCGAGGCGAAGCGTTGTAAGTCCTTCAATGTATTTGATGTTTTAGAGTAGCTCACTCCCGATTTGATAAATCCAAATATAATCAGACCGAACACAACCATGAAAATGATTGGAAACACACCAAATAGTCCGCTAAAGAATGAGTCCCCTATCGAGCTATCGAACGGATCCCCGCCAAATCCAAATATTATCATTTCAAATTCCCCCTTTTTCTTTATGTACGTTCATTCAGTCGAATCGGTTTCAACAAAAAAACCGCGATCACACGACCGCGGCATCGATTCAACTGTTCAGTTGTTTCTCCATCATGATGCGCGGCTCGCCATCTTCGGTGTAGGCGCCCATGATGTCATATCCGCAAAGGAGATTCAAGATGATGACCCCTTTGTTCGTATTGCGTGCTTTCGTCCGAATCGAATGGAACCCTTGCGCTTCGACCCATTCGAGTTGCGTGTCCATCAGCTTGCGACCGATGCCATGCTTTTGGAAGTCCGGGTGTACGCCGCCCGCCCAGCTATAAAACCGATAAGGCTCCGCCTCATAACCGATTTTAAAGCCGACCAGTTGCTCTTCCGAAAAGGCTAGGAGCACTAACGGATTGGCGTGTCGATACAGGCGCTCTTTAAATCGCAGCTGATCGAGGTCACCATATAACGTGCGATATAGTCGGAAAAAGTCCTCTTCAAAATCTTTAAAGTTGTTCGTCACATCTTTTACGATAAATGAACTCGTCGTACTCATCGTGCCATCCCCTTTCAGTTTCTGGACAAAGATTCCGTACGTCTGTTCATTTCGCCGTTCATTCTGAATTTCCTGTCTCCCGTTCAAAAGCTGTGACACCTTTTTGTTTATATAGTCCGAGCGTACGCTTCGGCAAACTCTTGACCATCCAGTCTTTGAAGATGCGCGCTTGGTCTTCGACCGGAAGCTCGTAGCCATCCGTCACGATATGTCGTGACCGTGTCGTGACATCGTACAAGGAAATCGCCGCCGCCACGGAGATGTTCAAACTTTGTACGTATCCTTGCATCGGAATAACAAAGTTCCCGTCCGCCTTATGAAGTGCTGTTTCCGAGACACCACTATGTTCATTCCCGAATAGCAGAACGGTCGGCTTCGACACATCCACCTCTTCGAGCGGAATTGCTTCCTCACTCAATGCCGTCGCATATACTTGATAACCGTCTTCTTTTAAAGCGTCAATCGCCTCTTCGATGGAGCCATGCTCGACGACGTCCACCCAACGGTCGGCACTCTTGGCGATAATCGAGTTCGGTTTGAACTTCGCACGCCCTTCGACGACGTGTAACGTCTGCACCCCGAACGCATCGGCCGAACGCAATACGGCAGATTGATTGTGCGGATCGTCCACACCTTCCGTCAAAATCGTGATATGGTTCGTTCGTGTATTCAATACTTCATACATCCGTTTGATTCGATCTGGCATGAGCATCTCATATAGAGGAAGATCGTCTTCCTGCAATACACCCTTCCGCAACAACTCTTCTTTTAATTCAATCTGCTCGTCTTTCGTCAAAGCAGATGTTGTCTGTCTCCAACCCATCTTTCTCGCTCCCTTCAACCTATCATATTGTAGCTAGATTCGATTCGACTGACAAGTTCGCCTCACATCTGCTATTCTCACTTCGGAAATGAAAACAAATGAAAATAGCGAAAACGGTTGCACGAATTTATGCAATCGATTACAATTATTTATGCAAGCGATTGCACTATTGGTAGACACAAAAATAGATAAAACTCCCTCATAGGAAGGAAGCGTATAGCATGAAACAATTGATCTCATTCGATTTCTGGCAAAAACTCGGTAAGGCCTTGATGGTCGTCATCGCCGTTATGCCAGCTGCCGGCTTGATGATTTCCATCGGTAAATTGATTGGAATGTCAGCCGGAGATGTCGGTATCTTATTAACAACAGCTCGTATCATTGAAGATTTAGGTTGGGGCATCATCGTCAACTTACATATCCTCTTCGCAGTCGCGATTGGTGGTTCGTGGGCAAAAGATCGTGCCGGCGGTGCATTCGCAGCACTTCTCGCCTTCATCTTGATCAACCGTGTCACAGGTGCCATCTTCGGTGTCAACAGTGACATGCTTCAAGATCCAGAAGCGACAATCGAGTCACTCTTCGGTGCGAACCTTGTCGTCGCTGATTACTTCACATCTGTACTCGGCTCACCTGCCCTCAACATGGGTGTGTTCGTCGGGATTATCGCCGGTTTCCTCGGTGGTGCACTATATAACCGTTTCTACAACTTCAACAAGTTGCCGAACGCTCTCTCGTTCTTCAACGGGAAGCGCTTCGTACCATTCGTCGTTATCCTTGGTTCAGTCGTTGCTGCCCTCGTTCTATCGATTGTATGGCCAACCATCCAAGGTGCGCTCAACAGCTTTGGTGAATGGATTGCCACATCACGTAACACGGCGCCAGTCCTCGCTCCGTTCATTTATGGTGCACTCGAACGTCTCCTCTTACCGTTCGGTTTACACCACATGCTCACAGTACCAATGAACTACACAGAGCTCGGTGGAACATACACAATTTTAACAGGTGCGACAGCTGGATCGGTCGTTGCCGGTCAAGACCCACTCTGGTTGGCATGGGTAACAGACCTCGTCAACTTGCGTGCTGCTGGTGATACGGCCGCATACAACACGCTTCTCGCTGATGTCGTTCCAGCACGCTTCAAAGTCGGTCAAGTCATCTTGTCATTCGCTGCATTGATTGGTGCCGCGTATGCGATGTACCGCAACGTCGACGCGGATAAGAAGGCACAATACAAGCCGATGTTCTTATCAGCCGGACTCGCTGTCTTCTTGACAGGTGTCACAGAACCGATCGAATTCATGTTCATGTTCGTCGCACCAGTCCTTTATGTGGTGTACGCGCTCATGGCCGGCGCTGCCTTCGCATTGGCAGATATCATCGACCTACGCGTCCACGCTTTCGGTGCAATCGAACTCTTGACGCGCATTCCGATGATCGTCAAAGCAGGACTTCTTCAAGACTTGATCAATTTCGTGCTCGTCTCTGTCGTGTTCTTCTTCCTCAACTTTGGTGTCTTCAACTTCTTCATCAAGAAGATGAACTTGCCGACACCTGGACGTAACGGGAACTACATGGAAGAAACAACAGAAAAATCATCCGTTACAGGTAACGAACAAGTCATGGGGATTATCGCACTTCTCGGTGGGGAAGAAAACATTGAGGATGTCGACGCATGTATGACGCGTCTTCGTGTGACCGTGAAAGACGTTACACTCGTCTCTGATGAACAAGAATGGAAGAAAAATGGCGCCATGGGTCTTATCGTGAAAGATCGTGGAGTCCAAGCCATCTATGGCCCGAAAGCCGACGTATTGAAATCAGACATTCAAGACGTCATCGGTGCATAATCTACTGGCCAACTCACTCGAGAGTTGGCCTTTTTCTAAAGGAGGACTATCGTGAATATTTTTACGCTCAATTGTCATGCCTGGTTAGAAGACCGCCAACAAGAGAAAATCGACGCGATTGTCGAACGTATCGCAAGCGAAGAGTATGACTTCATCGCGCTCCAAGAAGTCAATCAACATAAAGAGGCCCCACTCATCTATAAGAACATCCGTGAAAACAACTTCGCACACGTCCTCGTCGAGCGCCTGAAAGAGTTAGATCTTCACTATCACATGACATGGGACTTTGCCCATTACGGATATGATATTTACGAGGAAGGCGTCGCCATCTTATCACGGACACCGTTTCTATCGACCGAGTCGTTCTTCGTATCCAAGACGACGGACCCTGACAATTACAAGTCCCGTAAAATTGTCAAAGCCGTGATTGAAGGTCCTGAAACGCCGACGACCGTCTACTCGTGTCACCTCGGATGGTGGCATGATGAAGATGAGCCAGTGAAGTATCAACTCGACGAACTTCTCCGTCGCGTGGAGCATGACGACCATGCGCTCCTACTCGGTGATTTCAACAACGATGCCTTCATTCGAGGCGAAGGATACGATTACTTGATGGAGAATGGACTTCAAGACTTGTTCCACCTCGCAACGGAACGTGAAGGCGATGCGACGGTACAAGGAAAAATCGCCGGGTGGGACGAAAACAAAAAATCGCTACGCATCGACTTGATGTTGACGAACGCACCCATTCACGTCTCCCGTCATGCCGTCGTCTTCGATGGGGAGAACGGCCCCGTCGTCTCCGACCACGCCGGTGTCGAAGCCACTGTATTTTGGCGCTGATTCACCTTTTTCTTCCGACTTGGGAGAAAAGGGTTTTTCTTTTGGGGAAAATCTTGTAACGTGATAAAAGACTGATGTCTAACTACTAATGAATGAAATAGAAAGAAGTGTTTGAACATGAAGACAAGCTCGCTCAGTCGAAGCGACTGGACTTTAGTTTTATCCCTATCCTTATTAACCTTCGTTCTCGGAACGAGTGAATTTGTCATCGTCGGCATTTTGCCTGATATCGCAAGCGGTCTATCCATTTCCATCGCGACAGCAGGAAGTCTCGTATCGGCATTCGCTATCAGCTTTGCCGTCGGCACGCCAATCACGATGTCCTTGACGAGCCATCTTCCAAAACGTAAATTGATGCTCGGCTTGACGATTCTCTTCACCGTCCTGAACTTATTAAGCAGTCTCGCTCCCATGTATGAGTGGTTACTCGTCTTGCGAATGCTGACGGCTGTCGTCACAGGTGTCTTAATTTCGCTTGCCATGCTCGTTGCTAGCGAGAGCGTCCCTCCGGCAAAACGGGGTGTGGCCGTGTCCTTTATTTTCGGTGGATTCACAATGGCGAACGTGTTCGGGGTTCCGATCGGAACGTTCATCGGACAACAGGCAGGATGGGAGTCCACGTTTTGGTTGACGACTCTGTTTGGTGCAGTCGCCTGGATTGCCATTTATCGTGTCTTGCCGAATCAATTGTCTCAAGAAAAAGCATCACTCCGTGAACAAATGGCACTCCTGACGAATCCGCGTATCTTGATCGCCTTCTTGATTCCGGCGTTCGGTTTCGGGGCGACGTATGTCATATATACGTATCTCGTGCCGATTTTAAAAGATGTCCTCGGCGTCCCGGCCGCTTGGGTCAGTCCGATTTTATTCGCCTACGGATTCATCTCGATCTTCAGTAATATCGCTGCCGGAAAGATCGCCAGTCACAATCCGATCGGACGCTTACGGTTCGTCTTTCTCGTCCAGGCGTTCGTCCTGGCCGCGTTATTCGTGACGACGTCGAATGTGACGCTCGGTCTCCTCAATATCGCCCTCATGTCGTTCATGGCGATTTTATTGACGACATCGACTCAGATTTATTTGATCGATTTGGCGGAGAAGTTCAATCCGAACGCCAAAGGTCTCGCCTCATCACTTATGCCTGTGGCGAGTAACGTCGGAATCGGACTTGGTTCCGCTCTTGGTGGTGTCGTCTACGCGACGAGCCCTATCATGACGCTCGCGCTCGTCGGTGGTTTGGTCGCCCTCGTCACAGCCGGGTTGACCGCAGTCAGTTATTCACTCGATCAACGCTAAAACGTGCGCACCTCGATGAAGGTGCGCACGTTTTTTATAACCATTCGAGAATTGCTGATAGGACTTCGTCGAGTTGTTCTTTCGATGTGAGCGGACTTTCCTGATCGCCTTTTTGTGGACCATACATTCCGAAGTTGGCATGATTCCCGCCTTCGATTTGTACGAATTGACTATCGGCAGGTAGGTCGCTTCGGCTCGCCTCGATGTCTTCCGGGACAGCCAATCCATCCAACTCACCCGAGATGGATAGCACGCGTAAGTCACTATCGACCATCGAGCTGATCGGATATGATGCGAGGAAAATGACACCTTCTACCGACTCTTGATGCTCAAGCGCGTAACCCGACGCCGCCGAACCTCCGAGTGAATGACCGGCTACGATCCAGCGTTCAATCTCCGGATGTGCCTCGATGATTGGATCGGCTGCGTCGATATCTAAAATGCCTAAGTTGAGTCGAAGCGACGGAATGGCGACGAAATACCCTTCCTCGGCTAAACGTGTTCCATAATACGCATACGCCTCTTTCTCCACTTTCGCCCCTGGATAAAGAATGATTCCGACCTCACTCGTCGGATCTCCAAACTCGAGACGGTTGTCGACCACTTTCCCCTCTTCGGTATACCGTGTCGCTTCATCGGTCGGTTCGTACGTGAACTGCGTCCAAATTAAAAAGCCTGCTACCGCGATGATTAGCAATCCTACGATTGAGAGTGCGGTCCACTTGAAGAATTTCTTCATTATATAGCCTCCATTTGCATCCACTTCATCATAACGTTACACTAATAAGAAAAAGCATGATCAGGGGGACACCATGACCAGAAGTAATGTAACCACGACGATTCAGTGGTTTATTTTTATTTTAGCTACAAATATTGTACCACCACTCTCCATCGCCGCCTTGTTTGAACTGTCGCCAGATGAGACGATGACCTTCATCTCCCGCTCACTCTTCATCTTCGCACTCTTCAGCATCATCCAAACGTTGCTCGGCCATCGCCTCCCGATACTCGAAGGACCTGCCGGCATTTGGTGGGGTGTCTTCACTTTATACGCTTCCATCGGTCCCGCTCTATACGGAAGTCAGCAAGAGACCTTGCAAGCACTCGGATTCATGCTGTTTTTGAGTGGAATCCTTGGTGTGTTGTTGACCGTCACTGGTATCTTAAGACGCATGCTCGCCCTGTTTACACCGCAAGTGCTCGGCGTCTATATGATTTTGCTCGTCCTTCAATTATCAGGGGCCGTCATTAAAGGTGGCTTTGGGGTGACGGAAGACGGAATCAACGTCGTTCAGGCAGTGGCGACGGCAGGTCTCGTCTTGTTCGCACTCACGCTCGAGCAAAGTCGCTTTAAACAATATGGACTCGTCATGACGCTATTCGTCGGGTTCGGCTTGTTCCATTTACTCGACCTTGGAAATCCAATCGTTCGTTCGGAATCTTTCTTCCTCGTACCGGAGCTTCTTCCGTTCGGAAATTGGGTGTGGGATTGGAACTTGTTGCCGACGGCTTTCGTCATCACCCTACTTCTCATGACGAACGTCCTTGCGAACATCAAGTTGATTGAGCGCATCGTCAGTTCTCGCGAAAAACGAGAAATCAAAGGAAACGTTCCTGCATCAGGTGTCGCCAGTGGCGTCAGTCAAATCGTGGCTGGTCTGTTCGGCACACCGGGTCCTGTCGCCATCTCCGGGACAGCTGGTTTTCTCTCTTCGACGGAGAGCGTCCAGCGTACCCCGCATTTGATTGCCCACGCCCTCATGATGTCGTTAGCACTCATCGGTCCATTCGTCTCGTTGATTGCGAGCATCCCGGCCGCTGTCGGTTATGCAATCGTGACACCGCTCATTGCAACGATGATCATCATCGGAATCAATGAGGCGGCCTTTGAATTGAAGCAGTCCACCGCATCTCTCACGGTCGGACTCCCGCTCGTCATCGGTGCCGGGGCGATGCTTCTGCCACCCGGATCAATGAATGAGTTACCACCGCTTCTTGCGACCGTCTTCTCTAACGGACTCGTCCTCGGGACGATTGTCGCCTTAACAACTGCCATCTTAAGTAAAATCAAGGATTGAAAAAAGAACTGGCCATATCGGTCAGTTCTTTTCACGTACATGCATATGGTAACGGGCATCGTGCGGTAAAACAGCGCCTTCTTCTTGTTCGAAATGCGCACGGTCTTTCCAATAACGAACGACTGACGAAGTATCACGATGCAGGGCGCGTTGTAGCGCTTGTTTTGCCGTGACAGGCGTTTCGTCATCGTTTTTCAATTCAAGTCCCATCAGTTTATAACCGATTGTTTGTCCACCTCGACTCATTTGCCAGGCTTCCATGGCATATGTCAGTAGTGTCGGTGTGATGACCGCATGCACAAACTCGTTCTTAACTTTCTTTCGCACGAGCTGTTCCACGCCAACGCTGACGAGACCTGCAATGACACTGTCAATCATGACTGCTTTGGTTCGCTTTTTTGTCAATGGATTCATCGGCTCATCCTCTGCATCATCCCTGACGTCAACACTTCGATTCCTTCGCCTTCTTCAGACGCCATAATCAAGGCACGAGCGACATGCAACGCTTGAATCGGTGCGACTTCCGGTGTCTTCTCAAGCAAGATTGACTGGAACGGTCGACTGATGACCTCGGCCGCCTTCTCCCCGAAGCGGAATGAATCACGCTCTCCGAGTAACAGAGAAGGACGGGCGATAATCAAGTGATGGAAGTTGAAAATACGTAACGCGTTCTCAAGCTCCCCTTTCACACGGTTGTAAAAGAAAGTCGAACGCAATGATGCGCCTTGTGCCGATACGACCGCATAGCGCGTCGCACCGTGTGCCTTGGCGACACGGGCGACTTCAAGTGGTAATTCTAAATCAACTTGTTTGAACGCTTCTTGCGAGCCAGCTACCGCAATCGTTGTGCCGAGCGCACAGTACACGTCGTCGATCTGTGGAAGGGATGAATCCATCTCCTCGAAACCGACGATCTCATGTAACTTCGGATGACTCCAACGCTTCGAGCGACGGACAACGATCCAGACCGCATCATAACGGTCACTCTCTAACAACTGTTCAACCAATTCGCGACCAATCAAGCCGGTCGCGCCTACGACAAGTGCAGTTTTCCCCATTCGTGACTCCTCCTAGACTACTATTTCCTTCAGTCTAGCTGACTTGCCGTTCCTCGGCAATGATTGTCCCGGGACGGAATCGGTCCATCATACGGAAAAATCCGTTCAATGCGAGCGCCGTGAATGAGCCTGCCACGATAGCACTATCCGTGAACAACTGCAGCCACTCCGGCATGTTTGCGACGATGGCTGGATTGGCGGTAATACCGAGCCCAACACCGATTGAGAGGGCAATGGTGATCAAATTCTCGTTTTTCGAAAAGTCGACCTGGCTCAGAATCCGAATTCCAGAAGCGGCGACTGTTCCGAACATGACGAGCATCGCTCCCCCAAGCACAGGTTTTGGAATCAATGTCGTGAACGTAGCGACTTTCGGAAGGAAGCCGAGCAAGATGAGCAATCCGCCTGTCCAAAAGATGACGCGACGCGATTTCACACCTGACAATTGAACGAGTCCAACGTTTTGACTGAACGTCGTGTACGGGAAACTGTTGAAAATCCCTCCGAGAATCGTTGCGACGCCTTCCGCACGATACCCTTTCGTCAATTCTTTCGCACCGATTGGTTGTTTCGTGATATCGCTGAGCGCCAAGAACACCCCTGTCGATTCAATCATCGAGATGATGGCGACGAGCGTCATGACGAGGATGGCAGACACGTCAAATGTCGGCATCCCGAAGTAGAACGGCTGGACCATTTGGAACCATCCTGCTTCACGAACAGGACTGAAATCGACGAGACCGAGCGAAGCGGCTACCCCTGTTCCAACCAATACGGCAAAGAGGACGGCAGCAGCACGCGTGAAGACGGTCCCGACACGGTTCAAGACGAGAATGAGTAGAATCGTTAAACCACCTAATCCGAGATTCTGCATCGATGCGAACCCTGGTTCACTTGGCATCCCGCCACCGATGTCATTGACGGCGACCGGAATCAGCGAGAGACCGATGATCGTCACGACCGAACCGAGCACGACCGGCGGGAAGAAGCGCGCAAGTTTCCCGACAAATCCAGAAATGAGGATGACAATGAGACCGCTCGCAATCAACGCGCCATAAATGGCAGTGATCCCGTTCGCGCTTCCGATGGCGATCATCGGACCGACCGCCGTGAACGTGCATCCGAGGACGACCGGCAATCCGACACCCGTAAAGCGTGTCGTCCATACTTGTAATAACGTCGCCACACCACACATGAATAAATCAATTGCGACGAGATAGGCGAGTTCGGTTGGACCAAGCCCGATGGCACCCCCGACGATGAGCGGAACGATTGCCGCTCCCGTGTACATCGCGAGTAGATGCTGGAATCCTAGACTAGCTGTCTTGAACGTATTCATCGAACGACCTCCACGAACGAGATATGGTCTTTCTCTAATTTCGCAATGCGTGCCAACGATTCGACGCGATAGCCACGCTCGATCAATTTATCGCGCCCTGGTTGGAATGACTTTTCGATGACAATCCCAACGCCCGCGACCTCTGCACCTGCCGCTTCTACGAGTTGTGTCAGTCCGAGTGCCGCTTCCCCATTCGCGAGGAAGTCATCGATGACAAGAACACGTTCGCCTGGTAAGACGAAGCGTCGGCTCAAGCTGATGCGGTTCGTCTCTTGTTTTGTGAACGAATAAACGTCCGCTTCCACGAGGTCGTCTTGGAGTGTCAGCGATTTTCGTTTACGCGCGAATACGAACGGGATGCCCATCTCAAGCGCCGTCATCATCGCCGGCGCAATCCCACTCGATTCCAGTGTGACGATGCGGTCTATTTGAGCGTCTTTGAAACGTTCTGCGAATTCTTTACCGATGCCTTTCATGAGTACCGGGTCGACCTGATGATTCAAGAAAGCGTCGACTTTCAACACTTGGTCGGAAAGGGCCCGACCTTCTTCACGGATTTTGTCTTCTAACTGCTTCATTGTTTTCCCTCCAATAAAAAATGCGATTCGTCACCCCTCATCGGGAGGCAACGAACCGCATGGAAATCAACGATAGCATACGACAAGCGCCACCCGTAGTCGAACCATTTACGGTAGTTCGGTAGAGACTTGCGGACCATATTTCCGCTGATATACGAGTGCGAATCTATTTATATAAGATAGACCTTATTGTAGACGAGCTGACGAGAAATGCAATAGGTTGGAATCAAACGGTGAAATGTTCGATTTTTCTGAAACTGCTGTATACTGTAGATATTGGATATGAGAGAGGAGCCTTGCCCTTATGAAGTTATTCGTATTAGGCGCAACCGGTCGGACCGGACATCAATTCATCGATCAAGCCATCGAGCACGGTCATGATGTCACCGCGTTCGTCCGTGAACAGAAAAAGTTGATCCGGACGCCACAACTCGAAATCATTGAAGGCGACTTATATGATGTCGACGCATTGACGGAAGCGATGCATGGTCACGATGCGGTCGTCAGTTGTCTCGGAACGGATTTGAGCGACCCAGACTTTTTAGCGAGTGTCACGGACAAGCTTGTCCCTGCGATGAAGGCAAACAATGTTTCACGTATCATCTATCTCGCTTCAGCGGGAATCGACAATGAGATTCCGGGCCTTGCAGGGAAAGCCATTACGTTCATGCTCCGGAAACCGCTCCGTGATCATCGGGCAGCCGTGGACTTATGGCGAAATTCGTCATTCGATTATACGATTGTACGACCGATGCAATTGACGGACGGTCCTCGCACCTCGACATATCGCACGGCCATCGATGAAGTGCCAGAGAACGGGAAGCACATCTCACGGGCAGACGTCGCCCAGTTCATGCTTCATACGATTGAAGAACAGGAACACGTACGAGAGTCGGTCGGACTGGCGTACTAATTTGATTCAATTCATGCTACAATATCGGGTAGTTTACTTTGAAAGGAACGAAAACGAATTATGAGTATATTAACGGTACAAAACTTGAGCCACGGCTTTGGTGACCGCGCTATTTTGAACGATGTCTCTTTCCGCCTCTTAAAAGGGGAGCATATCGGTCTCGTTGGAGCGAACGGTGAAGGAAAATCGACGTTCATGAACATCATCACGCGCAAGCTGCAACCGGATGAAGGAAAAATCGAATGGGCGAAAAACGTCCGTGTCGGTTACCTCGATCAACACGCGGTACTTGAGCGCGGGATGACGATTCGGGACGTCTTGAAAGGTGCCTTCCAATACCTGATTGACATGGAGACGCGCATCGGCGAACTCTACATGGAGATGGGCGACGCGACACCGGAACAGATGGAAGACATGCTCGCAGAGGTCGGTGAGCTTCAAGAAACGCTCGACTCGAACGACTTTTATATCATCGACGCGAAAGTAGAAGAAGTCGCACGCGGTCTCGGTATTTTAGACGTTGGTCTCGACCGTGACGTCACGGACTTGTCAGGTGGACAGCGTACGAAAGTATTGCTCGCAAAATTACTTTTAGAGAAGCCAGATATCTTGCTCCTCGATGAGCCGACCAACTATTTGGATGAAGTGCATATCGAGTGGTTGAAACGCTATCTTCAAAACTATGACAATGCCTTCATCTTGATCTCCCACGATATCCCGTTCTTAAATAGCGTCATCAACTTGGTCTACCATATGGAAAACCAAGAGTTGAACCGCTATGTCGGGGACTATGACAAGTTCATGGAAGTTTACGAGATGAAGCGTTCGCAACTTGAAGCCGCCTATAAGCGTCAGCAAGCCGAAATCGCGGATTTGAAAGACTTCGTTGCCCGTAATAAGGCGCGTGTGTCGACACGAAACATGGCGATGTCACGTCAGAAGAAACTCGATAAGATGGATGTCATCGAATTGAGTGCGGAACGTCCGAAACCAGAATTCCGCTTCTTGCAGGCACGTACATCGGGGCGCCTCATCTTTGATGCGAAAGGTCTCGTCATCGGATACGATGAGCCACTTTCACGTCCGCTCGACCTTCAGATGGAGCGCGGTCAAAAGATTGCCCTCGTCGGAGCGAACGGAATCGGGAAGACGACGCTCTTGAAGAGCTTACTCGGCTTGATCAACCCGCTTGAAGGAACAGTCGAACGTGGTGAGTTCCTCGAAATGGGTTACTTCGAACAGGAAGCCGCATCAAGCAACAACACGTGTATCGAAGAGATTTGGAGCGAATTCCCGTCACTCAACCAACAGCAGGTGCGCGCGATGCTCGCGAAATGCGGTCTCATGACGAAGCACATTGAAAGTAAAATCTCTGTCCTCAGTGGTGGGGAAAAGGCGAAAGTACGTCTTTGCAAACTCTTAAACAACGAAACGAACTTACTCTTACTCGATGAGCCGACGAACCACTTAGACGTCGACGCGAAGGAAGAGTTGAAGCGTGCGTTGAAAGAGTACAAAGGAAGCGTCCTCCTCATCAGTCACGAACCAGAATTCTATGAGGATATCGTCACAGACGTCTGGAACTGTGAGTCATGGACGACGAAAGTATTCTAATTCAGTAAAGGACGTGTCGTATGGCTGGCCCAATTCAAACGAATGAACGGATTATCTTGTATGACATTATCCGAGGGTTTGCCCTCTGCGGCATTTTCCTCGTCAATATCCCGAGTATGCTCGGGAGCGACTGGATGTTTGGTCGTCCCGACTATTACGGGAGCGACTTGTTCGTCCGCACACTCTTCGATTTGTTCGTGCAGACGAAGTTTTATACGATTTTCTCCCTCTTATTCGGGATCGGCTTTTCGATTTTCCTCGAGCGCTCATACGCCCGAGGCGAATCGGTCAGTCGTTACATACGCCGGATTTTGATTCTTTTCTTGTTCGGTCTGGCACACCTGACGATTTGGTCAGGGGATATCCTCCATACGTACGCCATGTGGGGCTTATTGCTTCCCCTCTTTTACGGATTGAGTAACCGCGCCATTCTAGCGTGGGCGTGGAGTTTATTGATTGGAAGTTTCTTCTTATTTTATGGATCATCTGCGCTTGTGGAATGGGCAAATGGCGGTGACTTCAATAGCGGCGCTCCATTCCCGACACCATATAATATGGGATTTGGCATTTGGTTCGACTACCGTCTACAAATTGAAATATTCGCCGCCATGTCGAATTCACTTCTTGTGGGTATTGAGATTCTTAGCTTATTCTTGTTCGGTCTTTATATTGGACGGGAACGGAAGCTGCTCACATGGTCGATTCAAGGGTTGACTCGTACTGCGATCATTTGTGTCCTCTTCACCTTGCCATTTTTCGGAGTTATCATTTGGCATCATTATGGTCAAGGCGAGGCCTATTACTGGGTGAACCTTGTTGCTGTTCTCGTCTCCGGAAAACTGCTCGCCACGACCTATATCTGCCTGTTCACGGTAGCCGTTCGAAAAGGTCGGACGTTCGCCCCGCTTCAAGCGCTCGGACGAATGGCACTCACGAACTATCTGACACATACATTGATCATTGTCTTACCAGTGATTGCACTTGGGGCGTACGGGGCGCTTTCTTTAACCGAAGGCTTGTTCCTCAGCATCGCCATTTTGATTGCGCAGTCGTTCTTCTCGATGTGGTGGCTAAAGACTCACCGCTACGGACCGTTTGAGAAACTATGGCGTCTCGGAACATACGGACGACAAACAAAATCATCCTAAGATCGGACTTCATTGTCCGGTCTTTTTTAAACAAAAACTGCAGACGAATGAACGTCTGCAGTTCCGCTCGAGGCCACGGCTTCGAGTTTTTATTTTGTTGCCGCTTCAGTTAAGAATGGCACGATTTGCTTCTTACGTGAGACGACGCCAGGAAGTGTCGCCAATCCGTTTTGGAGCGTCACATTGAACGCTTGTTCGAAGAGTTCTGGTTTTGGTCCGACGACAATCGCTTCTGAATCGTTCGTCAAAATGTTTGTAATGGCAAAGACGAACAAGTCCAAGTTTTTCGCTGCAACCGTTTTGGCGATTGCGGCTTCAACTTCCACTTTCCGGTTCAAGACATCGTTCGCATCGACCGTGTTCACTTGTGCGATTTCGACACGATAGTCGCCCATCGCGAATTCTTTCGCATCGAGTGAGATGAGTTCTTCAATCGTTTTTTGGCTAAGGTCCGCACCGGCTTTGAGCATCTCAAGACCGTATGTTTCCGCATCGACGCCAGCAATCTCCGCAAGTTCTTTCGCTGCTTTGATATCTTCACCTGTGCATGTCGGCGATTTGAAGAGAAGCGAGTCTGAGATGATGGCGGAAAGCATTAAGCCGGCCATATCCGCTGCGATTTCGACACCATGCTCTTTATACAACTTCAACAAGATTGTCGCCGTACATCCAACTGGCTCCGCACGATAGTAGAGCGGGTCTGCCGTTTGGAAGTTTGCGATACGGTGGTGGTCGATGACCTCAAGGATTCGCACGTCTTCAATCCCGTCCGCACTTTGCTGGAACTCGTTATGGTCGACCAAGATAACTTCTTCCGCCTCACCTTTCACACTTTCGATCAAGCGTGGTGCTTTCACACGGAAGTGATCGAGCGCATATTGTGTTTCGCCGTTCACTTCACCGAGACGGACCGCTTCTGCGTCCATCCCTAATTTCTTTTTCAACTCGGCATAGGCGAGCGCTGACGTGATTGTGTCGGTATCTGGATTTTTATGTCCGAAGACTAGTACTGTACTCATGTCTCATTCTCCTCACTAAATAGTTTTCCCTTATCCATTATAACGTCCACGGCATTTCTTTCAATTCCCAAACAAAAAGAGCCGTGTCGGCTCTTATGCTTGTTCATCTTCATCTGTCTCTTCAAGATCGGAATGATCTCCTTTTGAATCTTCTTCATGGGAGATGTCCGGTTGATCTCGTTTCAACTTTTCTTTTTCTTCTTGTTCACGCTTTTCTTTGTCTGACATATCGTGTCATCCTTTCGAAAATCCGACTTGTCGTAATCTGTTCCCCAAGCCAGATTTCGTCAAACGACATTTCACTAAACGTAAACAAACTGAAACGTCAGGCCTGCACGAAGACGATTTCTTCTCCGCGAAGTTCGACTTTCACGTCTTGTCCTTGGAACAACCACTCATCTTGTTCCGCCACCACAAAACGAATGCCGTCTTCTTCGGTCTCAACAGCCGCATTGTTCACGTCTTCTGTGATGACCCCGACAGAAAAACCGTGCGTCAAGTCTGTCGAACCTCCGTATTTGGCAAACAAACGAACTGTTTGGCCTGCTTCGACTTCCATTTCTTCTTTAAACCATTGGAGCGCTTCTTCTGTTACTTGAATTTTCATAACATCTCCTCCTCTCGACTACTCCTTTCATTCTAAACGTTTCAAAAGAGTCGAGCGAGGAAGTTGCCTAAAGTGTGGTGCCAACTTGATAGCTCACTGTCATGCCATGCGTTTCCGGTTGCGCACCATTCATTTCAGCGAGCGTCGTTTCAAATAAGCGCCGCCCGATTTCTTCATTCGGTGAGAGCATCGTCGACAGTCCGAATGCATGACCGATCGGATGTCCGTCAAACCCGAGCATGGCGACTTCCTGAGGAATCTTGATGTCTCGCCGTTGCATCTCTCCTAAAAATCCGAGAGCGACATAATCGGACGAGAAAAAGAGCGCTCGAGGACGCTCTTTTTGAGAGAGGAACGCTTCAGCTAACCGAATACCGTCCTCACTCGTCAAATAGCCGGTCCAAATCCATTGCTGACGCGCATGCTCTACTTCATCGAAATAGGCTTGCTGACGCGCAAGGGAGCTCGGACTATGGCTTCTTGACAAGATGATACCAATCTCTTCATATCCATGCTCCTGTAGCACATGAATACCTGATACGAACGACGCGTAATGGTCGACATGGATCGACGAGATCGTCTCCGGTGCACCGACAGTCGCCACAGCGATCGGTCCATACGCGCGATACGTTTCCATTTCCTTAAAGGACATCTCATGAGACAAGACGATCGCCCCATCGACTTCACGGTGCTTCAATAAATCGAGCGCTTGTCGTTCCTCGCTCAGTTTATACTCCGTCTGCCACATGACGAGGCGATAATCGTGCTCGAGCGCCGCCTTGGCGAGCCCGTTGACGAAGAAACCGTAATACGGATGATCCATATAAGGTAAGATGACGACGATTCGTTGCGTCTTCCCCGTCGACAACGTCAACGCCTGTTGATTTCGCAAATACCCGAGCTCCTTCATTGCCGCATGTACACGGGTCCGTTTTTCTTTCGATACGTACGGATGCTCGTTCAGGACGCGTGAGACCGTCGTCACCGAAACGTCAGCGTGCTTTGCGATATCTCGAATGTTTGCCATTCATCTCACCTCAACTTGTCAGTCTTTGCATATAGTGTACCCACTCTGCTTGTTGACTGTCACCTCTTTCGACGACTTGACAACGAATCGCTTGAACGAGACGGAAGCGCTCTTCTAACGGCAGATGAAGAAACTCTTCACGGAAACGGGTACACAACATTTTTCCAAACGGTGTATACAACTGATTGATGACGAGCTCGTATACGATTCCACTGCACCATGTTTTCCACGTTGTCGGTTTCATATCGGTTCCCCTCCCTTTGTCTATACCGTATCTTCTGAAACGCGTTTCAGAGCAAGCATCTTTTTTAAAAAAGTTTATTTCCGAACATTATTTGTCTTCAACTTTCATTTTTCATGTTTTTTACTCAAAACAATTGACGGGAATCAAACATTTTTGTATAGTCATCAAGTTGAAAACGTTAATTTAAGCATTTTCCTCAATTAATGTTCGGAAATAGACTGAAATAAGGAGTTTTATCGATGAATATCTTTCAATTGAAACAACATGGAACGAATGTTAAACAAGAAGTGACTGCTGGGATCACAACGTTCGTGACGATGGCGTACATCTCTGTCGTCAACCCGGCGATTCTATCTGATGCTGGGATCCCATTCGCACAAGCTTTCACGGCGACAATCATTGCCATCCTCATCGGAACTGGCTTGATGGCGTTTTATGCGAACTTACCAATCGCCGTGGCGCCAGGAATGGGGCTCAACGCATTTTTTGCTTACACGCTCGTCGCCCAAGAACAGATTGCGCCGTCTGCCGCGCTCGGTGTTGTCTTCGTCTCGTCCGTCTTCTTCTTGATTTTGTCGCTCTCTCCAATTCGGACGAAGTTGATTCAAGCGATTCCAACTTCGTTGAAGCATGCCATCACGACCGGGATCGGTCTTTTCATCGCTTCACTCGGATTAAAATTATCAGGCTTAATTGTTGCTGATGAAGCAAACTTGGTGCGTCTCGGTGACGTGTCTTCTCCAGAAGTACTACTTGTACTCGGTGGTTTGATCGTCTCGGCACTCCTCTTCTCACGAAACGTACCCGGTTCTTTACTCATCGGGATGGTCCTTACCGGGATTGCGGCTTACTTCATGGACATCTTACAAATCGACGGTGTCACGGCGATGCCGACACTTCCCGAGGGACTCATGGTCAACCCCGTGACGGCATTTAGTGATGTCATTCAATACGGTTTGTTCGGTGCTGTCCTCTCGTTCTTCCTCGTCACGCTTTTTGATACGACAGGTACGCTTGTCGGTGTCGGAAAACAGGCCGGTCTCTTAAAAGAAGATGGAACAATTGAGAATGGTCACCGTGCACTCTTTGCCGATTCACTTGCCACAATGGGTGGATCACTCGTCGGAACGAGCCCGTCTACGGCATACATCGAGTCTGCTGCCGGTGTCGCGCAAGGTGGACGTACAGGCCTCACAACGGCCGTCGTCGCCGGATTGTTCGGATTGACACTCTTCTTCAGCCCACTTATCGGCGCCATCTCTGGCGTTGCGGCGATTACGGCTCCTGCACTCATCATCGTCGGGGCACTCATGTTGACGAACGTCCGGTACATCGACTGGAGCGACTTCAGCGAATACTTCCCCGCGTTCATGACGATTTTGATCATGCCTTTGTCAGGAAGCATCGAACGCGGAATCGCCTTCGGGTTCATCTTGTACCCGATCTTCAAAGCAATGAACAAAGAGACGGTTCACCCGCTCATCTATTTGTTCGGCGCACTCTTCATCTTGGAAATGTTCTTCCTATAAGTTAGACAGAAGATCCTCGTCATGTGTCGAGGATTTTTTTCTGTTATACGTACTTCCTACCTGTTTTATATCAGAAACGAGATGAATATCGGTTCAGTGAGATACGTTATCAATTAGACAGGATTTTACAAATAAATCAGTTTTTCTCCCCATTTTTCTGTCACTTTCCTACGCTTTATGAAATAATGACGTTGAAATCGTTATCATCAGAAGAAAGAAGGAATGGCTATGCCGAATGTAGCTTTATTCGTCACTTGTTTATCTGATACGTTGTTTCCATCCGTCGGACAAGCGACAGTCGAACTACTCGAACATTTAGGGTGCGAAGTGACGTTCCCCTTTGAGCAGACATGCTGTGGGCAGCCTGCCTACAACAGCGGCTATCATGAGGAGACGAAAAAGGTTGCCAAGCACATGATTGAAACATTTGAACAAGCAGATGCAGAATATATCGTCGGACCATCGGGGTCGTGTGTCATGATGATGCGCGACTACCCTCATTTGTTCCAAGATGATCCAGTATGGGGTCCTCGCGCTGAAGCGCACGCCGCCAAAACGTTCGAACTGACACAGTTCATCGTCGATGTGCTCGAAGTCACTGATGTCGGTGCCAAGTTTCCCGCCAAAGCGACCTATCATGCGTCTTGTCACATGACCCGCCTCCTCGGAATCGAAGCGGCTCCCGGAAAGTTGCTCGGAAACGTCGATGGACTGACGATGGTTCCCCTCGCGAACGTACATAACTGTTGTGGGTTCGGCGGGACGTTCTCCGTCAAGATGCCAGACGTGTCGGTACAAATGGTAGATGAAAAAGTCGATTCTATCTTACAGTCAGGCGCAGAGGTGTTGATCGGAGCGGATGCGTCATGTCTGATGAACATCGGCGGACGTCTTCATAAACAGGGACATCCGATTAAAGTGATGCATATTGCCGAAGTCTTGAACGAAGGAGTGAAGCAAGCATGAGCATGGGGATTCGATTGGATGAGAAGTTTCAAGATCGACGAAAAGATGGAATCGAAGATGCGTTCATGCGGCAGGCCGTCAGTTCGGCTCAAAACCGTCTACGGGATGGCCGGTTAAATGCTGCAGGTGAACTCGGGGACTGGGAATCGTTTCGCGACCATTCGGAAGAAATTCGTCAACATGTGCTGGAACATCTGGATTATTACTTATATCAATTGAGCGAGAATGTCTCAAAACGTGGTGGAAGCGTCTTTTTCGCGGAGACACCGGAAGAAGCGAACCGCTACATCCGGGAAGTCGTTCGGTCGAAGCAAGCCAAACATGTCGTGAAATCGAAATCGATGGTCACGGAAGAAATCGGCTTGAACGAAGCACTTCAGGAAGAAGGATGTACCGTCGTCGAGTCCGACCTTGGGGAATGGATTTTGCAACTCGACGAAGACCCACCGTCTCACATTGTCGCCCCGGCTCTGCATAAAGACCGCGACGCTGTGCATGAGACGTTCACTGCCCACGGCTACAGCGGGTCGAACGATCCGACTGAACTCGGTCGTTATGCGCGTCAAGAACTGCGCAAAGACTTTTTGAAGGCAGAAGTCGGCATCACCGGCTGTAATTTCGCCATCGCAGAGAGTGGAGCCGTCGGGCTTGTGACCAATGAAGGGAACGGACGCATGGTGACGTCGCTTCCTGATACGGTCATCTCTGTCATGGGCATGGAACGCGTCGTCCCGTCTTATGAAGAGTTCGAGGTGCTCGTCAACATGCTTTGTCGAAGCGCGGTCGGTCAGCGACTCACGTCATACATCACGACATTTGCCGGGACGCGCGCGGTCGGTGAAGTCGATGGACCAGAAGAGTTCCATCTTGTCATCGTCGACAACAAGCGTTCTGGTATTCTCGGGACAAAGTTCCAATCGGTGTTGCAATGCATCCGCTGCGCGGCCTGTATCAACGTCTGTCCCGTCTATCGCCATATCGGTGGTCATGCGTACGGGTCGATCTATCCAGGTCCGATTGGTGCCGTCTTGGCTCCGCTCCTTGATGGATACGAGAACTATAAAGAACTCCCCTATGCGTCGAGTCTCTGTGGCGCCTGTACGGAGGCGTGTCCTGTAAAGATTCCGCTGCATGAGCTGTTGATTGAACATCGACGCGTCCTCGTAGAGGAGAAAAAGCAATCACCTTTCGTGGAGCGGATTGCGATGAAAGGATTTGCCGTCACGGCTTCGAGTCCTTTCTTATTCGAAGCAGCAGAACATGTCGCACCTTTTGCGACATCACCATTTGCCACAGCGGGTCAGATTGAGAAAGGGCTACCGGCTTGGACAGACTCGAAAGACTTGCCACAACCGAACAAACAGACCGTCCGAGATTGGTTCAAGAAACGGGGGAATGCCTGATGAATCCTGGTACAATCACAAACCGTGAGGACTTTCTACAACGAATCGCCAAGCAACTCGGTCGTGAGGTCAAGCTCACGCCGCCAAAACGGGAATATACACATCGTCCGCAAGATGAGGTGTTGAAAGGCGCGAGTGAAGAAGAGCTGCTCGAGACGTTCCGCATGGTCGCGACCCGAATCCATACCGATTTGGTGGAATGTGAATCTGCGAAGCTTGATGATACGCTTCGCCTCTTGATTGAACGCTATCATGGCGCACGGATTCTCGCAGAAAACGATGAGCGAATTTCCGCTTGGGCACCTGCAACAAGTGAGACGTTTGATTGGTGGGATTCGTCACAACCCGAAGCGAGTCGAGAGCTGGCCATTCGAGCGGACATTGGAATCACAATTGCGGATGCGGCATTTGCGGAAAGTGCGACAATCGTCCAATATGCGAAGCCTGGTAGATCACGGACAATCAGTCTGTTACCGCAAGACCATATTGCAATCATCCCGAAATCTGTCCTTGTTCCACGTATGACGCAAACGGCACAACAACTTGCCACACTCGACCGAGACGGTCTCCATTCCCCGAACGGTGTCAATTTCATCTCTGGTCCCTCGAACTCAGCCGACATCGAGATGAACCTCATCGTCGGCGTTCATGGTCCTGTTCGAGTCGCCTATGTGTTGGTACATGATTTATAAGTATAGCCCCTCCATCGATCGATGGAGGGGCTATATTCATCCTGATACGGTGACGCTCCCATTTGAGCTCGTTAATTTCACTTCAATCGATCCGTCTCCAAATACGCACTCTTTCGACCGCTCTCCAAACACATCAACTTTCCCGTTTCGTGACTTCGCACGAATCGTCACATCTTCCGGACGTTCATCGACATGTAAGTCAATCTTCCCATTGTTCGTCTTCAAGCGAATCGGTGCTTGAATCGCTTGTACGGAACAGTCTATCCGTCCATTAGAAGTTTTGGCATCGACCGCTCCCGTGACGTGATCGACATCGATTCGACCGTTCGAGGAATGGATGTTGATCCGCTCGAGCTGAGAATGTTTCGCTTCGACACGACCGTTTGAGGAATGAAGCTCCCAATCGTGACCGTGACAGTTTGATGCGAGCACTTTTCCGTTCGATGTGCGCAGGACACCATGACGTGCTTGAATGTGATGTGCGACGATTCGACCGTTCTCACTCTCCACGTGGAACCGTTCCGCTTGGAGATCTTGTACATCACTCGAACCGTGACGATTTTTCAATTGAATCTGATGATAGGCGTGATGAGGCAATTCAACCCGAAGTACAGGTGCCTTTGACCCAAACCATGAGAACAGGTCCGAAAGACCGAAACGACGTTCGGATTCAATCCGTATCTCTAAAGTGTCCCCGACGATATCCATGACGACCCCATGATCAGTCTCCGTCTCAAGCGTCGCATACGCATAACCGTCTTGTGATGGGGTGACGAACACTTGCGCATTTTGAACTTGAATGAGGACGCTTTGGAAGGCTACCGCCGAGCTTTTGACAACCGCAGGCGGTCGCGTCGAGACCGATTCTTCAATATCGACAGAGGCGAGCAATTCCGATGCGAGTATGCTCGGTTCCCCTAATTCACGTGCCAATTCTTCGTCACTTCTTCCTTCTAATCGACCACTCGTGAAATATTCCGATACGTCTCGTAAAATATCAAGCCGATCTTTCACCTTCACATTCATCAATAATTGTTCGAGCTCTGACAAGTACTGTTCTTCATTCATCTGTCGTCTCCCCCTCGGATTAAGTCATTGACACCGTTCGTGAATACGTTCCATTCCGTTCGCAACTCAGTCAAATGTATTCGTCCTTGTTCCGTAATCTGATAGTACTTCCGTGGAGGGCCTTCTCCAGATTCCATTAAATACGTTGTGAAATAGCCCTCTGTCGTCAGCCGACGCAACAACGGATAGACCGCACCTTCTGAAATGGCTACTTTGGCTGAAATCGCTTGGACGAGTTCATAGCCGTAGCGGTCTTGTTCCGCGACGAGTGCTAACACACACAGGTTGAGTACACCCTTCTTGAATTGAGGATTCATCATCCCACCCCCTACTATACATAGAACAATAGCATATCAAACACTACTATTCAATATATAATAGTTGCCATTCTCCTGATTTCTCAATATCTAGCATCTGAAGAGTTGAATCTGTACAATAAAAGAACGACACTCGTAGGATATTTGTCACAGTCGGAATGTTCATCATTCTAGGAAGGAACGGTCTTTATGAAGTCATGGATTGACCAACGGATCGGGAGACAATTTTTATTCGTCTTCTATTTATTCATCGGACTGATCCTCCTCACATCGCTTGCCGTATATGTGTATACGGAAAATCAAATCGAACAGACGACGTCATCGCTCGAGAACATCAGTGAACGGCGCACAAATGCGACCGAATTGTTCGAGACATGGCAGTCGATGCAATATGAAATGCGCGGATATGTCCTCCTTGGAGACGACGCGATGTTAGAGCGTGTGCAAGATAAACAAGTTTTGATTGACGAACAGACCACTTGGTTCGAGCAGAATGCCGTAACCGAGAAAGAAAAAACGTACGCGAGCGATGCTCGTACGCTCTTTGACGCATATCAAGAACGTGTCATGCCGAGCCTCGAACGTTATGTAGCAGGAAAACGGGACGGTAGTGTAACCGAACCCTTCTTAAAGATGCCGACGCTCGGGAAAGTGAATCCACAACAAGAGCCACCGGCAGATCGTAAATTCAAAATCAATTCAAAAAGTGCCGCAGATATGAGTGCGAGCATCGTCGATATGGAGAGCGTCTTCACGGAATACCGGAACTCACTGAACGCAGAAGAGGATGCGCTCCGTGCTCAGCTTGCGACCCATACGAAGTGGGCACAGGCCTTTTGGCTCCTCTCTTTACTCGGTGTCCTCTTCATTCTCTTTATCGTCGCCCGTCCATATGTGAGACGCTTAACTGGTCAACTGCAAGAGTTGATTGAAAACAGCAAGCGCCTTGCCGGAGAGCGACAGCCGATGACACCGGCGGCCGCCCAATCTAAAAATGAAGTCGGGCAATTGACAACATCATTCCGGCAAATGGCTACATCTCTCACGGCACAACGCTATCGGATTGAAGAGGAGCGTGAGAAGACAGCGCGCCTCCTTCACTCGATTCGCGATGCCGTCATCTATGTCGAACACGCAACAAGTGAGAAAGTAGCAAACCAAGCGTTGTTCGTCTTATTCAATCAACCGATTACGCAGCGAAATGAAGTCGATTTATACCGTTTAGACGCTAGCCTTGAGGAGCTCGGACTGCAGGTCGACCAAAAGGATGCCTTTTTCGCGTTCATGGAACGGTCATTCGATGGACAGTGTAAAGAAGAGAGCGTCACGTTCTCGATGAATCAGGAAGAGCGCTTCATTCAAATGTATGCGGAGAAGATTTACTTGCGAGGGACACGTCATGGGACGATGCTCGTTTTCCGTGACGTGACGCACGAGACCGAAGTCGACCGTCTGAAAACCGAACTCGTTTCGACCGTCTCTCACGAACTCCGGACTCCGCTCACAAGTATCATTGGATTCACTGAACTTCTTCGTTTCCGAAAACTTTCATCTGAACGTTCCGAAAAATATTTAGGAATGATTCATCAAGAGACATTACGTCTTGAAGACTTGATTTCGAACTTGCTTGATATACAACGGATGGAGTCTGGACAACAGACGTACCATAACGAACCAGAGCGTCTGTCCGCTATTCTTGAGCAAGCGATTTCGGTGCATCAAGGCTCAAGCCAACATCATCACATCACGTTTGATTGCACGGAAGACGTCTATGTATACGGAGACCGGACGCGACTCAATCAACTCTTCATGAACCTCCTGCACAACGCCGTGAAGTATTCGCCTCGTGGTGGTGAAATCAATGTCCGTGTCACATGTGAACGACCGGATTGGATTGACATTTCAATTGAAGATCACGGCATCGGGATTCCCCAAACCGCGCTACCAAAATTGTTTGACAAGTTTTATCGCGTCGACAATTCCGCCAGTCGAAAAATCGGGGGGACCGGTCTCGGTCTCGCAATCTGTAAAGAAATCGCCGAAGGTCACGGTGGAACGATTCACGCCACATCGAATATCGGCAAAGGCTCCATTTTCACGGTCAGTCTTCCCAAGTTGGATATGACCAATCAAATGAGTAGCTAAACGAAAAGAGGGTGCATCATCGCACCCTCTTGTTTATTGGACTTTGTTCTCTGGACCAAATGACGGATAGAGCGAAAGCCCACCGTCCGCAAAGATGGTTGTCCCCGTCACATAGGACGACTCATCCGACGCGAGCCAAGCGGCAACGGCTGCGATTTGTTCCGGTTTCCCGATGACGTGAGATGGGATGAGCGCTTCTAATCCCTTCTTCTCTTCCGGGTCGCTCATCGTTTCTTCGTTGATTGGTGTATCAATCGCCCCAGGTGCGATCGCATTGACACGAATATGGTTTGGAGCATACTCAAGCGCGACGGATTTCGTGAACATTTTCACGCCACCCTTGCTGGCTGCGTAATGTGTATAACCTGGACGTGGGATGACTTCGTGAACAGAAGACATATTGATGATGTTCCCCTCGATTTCATGCTCCACGAAGTATTTTAAAGCAGCACGAACACCAAGGAACGTCCCGTTCAAGTTGACGTCGATAATCTGCTTCCAGTTATCAAACTCCATCTCATGTGTTTTTGCCTCGACTTGAACGCCGGCGTTATTCACGAAAATATCCATCTTTCCAAACTCAGAGATGGCTTTCTCAATCATCTTCTCGGCGAGTCCCTCTTCCGCGACATCCCCTTTTACGGCGACGGCTTTCCCGCCAGCTGCCTCGATGCCACGGATGACTTCCTCCATCTCTTTTTCACTGCTGCGGTAATTCAGGACAACGCTCATCCCTTCTTTTGCGTAACGTTCCCCGATGGCACGACCGAGCCCCTTCGAGCTGCCCGTGATGACCGCGACCTTACCTTTTAACTCTGGATAGTTTGCCATGTCAATTCCTCCTTCATCTTCTCGGGTTTAGTTCCCGCATTCCCCTCTTCATCAAACATGATTGGCTGCATTTTGAATATTTGAAACAAATCAACTATACTGAAACAAACTATTCGTTTTCAGGAAACGCCTGAAAGACGTTTGATCTTATACTCAATGGAGGTGACTCCCCGATTTTAGGGGGAATTGTTGGACAGTCCCATGTTACTCAGCTTACTCGTCGTCGCACTTTTAATCTTTTTGACTGCCTTTTTTGTGGCAGCCGAATTTTCAATTGTGAAAGTGCGTGGCGCTCGACTCGACCAGCTCGTGCTCGAAGGAAATAAGAAAGCGGTCAGCGCGAAAAAAGTCATCGAGAATATCGACGACTCCCTTTCTGCCTCGCAGTTCGGAATCACGCTTTCTGCACTCGGTCTTGGGTGGATTGGTGCCGATCAAATCGAAACGTATATCCACACATTGGTCGAACAATTGAACATATCGCCTTCTCTCGTGACATTCTTGTCGTTTCTGATCGCCTTCTTATTGATTGCGTTCGTCCATGTCGTCATCGGTGAACTCGTGCCAAAAACGCTCGCGGTTCACGAAGCGGAGAAGTTGACGCTGCTCGTCGCACGTCCGCTCTACGTCTTCACAAAAATCTTCTATCCGTTTATTCGAGCATTGAACAGTATGGCTCGAATCACACTCCGTTTATTCGGGGTACAGACGACAGCGCAGGAAACGGCACACTCTGAAGAAGAATTGAAAATCATTATGACGGAAAGTTTCCGTAGTGGTGAGATCAACGAAAACGAGTTGGCATATGTTCAAAATATCTTCTCCTTTGACGAACGGATCGCCAAAGATGCCATGGTGCCACGTATGAACATGGTGACAATCGATGAAGAAGATACGATTGAAGAGATCATCGCCGTAGTGGAAGAGCACCAGTATACGCGTTATCCCGTCACACGAGATGGCGATCGCGATGACGTTCTCGGATTTGTGAATGCGAAACAGCTCTTCACTGCTCAACTTTCAAAAAATGATGCACCGTTCGAGTCGTTCATTCATCAATTGCCGCTCGTCACCGAGTTCACGCCACTTCAAGAAGCGATGGTGAAAATGCAAAACGCGCAGACGATGATGTGTCTCGTCATCGATGAATATGGCGGGACGGCAGGACTGTTGACGATTGAAGACATTTTAGAAGAAATCGTCGGCGAGATCCGAGACGAGTTCGATCGAGACGAACAGGCTGAAATTACAGAAGTCGCTCCGAAACATTATCGCCTTTCGGGACTCGTTTTAACGCAAGAACTCGAAGAGCGGTTCGGCATCGAAATCGAAGATGACGTCGATACGGTCGGTGGATTCGTTTTATCACAAAAAGCGAATGCCCGAACAGGCGAGCGCTTCCTTTTACCCGGCAACCATGAACTGATTGTCAGTGAAGTCGATAACCACCGCATCGTCTTTGTCGACTTGATTCTCGCCTCTCACGAAGAGGAAGAACCATTATCTGAATGATGCTTTCTTTAAACCCTTCTCCGAAATATGGTGAAGGGTTTTTCACGTTTGCACCGAACTGTCGCTATATTTTCGCCTCTTCCCGTGATATACTGCACATATGTTGCTTATTTGAGTGTCACCCACTCAATGACACAACATCACCGAAACATGGCGAGATGTTCGGTTTAAACAGAAAGAAATAGAAAGAAGGTTACGCATGGAACGCAAACTATTTTTGATTGACGGTAACTCCATGCTGGCCAGTGCTTATTATGGTGCCGCCGCGAGCCGAACGAAAAAAGGACGCGAGGTATCTAAAAACGATCGGAGTGCCGTCATCGGAATGACCGGCCTCATCCGGACGATTCTACGCAGACATCGTCCGACTCATTTTGTCGTTGTTTGGGACGTCTCACGTGAAACATTATGGCGTCGAGAACTGTACCCAGGCTACAAACGTCGCAGACGTCAAACACCGCCTGAATTAAAAGCGCAGATGGAACTCATGCGCCAACTGCTTGAGGATAGTGGAATCCCACAATTCCAAGTAGAAGGGTATGAAGGGGAAGACTTGATTGCCCACATCGCCCGTAAATTCAGTTGCAGTGCCCCTGTCGTCATCATGACAAAAGACAAAGACTTGTTACAGCTTGTCAGTCCACGAATCACCGTTTGGTTACAGACACAGGAGCTTCAGCAAATGCAGGCTCGCTGTGACATTCGTGATAATCGTCCGTTGCCACTCAAGCGTCATTTAGAAATTCGACCAGAAGAGATTGCGGCGCTATACGAAGGATTGAAACCGAAGCAACTGTCAGCCGTCAAAGCGTTGACAGGAGACCGTTCTGACGGAATCCCTCCAGTTGCCGGGCTCGACGAAAGTCAATCGGTTCAACTCATCAAACGATTCGGTTCGCTCGATAAGCTGTATTCTGCCTTGAGCATCAAGGGTGAAAAACGACAACAAGTAAATGAAACGATCGCGGCACTGACGTCAGAGGAGGTGCCCCGTAACTTGAGACGAACACGCAAAAAAGCAGAGCGCAATATGGAGCTCGTTCGCCTCGATGTCACGGTGCCGGCACTTGAACATTTGAAGCTAGCTCACCTTGAGCTCAGCCTCAATCCTAAACGAGTCGAGCAAGCGTATCAAAAACGCGGACTTCGTCTCTCGTTTAACGCAGGTCAGAAGAAAACATCCGCACGTTAAAAAGAACGAACGCTCAAGCGTTCGTTCTTTTTATATGCACGGTAATCCCGTCTTCATCGGTCAACGACCATTCAGACGATGTTCCGCCTAACGCCTGGTTCGTCTCTTCATTGACGAGAAGCGTCCATGCTTCGATTCCGGTCTCCATTCCCACAGGATCGCTCGGACGGGCCCACACGTTCGTTCCGATGTGATGGTGGTAGCCATCAGCTGCTAGGAAAAGTGCGCCTGGATAAGAATCCGTCGTAATGGAGAAGCCAAGCCGATCATGATAAAAACGTTTCGCCGCCTCGATTGAGCGTACTTTAAAATGCACGTGCCCCATCGTCGTTCCGATCGGTAAACCAGTAAACGACCGATTGGCTGCCGCTTGAAGCATCGATTCATAGTCGACAGGCTCGGTCGCCATTTTCACATGGCCGTTTGCCTCGTACGTCCATTGGTCCTTCGGGCGGTCGGCATACAATTCAATCCCGTTTCCTTCTGGATCGCTCAAGTAGAAGGCTTCACTCACGAGATGGTCGCCTTGCCCCACTTCGATGCGTCGCTCAATGAGATGTGCCAACATGCTTCCTAACTCTACACGGTTCGGGAACAGAATAGCTAAATGGAACAAGCCTGCCGCCCGTGGATTGGTTTTCGCTTGCGGGACACTGTGCAAGATGACAAGCGGACGTTCCTTCGTACCGAGTGTAATGAGCTCTTCGCTCTCTTCTAAAATACTCATCCCAATCACGTCTACGTAAAATCGTGTCACCTGTTCAATGTCACGGACTCGAAGCGTTACCGGACCGAGTTCGATTTTTTCGATTTTCATATATTATCACCTCCCCTTCACTATACCCGCTCGGTCGATGTTACAGAAGTAGGCACAAAAAGGTGGTATAGTTACTTCAACGATACTATTGGAAAGGAAGAGCGACGTGACTAACATAACAAGCTGTGAAGTCGATACGGCACTCGAACTGATTACAGGAAAATGGAAACATTCCATCCTCCTTGTGTTGATCAATGGAGATACATTGCGTTTCAGTGAGTTGAAACGCGCGTTACCAAAAATCAGCCAAAAGATATTGACCGCACAACTCCGTGACTTAGAAGAACAGGATATCGTCATTCGGACCGTCTATCCGGAAGTTCCGCCCCGTGTCGATTATCGTTTAAGTGAGTACGGGAAAACACTGATCCCGATTCTCGAAGCGATGAACGAATGGGGAATGCGTCATGCCGAACGGATGCGCTCTAATTAGTTGTCCACATGTGGATAACCCATTTTTTCTACTGAACATATCACTTATCCACAGGAGGTTGTCATGATTCGTTATCCACAGTTAACCGGTCATCAAATTGGTGTCACCGCCCCTTCGTCAGGTATACCAGAAGAATTACACCATCTATTGCAACAAGCAGAACAGAAGTTTTCCGATCGAGGGTTCACGTTACAATTCACTCCGAATGCGTGGAAACAACGATTTGGGAAATCCGCGCCGGCTCGGATCCGTGCACATGAACTGACATCCCTACTTCAAGATGACAATATCGACCTGATCATCCCGCCCTGGGGTGGGGAACTCTTAATGGAAATCCTCGATCAAGTCGATTGGCAATCCTTACCCGCGAAATGGATGCTCGGTTATTCAGATACGAGTTTGTTACTCTTCGTCTATACATTAAAAACCGGAATCGCCTCGGCCCATGGTCCGAACCTGGTCGATTTGCGTGCCGATGTGTGGGACGAGACGAGTTCGCGCTGGCTCGATGTGTTGTCGACGCGGACCGACGAGACGGTCATCCAAGGCTCGTCCGAGAAGTTCCAAAGCGAATGGCAGCATGATAATCCGACGCCGCATCTGTTTCATCTGACGGAGACGACCGAATGGAAAGCGATCGGTGGTCAAAACGCCACGGGGCGCTTGCTCGGTGGATGTCTCGATGTGCTCTTACATACAATCGGGACACCGTATGGAGACGTCAAGACGTTCCAACGCGATCACCTGAACGATGAACCGATTCTTTGGTATTTTGAGAACGCTGAGCTAAACGTTCCGGCATTAAAAAGGACCCTTCTTCAAATGAAGTGGGCCGGTTGGTTCGAGCAGACGTCGGGCATTCTATTTGGACGGAGTGACGCCCCCTCTGTGCATCAAGACTATACGGTCGAAATGGTATATGAGGAGCTCCATCACATGTTAGAAGTTCCGATTTTTTACGATATCGACTGTGGACACGTACCCCCTCAGATGACACTCGTCAATGGAGCACACGCATCCGTCCAAGTCGAGCATGGCAAAGGAACATTGATTCAAACGTTCAAGGGCTGATTCGTCAGCCCTTGATTTGTTGTAGCAATGTCTCTAAACGTTTGCGAAACAGTCCTTGCGGGAATTCAGCTACTTGTTCTTCGATGACTGGCACCCAGTCATCCCCACATCCGTTCAATGTTCCCCTTAATAAACCTTCGTAGTAAATCGCGATATCGACTAAGCTATGTGTTTTCCACTCATCTCTGTTTTCCCATAATGCCAATAAACACTCTCTTCCCATTTCCGTTTCCCCTCGAAAAGCGTAGTACACACCTTTCGCCATCGAAATCGCTGCAATAAATGGTTCGACATCTGTCGTGAGAGATTCCATCAATTTGATGTTCTTTCCTAATAGTTTGACATGTCGATATTCCATCGCATAGAGCGCTTCAGAAAGTGCCACTTTGATTTCAGCCAAACGATCTTCCGTGAATTGAATATATTGCTTCGCCTTTTGTAACGACTCATGAATTTTCTTCTCATCGTTCAAATAGAGCGCGCAAATCGAAATGGTGCGATACACGTCGTCCGCACGGTAGTAGATTCTTGTCCGTGTCATATACTCGAGCACGTCTTCAAGCTGTCGAATTGCCCCTTCTAAATCCTCATCACAAAGAAGATTCTTAAATACAATTAACATGGCATATTCAGTTCGTGTCTTTGTTTTCATATATTTTGCATCAAGTAGTTCTATCGCTTCAATCCGTTCAATCGATTCCTCGTAGCGGTTCCACATCAATAAATAATAAGCCTGGCTAATTCGTCCCATCGCCAATTCTTCGGACTCACCTAGCTTCTCAAAAATCTCAATCGCGCGGTCATAGTAAGCTAGTACTCTCTCATTCTCGCCCTCTTGAAAGTACGTATCACCGTACAGCATATATGCTTTTCCTTGCCACACGGAGTTCATTTCTTCCTGTAAGTAAGGCTTGAGCATTTCCCGAATTTTTTGATCCGGTAGTGAAATAAGTTGCATCTCCTCAAATTCTAGCTTTTCCACCAGCGACTGTAGTTCGACCTCTTTTGGATCGGTCAATAATTGTTGCATCGAGACATCTAATCGACTGGCAAGTTCTCGTAAACTGCGCATCGATGCCTCTGCTTTTCCGTTCTCAATCATACTGAGCATCGATTTTGTGACAATCCCTTCCGCCAGCTGCGTCTGAGTCATTTTTTTCTGTTTTCGCAATGCTTTAATGCGCTCACCAATCATATGTCACCTCTAAAAGTTAAATTATATTGAACTTTATATTTACAATTCATTTCGTTGCCTGTATGATAATGTTAAATCACATTTAACTAATTTGCAAAGGAGTGTTTCTATGAAGTTTCTCTCTTCAAATCTATCAATTTTACTGCTCGGTAAATTCATGTCGTTATTCGCATCCAACTTATTTACGTTTGTGGCGGGACTCACTGTATTGACGACGACTGGGTCTGGATTACAATTCGCCTTCGTCTTACTGGCGGGCACATTGCCACGCGTACTTTTGTCGCCATTTGCCGGCGCTTATGCGGACAAACTTGACCGAAAACGAGTCATCATCAAGATGGAGTCTTTGAACGGGGGATTATTTTTACTCGCAGGTGTGGGAAGCTTGCTTTGGACGTTTGAAGCACCCGCTTTTTACGTCATCACATTCTTCTTATCCATCGTTTCCACTTTCTTATCGGTCACGTTATCGAGTTCAATCCCCCTCTTATTTGAGGAAGATGAACTGCAACGCGCCAACTCTCTCATTCAAAGTATCATCTCCATTTCAAGCATCGGCACCCCGCTTCTTGCCGGGGCCCTGTTTAAACTCATACCGATTCCAGCGTTTTTATTCAGCTCAGCCCTATTCTTCATGATTGCCGCCTTGCTTGCTTCCCGACTCGCATTTCATCAGAAAGAGATTGCGCCAACCGAACAATCGACCTGGGAAGATGTACGGTCTGGTCTCTTTTATTTGAAGCAGCAACAAGTTTTATGGACAGTTGCCGTCCTAGCTGCCTTCTTGAATTTCTTTTTCGTCGCATCGGAAGTGTTGTTCCCGATTGCAGCGTTACAGGAAGTCGGTGTGTCCCCGTTTCAATTCGGACTCCTTGAAAGCATGGTCGCCATTGGTTTTTTAGTCGCTTCCTTACTTCATGCCTTACCGTTATTCAAAATCAAACATCGCTTAGCAACGATGCGATCCGCTTTGACCATTCTTAGTATCCTGTTCGTCGGACCTGCCATTCCATTATATTTTAACTTCAACGTCCTCACGTCGATATTCTTTTTCGCGACATTCGCTTTATTGAGTGGTTTCTTGATTGTGCGTGTCAACATCCCGATTCAATTGTTCCTCCAAACGAATACGGATCCGAACTATTTAGGGCGCGTCATCGGTGTGCTCGAATCACTCGCGATGGGGATTACGCCGATTGGATTTATTCTATTCGGGGTATTGAGCGACCTCGTCTCGGTTGCCCATCTCTACACCGCTTGCATGGTGGGTCTACTCATCTGTACGTTCGTCCTTACGTACCGAATCCGGCATGACATTCGAGCAGAACGAGATTCAGCCCAGTCAATGGAACGTGTATCGTAACGAAAAAAGACATCGAACGAATCAGTTCGATGTCTTCTCTGTTGACGGGAGTACCCGTTTTTCTAATAAGAATGGTCCGAATGGGATGACGGATGCCATGACAGCAAGTGTCAAAACTTTGAATCCCCAGCGCAAGCGCCATGCCATATACATCGCTGCGAGCACGTAGGCCACAAATAAGAAACCATGTGCTGCACCTACGATACTGACCGCGAGTGGAATGCCGGCCATATATTTCAACGGCATCGCGATGAACAGTAATAACAAGAAGGATACACCTTCTGTGTAGCCAAGCCATTTAAAATGAGTCGTAGTCATATGCGTTCTCCTTTATTTCTGTAGGCTATGTCTATCGTAGCCGAAACGTGAGAGGTTTGTCACAAGAGAACGCATAAAAGTTACGAGGCTATTTGACGATTTGGTGAACGATGCAATACTTTCGTGTCGACAAAACGGCGAAGGAACAACCCGTCGACCCCAATTTTTCCAGCGTTATGACCGGCAACTAAAATCAAGACAGATACGATCAACATCGTTGGGTTCGTACTGACTGTTCCTGATAGTAAGAACGCCATGTTCATGACGAGTCCGAAGAACGCTGCGCTACGTGTGAGGGCACCGAGCAATAATCCTAAGCCTACCAAGAATTCACCGTAAGGAATCAGGACATCGAATAGCCCGGCGTTTGGAATCGCAAAGTTTTCTAGGAATGCAGCCCACCATCCAGCAACGGCCGGATGTTCTCCAGAAGCGAGTGACACCGCGTTATTCAAGAATCCTTCTGTTCCAAAACCTCCCGTGATTTTACCCCAACCTGCCGTTAACCAATGATAACCGAGCCATACACGTAACACCGTCAAGATCGCTGTAGCGATGTTATGATTTTGCCAAAATTTCGTGAACATCATAATTCCTCCCTTTCAAGAAGTTAAATAAATGTATAATGTGATTACATTCACAATATACCATTCATGTTCACTATTTCACATATGTATTTTCCTTTGTTCATGATTCGTCCATATGTATGCCATATTCTATTCACATTCATCCACAAAAAAGACACCTGATTTAGGTGTCTTAGAAGAGATTATAGTGTCACTTCTTGTGGTGGTTGACCTTTCTTGTTCATCACGCGCATCGATTCCGGTTCGATTTTAAGGATCACAAGCTTTGGATCGTCCGGACCATCGAACCATCCTTCAAGTTTCTCATTCCATACTTTCTCTTTCATCGATTCATCATCCGACACGGTCGCTTTACCGAGGATTTCTAAGTAAGTGTCGCCCACACCATCTCCATCGTAGCCGATTAAAATATGCGTATATGGATTCTTTTCTAGTTCTTCTACTTTATCTGTATCGTTAGAGGTTGCTGTGTAGAGTGTGAAATCATCATGGAAAAATGTCATATATCGACTGTGGGGTTTCACCTTATACACGGTCGCCATCGTCCCGACATTGCTACCCTCTAGAATTTTTAACGCTGTGTCTTTTGCACTCATTCCAAATTCCTCCTTCATGATTTGTCGCTCGTATACTGTTCCCTCAAACTATGGGATTAAACACAAAAAAACCTGCTCGCCGATGCGAGCAGGTATCATATTCCTTAGAAAGGAAGATTAGATTTTTTCAACGTTAGAAGCTTGTGGTCCACGAGCTCCGTCAGTGATTTCGAAAGTTACTTCTTGGCCTTCTTCAAGTGTTTTGAAGCCGTCGCCTTGGATTGCTGAGAAGTGTACGAATACGTCGTCTCCGCCTTCCATTTCGATGAAGCCGTAACCTTTTTCTGAGTTAAACCATTTTACTTTACCTGTGTTCATGAATGAACCCTCCTGAAATAAACGCTATGCGTTATAGTAGTGCCTTACTAGAAAAAACTTGACCAAAAAAAATACAAGCCTCTGGATTATCTAATGAAAAATAATCCCAAGCACTTGTGAATTATGATTCCAGCTATTCTTAATTAAGCACATATTGAATATAACACGACTAGATGTTTCTGTCTAGTAAATACTTCTGATTGCTAAAAAACAAGGTGAAACGGGTACATGCTAGAGAAGATGATGCTAGGAGGATTTATAATGAAAAACATTAAGGACCCACACGCAATCGCATCGATGATTGCCTCTCATTCCGATTGGTCGGAAGAAGACCTCATCCAACAAACACTTGAATGGCACCGTGCTACACGGAAAGCTTCTTACTTTGAGCAACAACAATCTATCCCGTGTCGAATCCCATTGACGGAACGGATCACCCCTGTCCGCACGTCCTTTCCGCTCGAGCAAGTCGACGGCATCGTTCGTCCCGTCTGGATGCGTCGGCTCGATGCCGAATATTTGAATTTACTGCAGACGACGAAACAATGTGTTGATGTGACGGACTATGGTGCTGTCGGAGATGGAAAAACGGATTGTACCCTCGCCTTTCGACTCGCCATCCGCTCGAACCGTCGTGTCTTTGTCCCGGCAGGCGTTTATATCGTTCGGGGTATTCGTCTACCTTCCAACTGCGTGCTCGAAGGCGCAGGACAAGACGTCACGATTCTCAAACTGTCCGATCGTGCACCGAGACATCGACGATTGTTACGAAACGCCACGCCTTTTGCAGGAAATCATCATATCGAGGTATGCCACCTGACGCTCGATTGGAATGTCGCACGATTAGGGGATGTGAAACGGACGACGAGCGGTGACACGACATCGAGCGCCTTGACGTTTGCCCATGTGACGTATGGATGGGTGCATCATGTGACAGCCAAAAATGCTGGACTCCATGCGTTCGACATCACGTCTCCGCACTATCATTACTTAGGGGACGGGCTTCGCGCAGCAAACGGGAGCCGATACATCCATCTCAATCATCTCGAGGCGACAAATTATGGGGATGACGGAATCACCACACACCATAGTGATGCCATCTATATTACCAACTGCTATTGTCATCATCCTCACGGCCGAACACACGCCTTAGGGTTCTCAAACTCAAATGGGATTGAGATTGATGACGGTTCGCGGCACGTCACACTCGTTCACAATAGAACGGAAGGCTGCTTTGGAGGCATCGAAGTAAAAGCACATGGGACCTCATCTGCCGCACACGACGTTCATATCTTCGGCCATCTTTCGGTGCATGACAATCGTTCATTTAACTTCCGTCACATCGGTCATCATTTAGCAGACGATCCGAACTCAGAGACAGCCCGCTTCCTATCAGGCACAAACTTGGTGTCCGTCGAGCCGGTTCACAGTTCACTCTATACAAAATCCTCACCACGAAGCCTGGTTGTATCGGCCTATCAAGACGTCTTGATTCATGGTTTGACTGCAATCGGCGACCCGACCTACGATTACGAACAACATCCGGCACTTGCGATCCAATACAAATCGAGACGCGTTCAACTGAAACGAATCGCCGTGCGCGGGTTTACCACAGCCCGAGCCGACCTCGAACTATTTGGGGGAGATAACCGCACCGATGAAGTGACTATCGATGTCTTACGATGCCAAGAATCTGCACCCATCGCTCTAAAAATCGGTCGTCAACTCGAACACCTTGCTCTTCATCAGATTGAAGGGCAGAAAAAAAGCGGAGATGTACTCATCTCCACGAAAAGCCCGATTGATGTGCATGATTTACTCGCTCAAGGATTTTCAGACCCGGTGCGCTCAGACGTTTGAGCGGCTTCCACGAGTTGATTCAGTTTGGCGTCATCGAGTTGAAGTGAACTCTCTTTTTGTTTGGCCATCATGCGAACGATTGCTTTGTCTAAAAAGCCCATTCGTTCAAAGTCGTACCCGCTCCCGACGACCTCGACGAAATAGGCATGTTCGCGCAGCGTGTCACGATAGGCTTCTTCTAGCTCGCGAATCCGTTCCGACTCTGTCGGTGTCCCGGCACACAAATATAAAGCGAGGGGATGCTCAAGCAAGTGTGCTTCGTGAAGCGTCAACCATTCCTTCATCTCGTCTTGGATCGTGCCCATTCGAATTGAGCTCCCGACGATGACGTGATCTACCATCTCCCACGTGACGTTCGGCTCTTCTACGATATTTTGGACACGAACGTCACCCGATAGACGTTCAGCGAGTAAAGCCGCCACTTTTTCACTCGTTCCATATCTGGAAGAGTACGCGATTAAAGTACCCATGTCGTTCCCTCTTTTCATGTCAGACGTTACTTACACTATTCCCGAATCATCGAGAGAAGATACGTATGCACTTAAAAAAGCTCGCCGTCTGGCGAGCTTTTCGTCACAGTTTATACACTTGTGCTTCATAAGGACGAAGGGTGAACGCTTCTATCGGTTCCATGTTTCCGATGACACGTTCTTTCACGTCATATGGTAGCTCTCGTTGTTGTGTCTCGTCGGAGAAGTTACAGAGTACGAGCCATGTCTCACCTTCGAATGAACGTGTGAATGCATAGACCGCCTCATCTTCCGGTAACAACAGCTCATACTTTCCGTAGACGACGAGCGGGTTCGCTTTACGGAGCGTAATCAACTGACGGTAGTAATGGAAGAGTGAATTCGGATCTTTCCTTGCCGCTTCCGCATTGATGTCAACAAAGTTCGGGTTGACCTCGATCCATGGCGTCCCTGTCGTAAATCCACCATGTGCTTCGTCTGACCACTGTACCGGTGTACGTGAATTGTCACGTCCTCGCTCATGGATGCCACGGAAAATCTCGTCGTGCGTTAACAACCCTTTGGATGTGTAGTCACGGTAGGCGTTCAACGTCTCAATATCTCGGTACTGATCGATTGATTCAAACGCGACGTTCGTCATGCCGAACTCTTCTCCTTGATAAATGTAAGGCGTCCCTTTCAATAGATGAAGAAGTGTCGCGAGCATCTTCCCGGAACGAACGCGATATTCAGGCGAATCGTTTCCAAAGCGTGAGATGGCACGGGGCTGGTCATGGTTACTCCAGTACAGGCTGTTCCATCCTTCCTCTTCGAGCCCTTCTTGCCAACGCGAGAAGATTGTCTTTAACTCAGTCAACTTCCAATCTGTCGGATTCCACTTCCCGAAGCTTCCGTTCCCGACGTCCACATGTTCAAAATGAAAGACCATGTTCAGTTCGTTGCGGTCTTCACCCGTATAAAGTTTGGCTTCCTCCACACTGACCCCTGGCATCTCCCCGACCGTGATTGTGTCGTATTTCGATAAGACTTCCCGATTCATCTCCTGCATGAATTCATGGATGCGTGGTCCGTTAAAGAAGAATGGTGTACCGTCACCGAACCCTGTTCCTTGCGTTTGACCATCTGGATAGCTTGGATTTTTTGAGATCATATTGATGACGTCCATCCGGAACCCGGCGACCCCTTTATCGAGCCAATATGTCATGAGGTCATACACTTCACGACGAAGCGTCTCGCTTTCCCAGTTCAAATCCGGTTGTTTCTTACTGAAGAGATGGAGGTAGTACTCATCGCTTGCCTCATCATACTGCCAAGCACTGCCTCCGAAGAAAGCCCCCCAGTTCGTCGGTGGCTGACCGTCCTTCCCTTTTTTCCAAATGTAATAGTCACGATATGGGCTGTCTTTTGAAGAACGCGACTCCATGAACCATTGGTGTTCGTCAGAAGAATGGTTGACGACGAGGTCCATCATGATTTTAATCCCGTGGCGGTGTGCTTCTTCAAGCATCGCATCAAAGTCATCCATCGTACCAAACTCGTCCATGATGGCACGGTAATCACGAATATCGTATCCGTTATCGTCGTTCGGTGAATCGTATACCGGTGAGAGCCAGATGACGTCGATCCCGAGTTCTGCCAAGTATGACATCTTCTCCGTGATTCCTTGGATGTCGCCAATCCCATCTCCGTTTGAGTCATTGAAGCTACGTGGATAAATTTGATATACGACCGCTTCTTTCCACCATTGTTTCATGTTATGTCCTCCTTGAAGTTCGTTTTCCGTTTCAACGCTTTCATCGTACTGCCTCCAAGGAATCATGACCATCCATGATATGATTAAGATATGTACAATCTTGCTATTAAAAGAGGAGATTATTATGGAAATCGGCTTTTGTGGCTATTCATACCATACAACGACTTATACTTTTCCATTTGCTAATCGACTCGATACGTATCTGATTCGCTTACAAACGGCAGGAACGGCTCGGATTGTGGTCAATGGGGAAACGATGATCACACGACCTGGTGACGTATTGATTGTTCGTCCGGGTGACTTCTATGAAATGCATGTCGATACACCCGCGAGCGGAGACTATCATATCTTCTGTACCGGGCATTCAATCGATACATGGTGGCATGCGACTCCACGGGGGCGATTGAATACCATCGCCATCGATTCACGCCTTCTTTCGCTATGGCAACACATTACGGAAGAAGTGCGCCGTCCACCGTCTGAACAAAGTGCCGTTTTAATTGAAACACTCGTTCAAGCACTCCTACTCATGCTCGATCGTTCGATTCAAGATGTGCATTCCCAGGCGCGACCTCCAGTCGTCTCTCGTATGATGCGCTTTATCGAAGCGCACGTAACGAGTGACTTCAAAGTGTCAGACGTCGCCGCAGCGGTTGGACTCAGCGTTTCACGGACGGTTCATCTCTTTAAAGAAGGGACCGGGATGACGATCATCGAATATGCACAATCGATTCGCTTACAGCTTGCCGAAGAGCAAATGCGCTATACAAAACATTCGTTAGAAACGATTGCAGAACTGTCTGGATTTCGAAGTTACCCATATTTCCACAGAATTTTTAAACGAAAATATGGCGTCGCACCAGGGGTTTATCGTACTCTTCAACAAAAAAATGAAAAAAAATAAAAAAAGAGTGATCTATTTTTTGAACTGCTCCGTTAGATGGGTGTAAATAACGACAACACTCACTTACGAAAAGGAGCGATTACCCATGAAGAAGAAGACGTTAAACAAAATCGTAGCACCGGCACTAGCCTTAGGACTACTCGTACCAGTCAACGCACAGGCAGCGGATCACACACCGACAGCAAGCACACCAGCAGGTGACCTTCGCGCCACACTCGATCAACTCTTATCTGAGCATTACGTGTTAGCCGTCACATCGATGATGAAAGGATATGACGAGGCGGCAGATGCTGAGGTCGCGGATCAAGCTCTCGATCAAAACGCGCTCGACATGACACCAGCCATCGCTTCCATCTACGGTGAAGAAGGCGCTGCACAATTTGAAGAAATCTTCCGTGGTCACAACGACTACTCAGCTGATTTCGTAGAAGCAGCAAAATCAGACAACCAGGAACTACGCATGGAAGCTGAAGCGGAAGTCGATGAGTTCGTAGAAGAATTCTCAACATTCCTCGACGCAGCGACGGAAGGCAACTTACCGAAGGACGCAGCAGCTGATGCACTCGAACTTCATGAAGACCAAGTCCTCTCTGTATTCGATAACTACGTCGAAGGAGATTACGAAGAAGCTTACATGACGTTCCGTGAAGGCTACAAGCACATGTTCAACATCAGTAAAGCTCTCTCGGGTGCAATCGTCACACAAATGCCTGACAAATTTACGACTGGAGCAGACACACCAGCTGTTGAACTCCGCTCAACATTGAACAGTCTTGCAGGTGAACACTTCGCCCTCGCTGCAATCGGTATGCAAAAAGGGTACGACCAAGCAGAGGACTATGACTACGTGACATGGGCAGAAGACCAGAACACACTCGACTTCAAAGCAGCCATCGCATCCGTATATGGAGACGAAGGTGCAGCACAGTTCGAGAAAGTATGGAACTCAGATCACATCACAGCACAAGGTGACATCGTTGCCGCTACACTCGAAGGTGACGAAGCGATGATTGAAGATGCGCGTATGCGCCTCGACACATTCGCTGTCGACTTCAGCACATTCCTCGATGCAGCAACAGAAGGTAACTTACCACAAGCTGCCGGTGAAGAAGCAATCAAACAGCACGAAGCGCTCGTACTCGACACATTCGATCAATATGTCGCTGGCGATGCAGAAGCGGCTTGGATGTCATTCCGTGAAGGATATGCGTTCATGTTCGGTGTTGGTGAAACACTCGGTAACGCGATCGTGACACAAATGCCTGACAAGTTCGAAGAAACAATGATGCCTGAAGAAATGCCTGAAACAGGTCTCGGTGGTGCACAAGAACAATCAATGAACACTCTCTACGCTGGATTAGCTGTACTTGGCGGAATCTTACTCGCCTTCGTAACGCTTCGCAAACGTAAAGTATCTGAACAATAATCAATAAGGAGGGAGTCCCATGAACAAGCGCCTTTTGTTTCTGGCGCTCTCTCTCTTTTGTTTTAGCTTCTGGACGTGGACGAGCGCACAAGAATCGTCGTCACCACCTGTAGAAGAAAAACAAATAGAGGAGAGCCCGGATTTAACGGCTGAATTCTCACTTCTACAGGAAGAGGTGAAAAAGCTACGCTTAGCCGAGGAAGAAGAAAACGCCAAGGCCGTCACCCCTGTTCAAATCCAGATCCCTAAAATCGATGTCGACACCGCCATCGAACAAGTCGGGGTCCTCGATAATGGACAGATGGGTGTACCAGAAGATGAGAACCAGGTCGGGTGGTTCGAACCCGGTGTCACACCGGGTAGCAAAGGAAATGCTGTGATTGCCGGTCACGTCGACAGCAAGACCGGCCCGGCTATCTTTTATCAACTCGATCAACTGACAAAAGGCGATGACGTTCTGATTCAAGATGAGGCGGGTAACACCCTTCGGTTCCGCGTCACGAAAACAGAACGATATGATACGAAAACCGCGCCAATTGAAGAGATTTTCGGTGCCACATCAAATCGGAACTTAAATTTGATTACCTGTTCGGGTACGTTCGGGGACGGGGGCTATGATGAACGATTCGTCGTCTATACAGAGCTGGTGGATACCGAACTGAACGAAACTGTCGATCTCGAGACACCGACGGCAGTCGAATTGAAAGGTAACTTATTGACATGGCACGCCGTTCGTCAAGAGAGCGTGATTGGATATCGAGTCTACGAAGTCATCGACGGAAAAGCGACTCATATCGAAAGTATCCCTTCCCATGCACGAAAAAGTATCGAGGTCACAAATGAGAACAATGCATCCTACTACGTGACTGCGATTGATCAACTTGGAAATGAGTCAAAACCTTCCGAGATGACAAAATGACAAAAAGACCCCTTACTCGCTTTAGAAATGAGTAAGGGGTCTTTTGTTGTTTATACGAAGCAAGGAATTTGCGGGTTGAACGTCTTGTTGTTCTCCGTCATGATCTGCTTTTTAATTTTGCCTTCTCCAAGGTAGACAATCCGGTCGGCAAGTGCCTCGGCATCTTCCTCATCGTGCGTTACGAAAATCGTTGTCGTACCTGTCTGCTTCAAGAGACGACGCAAATCGTCGCGAATCCTGTGTTGAAGTGACGTATCCAAATTACTGAACGGCTCGTCTAGAATCAAGAGCGCCGGCTTCGGTGCGAGCGCACGCGCGAGCGCGACACGCTGTTGTTGTCCCCCACTGAGTTCGTACGGATAACGGTGACGGAACTCCGTCAAGTTGACGAGCGCGAGCATCTCTTCGACACGCGCATTCCGCTCCTTGCGGTTCAGTTTATGAAGACCGAATCGAATGTTCTTTTCAACGGTCATGTGCGGGAAGAGTGCATAGTCTTGGAAGACCATCCCCACGCCACGATCTTCTGGCGGCATGAACTGACAATCGTCGCAACAGACACAGTCATTCACGACGACGACGCCCTGGTTCGGCATCTCGAGTCCTGCGATCAAACGGAGAATCGTACTCTTCCCCGATCCGCTGTCCCCAAGAAGCGAGACGATTTCACCTTTCGTGATTGAAATCGAGAACCCTTTGATTGTCTCTTCATGTGCACCTTTATAGCTAAAATGTAAATCATTGATTTGAACAAACATTAGTCGGCCTCCTTATCAAGCACCTTGTGGGAAACGAATATCAACAGTCCACTCATGAGGACGATGACGATGGAAGCGAGTGCCGCTTCGTGAATCTTCTCATCACTCACGTATTTGAACGCCTGTGTCGCAAGCGTCGAAAAGTTAAATGGTTGTAAAAAGAGCGTCAACGGCAACTCTTTCATAATATCAATAAAGACGAGGATAAACGCGCTCATGATGGCGCCTTTGATCATCGGGATATCGACGCGAAAGAACGTTTGGACCGTATTCCACCCCAGCATACGGGATGCTTCGGTAAACGACTTCCCTACTTTCTCAAACCCGCTCTCGATCGAGTTGTAGCCGATGGCGAGGAAGCGGATGACGTAGGCAAAGATGAGCATGATGAGCGTCGTGCGGAACACGAACGTCTGACTCAAGTCGAGCGCCCGTGCCGTTTCGAGCACTTTGTCATCGAGCCACAAGAAGAGCGTGATGACCGCAATCGCGATGGCTGCTCCCGGAATCGAATATCCGAGTGTCGTCACTTTCGAAATGACGCGTGTCATGTTCGACGGGAAGAGTCGTGTATAGTTCGCGATGATGAGTGCGAACAGTAGGATAATCACGGTCGCGGTAAAGGCGACCCGAACCGTATTCCAAACAAGTTGCCAAAATTCTTCCGTGAAGACCGTATCGAACGTCAGAAACGTCCATGCCGCCAACTGAGTGAACGGGATGACGAATGCAATCGCAAAGACGAGCGAAACATATGCGAATACCGCATAGCGATGCCAGCCTTGCAGCGGTCTCGGTTTGAGCGGTTTCACTTTCGTCGAAGCGTAACTGAACTGCTTCCGTCCTCGCACGAGCCGTTCCATCGTCAAAATGGCGATGACGAGAATCATGAGAGTGCCCGCAAGCTTCAGCGCCGACGATGTATCCTTCATCCCGAACCACGTGCTGAAGATGGCGGTACTAAACGTCTGAATCCCGAAATATTTCACGACGCCATAGTCGTTGAGCACTTCCATCAACACGAGACTGACACCACCGATGATGGCGACTCGGGAAATCGGTATGACGACCGTGAAGAAAATGTCCCACGAGCCACGACCGAGAATTCGCGCGTTCTCAATCATCGAGGACGATTGATTATGCAGGAACGCTCGTGTGATCGTATAAATGTATGGATAGAGGAACAAGGTAAAGATAAATACCGTTCCTTGAATCGACATGATGTTGAAGTACGACTGATCGACGGTGATACCAAATTCGTTTCGTAACGTCGTCTGGATCACACCCGTATAGTTCAAGATGCCGTGATACGTATACGCCCCGATATAAGGCGGAATCGCGAGCGGCAGGATGAGTGCCCATTTAAAGAAACGACGGAACGGGAAATCATAGACGGTCACGAACCAAGCGAGGCTCGTTCCGATCACGGTCGTCAAGACTCCTGTAGCCACCATAATGAACAGCGTGTTTCGCACGTAACGGGGCAACAGGTACTCTTGAATGTGTTGCCAATTGTCATTGACCGGGGCGAACAATTCGACGAGCACGACAATTCCCGGCAAGACAATCAATAAAATCGCGAGAAAGCTGAGGATCGCCCATCCATTCAGTTGTCGTTTTACTGCGTGCCAGTTCATGTCGTACCGCTCCCGTTCTGTAAACTATCAATTCCTGTCCCATCATATCAGTTTCTGTGCATCCCGTGTAGCGCTTAGGGTGTGAAGAACGCAAAAATCTCCGGCCTGAACTCTCGTTCAAGCCGAAGTCATCTTACTTCCAACCTACTTCGTTAAAGATACGGATTGCCTCTTGTTGGTTTTCACCGAGTACAGAGAGATTGATATCCTGCTCTTTGAACTCACCCCATGACTGGAGAAGCTCATTCGGTTCAACCGACTCGTTGACTGGATATTCATAGTTCACACTCGCAAACTTCTCTTGAGCTGACGGTTCTGACATGAACTCCATCAATTTTTGAGCGTTTTCTGTATTTTTCGATGCTTTCGTCATCGCGATACCCGAAATGTTCACGTGTGTGCCTGTTGTATCTTGGTTCGGGAAGAAGACACCGAGTTGTTCAGCGACTTTCTTCTCTTCCTCGTCTTCAGAATTCAACATGAGCCCCATGTAGTACGTGTTCATGATGGCCACGTCCCCTTCGCCAGCGACGACTGCTTTCGCTTGGTCACGGTCGTTCCCTTGTGGGTCGCGTGCCATGTTGTTCACTAAGCCCTTCGCCCACTCTTTCGCTTCATCGACACCGTTCACTTCGATGAACGATGCGAGGAGTGAGATGTTGTACATGTTTTCCGATGGACGCACGAGCACTTTGCCGTTCCACTGTTCTTCCGTCAACGCTTCGTACGTCGACAAATCTTCTGGTTTCACGCGATCTTTTGAGTACACGATGACACGCGCACGTTTCGTCAAACCGAACCACTCGTTGTCTGTGTCACGATATTTTGCAGGAATGTTTGACTCAAGCTCATCGCTATCGACCGCTTGAAGATGTCCCGCTTCTTTCGCCTGATACAAGTTTCCAGCATCTGCAGTGATGAAGAGGTCAGCCTCTGTGCTCTCCCCTTCTGTGTTCAAACGCTCGAGAAGTTCGTCGCTCTTCCCTTCCACTACGTTGACCTTGATGCCTGTTTCTTCTTCAAACTGTTTATATAATTGTTGATCGACATCGTAGTGGCGACTCGAGTAAACATTGACGACGTTCGAATCGTCTGAGCCTTCATTTGAAGTTGTCTCATCTGTGCTTGCACAAGCAGCAAGGAGCGATGTCGTTAACGCTGCTGAAATTCCTAAAGCTGCATATTTTTTGTTCATCTGTCATTCCCCCACGTTCGGTTATTTCTCTCTGGTAATGATAATTACTCTCAGTACCTATCATCACTGATAATCATTCTCACGTCAAGACTTTTCTGCAATCGCTATCATATTACATGTGCAATTCGTGACAGTTTTGAGGACATCATTTCTTGACTTCAAAAGAATGGAGACGATATAGTAAAATCAAACAAACCGTCTGGTCGGTACAGAAAGAGGTGGAGATATGTCAAACCGATCGAACGTTACAAAGCAAAAGCTGTTGGATGCGGCAACCGACATCATCATGAACCACGGCGTGCATCAACTTACCCTAGATGAAGTCGCCAAGACTGCGGGTGTATCTAAAGGGGGACTTCTTTATCATTATCCTTCAAAAGAAGCGTTGATGACGGCGATGGTCGAACGATTACAACAAGAACAAAACGAGTTATATGCTTCATTGCAAGATGAAGGCCATGGACCTGTCGAGGCATTCGTTCGTCTATTTGATGAAACGAAGTTGCATCCTGAGCGTGCTGCCATCCAAATCGACGTCGAGAAGATGATTGCATTTCTCACGTTGTTCGAAGTCGACCAAGAGTACGCCAATCGTTGGAAACATGATTTGGATACGTTCTTCGTACAGTTCCAACAAACGGCTGATCCGGTGGAAACGATGATCATTCGTTATGCACTCGAAGGTATGATGATGTCCGAACACTTCGGTGTCGGTGTTCCCCCTGCCGAACTCAAACAAGCGATTATCGCACGCTTGATTGAACGAGCCCACGACATCGATCGTGAGTCATAAAACAACATAATAATAGAGGAGATTAAAAACCCATGCAGAAAATCACGTCCTTCTCCGTCAACAACAAGTTTGCGGTTTGGTTGATGACGATCATCTTGACGGCCGCCGGTCTTTTCGCCGGTCTGACGATGAAGCTCGAGACGTTACCGGACATTACGACTCCGACCGTCTCGGTCACAACCATTTATCCAGGTGCATCCCCTGAGCAAGTGCTCGAAGAAGTCAGCACCGTGTTAGAAGATCGCCTTCAGAATTTAAATGGTGTGGAACAAGTTCGCTCTTCGTCATTCCAAAACGCTTCGAACATCCAAATCGATTATGATTTCAGTACCGATATGGATGAAGCGGAGCAACAAGTCAAAGATGCGTTAAGCAACGTCGAATTGCCGGAGTCGGCACAAGACCCTCAAGTGTCGCGTCTCAGTTTCGACGCTTTCCCGGTAATCGGGGCTGCCATCTCGGATGAAAGCCTGGATTTGGCCGAATTGACAAAACTCGTCGAAGAAGAAGTACAGCCTGCTCTTGAAGGAGTGGAAGGTGCGCAAACCGTCCAAATTGCCGGGCAAGAGATTCGCCGCGTCGAGCTTCAATTCGACCAAGATGCGCTCGCAGAATACAATTTGACAGAAGACACGGTCAAACAATTGATTCAAGCAAATGACGCTCGGATCGCGCTCGGGTTATATGAATTAGGGGATACGGAGCAAGCGGTCGTCATCGACGGCAAGTCGGAGACACTCGAAGCGTTCCGCGATCTTCAAATCCCTTACTCACCAGCACAATCAACGCCGACGACACCGTCTGCCCCGACTGAATTGCCACCTGGTCAAACGCCAGACGTGCCAACAGAGGTCCCGACGGAAACACCATCGGCATTACCACCAAACGTTCCGACGACGGTTCCGACTGTCGCGTTGAGTGAACTTGCGACAATCGAGGACAAAGGAATCGAAGAATCGATTTCTCGCTCGAACGGTGAACGTTCAATTGGCGTACAAGTGACGAAGACACAAGATGCGAACACGGTCGATGTCGTCAACGCCGTCAAAGAAGTATTGAATGACTTCGAAGCTGAAAACGATACGGCGAATGTATCGATCACACTCGACCAAGGACAACCGATTGAAGAGTCGGTCGAAACCATGTTGTCTAAAGCATTACTTGGTGGGTTGTTCGCTATCCTCATCATCTTAGTGTTCTTACGTAACTTCCGATCGACGATCATCGCCGTCATCTCGATCCCGTTGTCGCTTCTCATGGCACTCATCGTCTTGAAGCAGTTGGATATCACGTTGAACATCATGACGCTCGGTGCGATGACCGTTGCGATTGGGCGCGTCGTCGATGACTCTATCGTCGTCATCGAGAACATTTACCGTCGACTCACGCGTTCGAACGAACCACTTCGCGGTAAAGAGTTGATTATCGCGGCAACAAAAGAAGTATTCATCCCGATCGCCTCGTCGACCATCGTCACGATTGCAGTATTCTTGCCCCTTGGATTTGTCACTGGTTTTGTCGGTGAACTGTTCTTGCCGTTCGCATTGACTGTCGTCTTCGCATTACTCGCTTCGTTACTCGTCGCGATCACGGTCGTACCAATGATGGCCGACTCGTTCTTTAAAAACCGCGACAAGTTGAAGCCAGAAGAAGGTCCAGGCAAGCTCGCGGAATGGTATCGTGGCGTCTTGAACTGGTCACTGAACCATAAACTCGTCGTGTTCGGTCTCGCGACTGCCCTATTGATTGGTAGCTTTGCCCTTGTCCCAGCGATTGGGGTCAACTTCTTGAATCAGGATTCGGAGAAGACGTTGTTCGTCACGTTCGACCCAGAACCTGGTCAAACACTTGAAGATTCGATTGCCGCAGCAGAAGTGGCAGAAGAATACTTCATGGAAGAACAACCGAACGCAACGGATGTTCAGTTCACGGTCGGTGGAGAGAACCCGCTGAACCCCGGAAACAACAAACAAGGAATCTTCATCGTTCAATATGATCCAGATACGGAAGACTTCGCGGATGTGAAGTTAGCTGATATCGAGAAATTGAACGAACTCACTTCGAACGGGGAATGGAAAGAACAAGACTTCTCAGGTGGCGGCGCAACGAGCGGTGTCACATACAACGTCTATGCCAACTCGCTTGAAGATCTAGAAGCCATCGTGCCGACTTTCATCGAAACGATTGAAGAGGAAACGGATTATGTCCGTCAAGCGACATCTGACTTACGTGAGTCCTATGTACAATACACGTTCAACGTCGACCAACAGGCCGCTGCAGAAGCCGGTGTGTCGGCAGGTCAAATCGCGCAAGTCATCAGTCAGTTCCAGACACCAGAAAGTCCACTTACAAGTGTCACAGTGGATGACAAACAGTTAGACGTCGTCATCCCGAACGAGCAAGTGACGTATGACAGTGTCGATGACCTGCAAGCACAAGAAATCACGACACCGTTCGGTCCACGCCCGATTTCAGACTTCATTGAGATCGAAGAAGGCACAACACCGGACACACTCGTCGAGCGCGACGGAAAACTGCTCGCACAAGTAAGCGTTGAACTCAGCACAGATAAAGCGACAGAAGCGTCTGCTGCGATTGAAGAACGCGTTTCAGAGATTGAGCTTCCGTCTGGCGTATCGTATGATGTCGGCGGTGTAACGGAACAGATTCAAGAATCGTTCACACAGCTCGGTCTTGCGATGCTCGCCGCGATTGCCATCGTATACTTGGTTCTCGTCATCACATTCGGTGGGGCACTCACGCCATTCGTCGTGTTGTTCTCACTTCCGTATGCGATTATCGGGGGACTCGTCGCCCTTCTCATCACGGGTGAAACGATTTCGGTTTCTGCCTTGATCGGGGCACTCATGTTGATCGGGATTGTCGTCACGAACGCCATCGTTTTGATTGACCGCGTCATTCATAAAGAAGAAGCTGGTTTATCAACACGTGAAGCGTTACTTGAGGCAGCGGGCACACGCCTTCGCCCAATTCTGATGACCGCACTCGCGACAATCGGTGCACTCGCACCACTCGCACTCGGTCTCGAGGGTGGCGCCCTCATCTCGAAAGGTCTCGGGGTCACCGTGATTGGCGGACTCACAAGTTCGACACTTCTCACGTTGCTCATCGTACCAATCGTCTATGAGTTCTTCGCACGATTCCGTAAGAAAAAACAAGCATAATCAAAAGAGAGTCGACTCATTCGAGTCGGCTCCCTTTTTTGCGTTCAATAACACTGCATAATGATTTCGGTTTCTCCAAACCGTTTGGCACGGAGAGCATCTTCCGGAATGAGAAAATAGAGAATACCTGCATCCCCGAACATGACGTCTAACTCTTCAGACGTGTCCATTTGAAACAATAGGAAAGGATGATCGAATCGTTCCCCATATGTTTCTTGTATCTCTTCAAAAACGTCACCTTGCACTTCACTCGGATGTCCACCGATTGCATGAAGTTCTTCTTGTTCGAATCGTTCGAGTAACCGATCGTACATCTCTTCGTCGAGCAGCTCATATAAACTGTATTCATTCTCTGCATAGCTTTCTTTAAAGGAAACGGCACGTTCATTTAATGCTTCCCCAACTCGCACTCGCTCAAGTTTCGATTCTTCAGTAAACAGAACACGCCAAAGATGACGTTCATCCACATCTCCCCAAGGTTGTTCTTCTAAATCATAGAAGAAAGACAACACCCCTTCTTTCGGGAGTGCATCTACGGATTCAAACTCAGCTAAATCACTTAAACGAAACTGAGCTAAAAACGTCATATTCTCTCCAGGATGCAAGTCTGCGTGTGGTAAGTCAGGATATCCGCCAAACTTAGAATGGCCAACCGCTACTTCTTCCCTTGTTGTCCGTGGCAAAGTTGTCAAATTGACCCGCTTTGTGAACGCATGTAAAATGTCTTCCCTGTTTTGTAATCCATGCTCTTGAATAAATTGCTCAATCGTTTTTAGTTCCATCTCGGCACCCCGCTTGTTTATGATAGATGTAGTATAGCATCCCGAACATATGTACCCCTTACCTTTTTTGTTATACCCTTTTCTTGACCTCTCTCGTTGAATTTGAGAAGATTCATACGTTTTGAATGACGTGAAAGGAAGTCATGTATATGAAATTATTAAAATGGATTATCGGGCTCTCACTCTTGTTTGGGTTGAGCACGCTCGGAAACTGGATGGTTGAGACGTTCTCGTGGAAAGTACCAGGCAGCGTCATCGGCATGGTGCTCTTGCTCGTCCTCTTGTTGACAAAAGTCATTCGCGTGGAATGGATTGAGGACAGTGCCGGATATTTAACGAAGCATCTCGCTTTCTTTTTCATCCCCATTGCCGTCGGCCTTATGGCGTACGGCACGTTGTTAAAAGCTGCCGGTATCCCGCTCCTTATCACGTTACTCGCCAGCATGGCGGTCGGGATGGTCGTGACGGCGTTTGTTTCCGGGAAAGACGGTGAGATATCATGACATACGTTTGGATTGGATTGACGATTCTCGTGTATTCGCTCAGTCGTCGACTTTCCATGAAGTGGGCATCTCCGTTCACCAATGTCGTCTTCTTAAGTACAGCGATTTTGATTCTTCTGTTACTCGTGACAGGACAGTCCTATGATGCGTATAAACCGGCTACCGATATCATCACCATCTTACTCGGACCAGCGACGGTCGCCCTCGGGTTACCGCTCTATCGCAACTTACCCGTGTTACTCGCTCGGGCAAAACGGGCCCTGAGTGCCATCGTACTTGGGTCACTCTCTACGATTTTTGTGGCTGTACTTTTCGGCAAGTTATTTTCTTTCACCGAAAACGTATTGATTGCACTATCGGTCAAATCGGCGACGTCCCCGATTGCCCTTGAATTGGCTCGACAACTAGAGGGGGATGCAACACTTGCGGCCTCGATCGCCGTTGCCTGCGGTATTTTAGGGGCGATGCTCGGACCGGTCTTATTGACGTGGATTCGTATGGACGACCCGTTCACGCGTGGACTCACACTCGGCACAATCAGTCACGGGATTGGGACCGCTCAGGCGGCAACGGAACATCCGTTGTCCGGTGCAACAGGTGGTGCCGCAATGGGATTGACCGCAATCTTCACCTCGTTTATCTTGCCGATTCTATATCCGTTTCTCTTTTGAACAGGTCGCGTCATCGATGGGCGCGACTTTTTTGTTTCGACTTCGATTGCGCGTGATAAACTAATGAAGATGAAACTTATTAGAGGAGGGCAATCCATGCAAGCAAAATTAATTGAACGCTTAATGACGTACGCGAAGATTGATACACAGTCAGATTTCACAAGTACGACAACACCATCGACGGCCAAACAATGGGATTTGATTCGCCATTTGGAGAAAGAATTGAAAGATCTCGGACTGACAGATGTCGAGACGGACGAATACGGGTATCTCTTCGCCACACTTCCGAGTAACGTCGATTATGACGTCCCGACAATCGGCTTCCTTGCCCACGTCGATACGGCGACCGACTTCACAGGAACGAACGTGTCCCCTCAACTCGTCGAGCATTATGAAGGTGGCGACATCGTCTTGAACGAGTCATTGAATGTCGTTTTATCACCAAAAGACTTCCCGGAACTGGACGGGTATGTCGGGCATACGCTCATGACAACGGACGGGACGACACTCCTCGGCGCGGATGATAAAGCAGGAATCGCTGAAATCGTCACAGCGATCGAACACTTATTGGCTCATCCTGAGATTCCACACGGGCCGGTCCGCATCGCCTTCACACCGGATGAAGAAATCGGACGTGGACCACATAAATTCGATGTCGCCCGATTCAATGCGGACTTCGCTTACACGATGGACGGCGGTCCACTTGGAGAGTTGCAGTATGAGAGTTTCAACGCAGCCGGTGCGACCGTCACCTTCCACGGGACGAACGTGCACCCAGGTAGCGCCAAGAACAAGATGGTCAACTCGATGAAGCTTGCGATGGCGTTCCAAAACCGTTTGCCTGCTGATGAGGCACCGGAACGTACGAGCAACTACGAAGGGTTCTTCCACTTGAACGGCTTCAATGGGGACGTCGAGAAGACGACGCTTCAATACATCATCCGCGATCACGACAAACAAAAGTTCGAAGCACGTAAAGCGTTGATGGAGAAACTTGTCCTCGAATGGAAACAAAAATACGGGGAAGAACGGATTGAACTCCAGATGGAAGATCAGTATTACAACATGGCCGAGAAAATCGAACCAGTGAAACACATCGTCGATACCGTCGCTGACGTCATGCGCGGCCTTGGCATCGAACCGAAGATTGAACCGATTCGTGGTGGGACAGACGGATCGCAACTTTCTTACATGGGCCTTCCGACGCCGAACATCTTCACAGGTGGCGAAAACTATCACGGGAAGTTTGAATACATCTCTGTGAACAACATGGAAAAAGCAACAACGGTTATCATCGAAACACTTCGCACATTCGCGAAGCGCGCACAAGCATAACACATGCGCCTCCAATCGTTCTCTTTTACACTAGAGACATTGGAGGCGATTTTTGATGAAGCATACATTTAGCATGAACCTCGGCTGGGATGGCGGACGAAACGACGTCGGCACCCTCGAGGCCGAGCGATTAAAGACACAGATTTCGATTCCACCCGAAATGGACGGTCCCGGAGTCGGCACGAATCCGGATGAGATGTTACTCGGGGCAGCGGCAACGTGTTATATCATCACACTCGCAGCCGTACTCGGGCGAAGTGATTTGACTCATCGTGGTATCACGATTGATGCAGAGGGCATCGTCGATGTGACAAACGGCATCTTCACTTACGAGACAATTCGCTATGCGACAACGATTCATGTACCTACAGAGATGACCGACCGAGACATCACGCTTGTCGAGCGCATCGCGAAAAAAGCGAAAGATCAATGTATGATTTCACGCGCACTCGCAGGAAATGTAGCATTTGAGTTGAATACCGTCATTTCACGTAAAAGTAGCAATGATTTTATTTGAAGAACCTTTGAAAAAAGCGATAATTGTAAACAGACGTAATCGCTTTGTCATGGACGTACTCGTTGATGATTTGCTCGCGCCTTGCCATTGTCCAGTAACAGGAAGGATTGGAGATATTATATTTGAAAACACCCCCTGCCTAGTCTCAGAAACCTATGACTCGAATCGTAAAACTCGCTTTACAGTCGAAGCCATTTCAGTCGATGGTGAACAATGGATTGGAATCAATCAAGGTCGTGTCAACGACTATGTTGAAGCTTTCTTACTCGAGAACCAGCTTGATGCTTTCTCAACCCCGAGGGGAATCAAACGTGAAATAGTAACTGACGGTGCACGAATCGATTTTCAGATTGATGGAATCTTCATGGAAGTGAAGGCTCCGCTCAGCGAACTACTCACTATTCCTCTCCCACACTTTAAACGTAGACGATTGAAACGACCCATCGAAACAGAACGTTTGATTCGTCATCTCTACGCTCTGATTTCCACTCTACCCCAAACCGGAAGAGCAGTCCTCTTATATGTTTTTTTATATGACGCACCAATTTATACCGGTAATCCCAACCGAAAACAAGACCATCTAATTCGTCAATTGATTAACGATGCGATACCTTCCGGATTAGAAATATGGCAACTGAACTGCACTATTTCCCCTGAAGGAATTCGTTTACTTCGTTGCTTTGACACAACGTCTCACTTCAAGTAACCAAATGTATTAAGTGAGACGTTATGTTTTTACTAAACATATGATATGTTGGGAATTACCGAATAGAGTCATTTTTCACTTCCACTCTTTACGCGACTGCGCGTTTTTCAAAAACGTGATACAATACACGTCGTAAACTAATCAGAAAAACGAGGGATACCATACATGATTACAGTAAATAACGTCAGCCTACAATTTGGCGGTCGCAAGTTGTTTGAAGAGGTGAACATCAAGTTCACGCCAGGCAACTGTTACGGATTGATCGGTGCGAACGGTGCCGGAAAATCGACATTCTTAAAGATTTTATCAGGTGAACAAGATACGACGACGGGTGATGTCAGCATCACACCGGGCGAACGTCTCGCCGTCCTCAAACAGGACCACTACGCGTATGAGGACAGTGCAGTTCTCGAGACCGTCATCATGGGTCACGAGCGTCTCTACAAAGTAATGAAAGAAAAAGACGCCATCTACATGAAAGAAGACTTCTCAGATGAAGACGGGATGCGCGCAGCTGAACTCGAAGGAGAATTCGCTGAGTTGAACGGTTGGGAAGCAGAGTCGGAAGCCTCGATGGTCCTCCAAGGTCTTGGTATCTCTGAAGCGCTCCACCAGAAACAAATGAGCGAACTCACAGGTGGGGAGAAAGTCAAAGTCCTTCTTGCCCAAGCGCTCTTCGGTAAGCCAGATATCCTCCTCTTAGACGAGCCGACCAACGGACTTGACCTAAAAGCGATTCAATGGTTAGAAGAATTCTTGATCAACTTTGAAAACACAGTCATCGTCGTTTCCCACGACCGTCACTTCTTGAACAAAGTCTGTACGCACATGGCCGACCTCGACTTTGGAAAAATCCAATTGTATGTCGGGAACTACGACTTCTGGTATGAGTCTAGCCAACTCGCTACACGTATGGCGGCAGACCAGAACAAGAAGAAAGAAGAGAAAATCAAAGAGCTTCAAAACTTCATCGCACGTTTCAGCTCGAACGCATCGAAAGCACGTCAAGCGACGTCTCGTAAGAAGTTGCTCGATAAGATCACACTTGATGACATCCGTCCGTCGTCACGTCGTTATCCGTTCGTCGGATTCACGATGGAGCGCGAGATCGGAAACGATGTTCTCTATGTCGATAACGTATCGAAGACAATCGATGGTGTAAAAGTACTCGACAACGTCACGTTCTCACTCAACAAGACGGACAAAGTCGCATTCGTCGGTCGTTCGGACGTTGCCATCACGACACTCTTCAAAATTCTCATGGGTGAGATGGAGCCAGACACAGGGTCAGTCAAATGGGGCGTCACGACAACTCAGTCATACTTCCCGAAAGACAATTCGGAGTACTTCGAGGGCTCAGAAAAGAGCATCCTCGACTGGTTGCGCCAGTTCTCACCTGCCGATGAGTCAGACACGTTCCTTCGTGGATTCCTTGGCCGCATGCTCTTCTCAGGTGAAGAAGTCATGAAGAAGGCATCTGTCCTCTCAGGAGGAGAAAAAGTACGCTGCATGCTCTCGAAGATGATGCTCTCGAACTCGAACGTACTCGTCCTTGACGATCCGACGAACCACTTGGATCTCGAATCGATCACAGCACTCAACAACGGTCTCGAGTCGTTCAAAGGCGTGCTTCTCTTCAGCTCACATGACCATCAGCTCATCTCGACGATCGCGACACGCATCATCGAAGTGACTCCGAATGGCATCGTGGACAAAGAAGCAACATACGATGAGTACTTGGAGAACGAAGCGCTTCAACAACAAGTTGAATCCCTTTACCAAAATGCATAATAAAAAATCGGCTCAACGTGAGCCGATTTTTTATTTAACGTTTACCGTCTCCATGACGTGCTCATGAATATCATGACCTTTCGTGACATGGACTTGAACGTTGTATGCGCCTGATTCAGCAAAGGTGTGTGCACCTTTATACATCCCAGTATCTGCTTCCTCTAACTTCACCCAATCATGCTTCTCTGCCCCGTCTTGGAAGATTTCGAGTTGTACTTCCGCCCCTGCGAGCATCTCGTCTTCAATCATGACGTGTACCATGAATGGTTGTTCTTCCCCTGCTGTCGCCTCTTTCGGGTCAAGCGTGATATCCGCTCCAGCGTGGTGATGATGCTCACTCTCTTCTTCTGCTTCAGCAGCCGTTTCTGGATGTCCAACCGTCACGTTTGTCGTCGGCATGGTGTGCATCGAACGCGCTGTCACGTGAACCTGAACCGTATAGACCGCTTCTTCCGCGAACGTCGTCTCCGCTTCATAGATACCGTCTTTCGTGAGTGACGCCTTGATCATCTCACTTTCTTCCTTCGCACCATTCTTCCATACCTCGAACTTGATTTCATCCGCATCGTCTACAGGTTGACCATCTTGCGTGACTGTTACTGATAAAGGTACCGCCTCTCCCTTTTCAGCCGTTGCCTCTACCGTCAACTCTGCCTCGACCGGTTCCATTGACTGTGGAACAGCCGCGCTCTCCGCTTCTTTCTCCGTACCACACGCACCGAGTACGAATAACCCGATGAGTCCAAACACGACCCCAAACCGTGTCATCATCTTTTTCATCATAAGTCCTCCTTATAAATCGCTTACATCTTTCACACATTGTTCATGATACCATCTCTTTCCAAAAAGAGTGTGAGCATTCTGTGATATATACCACGATACATTCTCACAAATTTCACACATATAGTTGAATCAAAATTTATTGAGTACATTTCCGAATTTTAGTCCATCATTTCTAAAAAGGGGTATATAAAATATATCAAGGTCAATCATTTGGAAAGTCTTAACATCAAGAGAGTTACATCATGAATGGAGGCGAATTCAGATGAAACGTAAGGGCATTCGTGGGGCGATGGCACTGTTCATCTTATTGGCGATGGTGATCACACAATCGATTTCCGTCAGTGCCGCCGCTTCAAAATTTGTCACGAGCGTGAACACGACGAGCAAGGTCGTCGCATTGACGTTCGATGACGGGGCAGACGGGGCGAACACGAACAAGATTTTAGACATTTTAGCAAAAAACAATGTCAAAGCCACTTTCTTTTTAACGGGGTCGGGCGCAAATAACCATCCACAGTACATTAAAAATATCGCCGCAAAAGGACATCAACTCGGAAATCACTCGTATACACACCCTGACTTCACCAAACTGACTGCCACGCAGATGAAATCCGAACTCGACCGCACGGAAGCTTTGACTAAATCGTTGACCGGAAAAACGACAAAACCGATTTTCAGAGCCCCTTTTGGTGCAGTGAATAGTACCGTATTGAGCGGTGTCGGGGCTGCAGGATACGGATACACGATTCAATGGAACATTGATACGATTGACTGGAAAGGGTTGACCGCGAGCCAAATCAACACGAAAGTTCAGACTAACATCAAACCGGGTTCAATCGTCTTGATGCATACCGGAGCCGGGGCCCCGGGTACACCGCTCGCACTCCCAACGATGATTTCACAACTCAAAGCAAAAGGGTACAAATTTGTCACGGTCTCGCAATTACTGGCCTATCAAAACACATCGACGAACAAAACGTATACCGTGAAGTCAGGTGATACGTTGTACAGTATCGCACGGACATACGGTGTCACCGTGTCGGCGCTTGCGGCTGCCAACAACATCACGAACTACAGCTTAATCTATGTCGGACAAGTGCTCATCATCCCAGGGACGACCGTCACACCACCCCCTTCGACGACTGTGAAATACACTGTGAAATCGGGCGACACACTCTACAAGATTGCGACGATGTACAACACGACCGTCGCGAAGATCGCAGCCGCCAATAACATCACAAACGTCAACTCCATTTACGTCGGACAAGTACTCATCATTCCAACCACGACCGTCACACCTCCTACGACGACCGTGAAATATACGGTGAAATCGGGCGACACACTCTACAAGATTGCAACGATGTACAACACGACTGTCGCGAAGATCGCAGCGGCCAATAACATCACAAACGTCAACTCCATCTACGTCGGACAAGTGTTGACCATTCCAAAATGAGTGCACTGTGAATCTTTTCCTATTTCTGTGACGTATCGTATACAAACAGGAAAAGAGGAATTGCTATGACTCGAACCGTAATCCGTGTCAGTACTACCGCATTCATCGGACTTTTGGTTTCAATTGCCACATTCTCGATTTTGATTTGGCTCGGTTATGAACAAGCACTCACATCCGGTGAGCCGATCCAATTCTTAATGAGTGCACTGTGAATCTTTTCCTATTTCTGTGACGTATCGTATACAAACAGGAAAAGAGGAATTGCTATGACTCGAACCGTAATCCGTGTCAGTACTACCGCATTCATCGGACTTTTGGTTTCAATTGCCACATTCTCGATTTTGATTTGGCTCGGTTATGAACAAGCACTCACATCCGGTGAGCCGATCCAATTCTTAACACGTGAGATTTATCAATTCGAGAACGGAATCGGGGTCGCCAACCAGAATCAAATGGCCATTCTCGGTGCCGGATTCATGGGCCTTGCCGTTCTCATTGGAGAGATCGGGATACGTCTTAAACGAAAGTAACCGCTGCATACGCAACGGTTACTTTTTTAATGCTGATGTTCACCACCATGGTCGTGTGAGTGAACGATTGGTTGCTGCAATTGGTCGATTTGGTCTTGCGGTACATCACCGACAATCATCCATGCGGACGGCGTATAGACCTTCTGCCCTTCATGGACCATGCCGTTCACTTGGTAGATTCCCTGATCGAGTTTCACGCTCGTCACGAGATAGCCATCCTTTTCTGTCACTTCATACGTCCGGGTCTCTTCCGAATCGTAAGGCGTGACTTGAATATGGCTTTCCGTCACACGTTCATCATTCGATACTTTCATCGCAAGCGTCGTCGAGCCAACTTCTATACGTTCAGGTACGATCAGTTGAATCCCAATCGGATCAATGGTGCGTTCTACTGGTTGAAGTTGACACGCGCTTAACCAAATTGTCGCTAGGATGACAGGAATGACTGCTTTAAATCGTTTCATGCTGCCACCTTCGCTTTCAACTTCCGGCGACCAATCAACCAATCAAATAGGAGAACGACAAGAATACTGATTCCTGCGAGCGGTAATGTCACACCTAGAAGTAAAATCAAGATACCGACGATTCGTTTAATGCGTTCGTCCTCAAACCGCTTCATCTGTTCAATGGATCCGACTTTTCGTTTGCGCCACATCATGAACGAGCTGATGACCACGAAAATGAGACCTAGACAAAGCGCGACACCGACCAATTGATTGAGTAAACCGAACAGGCGACCTTCATGGAACGCGATTCCAACCGTAATCAGTTTTCCGAGAATCCCGTAATCTGCGTATGTCACAGAGCTGAGTGTTTCACCACTATATTGATCTAAGTTCACCGTCGATTCTTTAAATGGATGACCTGCTGCCGATGTGACAGTATAGACGCCTGTTTCGCCTTCCGGAAGCGAGATTGTGTACGGTCGATCAATCGTGGACTTGTTCACCACCTGATTTAAATCAATCGGCAACAGCGTACTTGGAGAAGACGTTGGAACGAGATCTGCTTGGGTCGCCCAAGGTACGTCTTCTGCCACCTCTTTTGTCGTCACGGTCGATTCCGGCTTGGCGCCAAACGCATAGGCATACATCGGTGCTCCCGTGTTTGTCGACGAGGAAACCCACTGCAACATCGCACCCGAAACGGATGACCAAGCCAACCCTGAACTGATAATGAGCACGAGGCCTAGCGATGACCACAAAGCGACGCTACCGTGCATCTGCTTCCACCACTGTCGTCCTTTCCCAAGCTTCGGCATAAGCATCCGAAGCGGATTCTTACCACGCGGCCAAAACAAGAATGTCCCCGTAATAAGAAGAATGATTGCCCAGGACGCCGCGAGTTCGACGACCCAGTTCCCGATTTGACCACCTAATAGTGTGCCATGAATCACAACTAATAAATCCATGCTACCTTCAGCAGACCGCGTTCCTAAAACTTCTGTAGTTTCCGGATGAATATATGTATACATCATCTCGTCTTTGTTCATCCAACCGATTCGAGTCGATTCGCCTTCATCCGGCAAACGAATCGATGTGATCATCGCATCCGGATATTCCGTCATGAATGATTCTTTTTGGACTTCAATCGGCTGTTCTTCCGTGAAAGTTGCCGTCATCATGTCTTTGTATTGCATCTTCGTTATTTGCGGTTCAAATAAATAAATGCTTCCTGTCACAGCCAGGATAATAAAAATTGGTGCAAATATGAGACCTGCATAAAAGTGCCAACGCCATACCGCTTGATACCAAGCGTTGCGTTTATTCAATCGTTCCCCTTGCATGATGCTTCCCCCTTTATCATTGTGTCCAACTTGTGAACAGATTGAGTATACAAGGAATGGAAACGGTTTATTCTTACTATTTGTGACAACTATTCGTCGAATTGGAGAAGTGAAAATGAACTTTGGTTCATCTTTTTATCACATATTCATCAATCTATCTCACATACTTTCACATAAAGAAAGAGACACCAACAAGTTGGCGTCTCCAAAATATGATCAATTTGTGAACTGCTCTGCTTCTGTCGACCCAGCCAGTGCAGTCGTTGATGATTGCCCACCTGAGATGACGAGCGAGACTTCATCGAAGTAACCCGTTCCGACTTCACGTTGGTGACGTGTCGCAGAAATTGTTGTATCATTTTGTATTTTTTAGGGAGAAACAAGCTCTATGATGCGATGAATTACGTACCAAGACATTCATCGACCATCGCGACCGCGACATGCGCATCGTCAACGCCATGGACGAGAACCCTTCCGTCTTTGAACAAGAGCATCCGGTGATTCCGCCATCGCCATTCCAACGTGAACGGTGTCTGCTTCACGGCGATGTCCGCCCGTTCGAGTTGATGCGCGATTGGTTCCAGACCCTCGATGGACCGACGGACTTGGACGACATCGCGCCCACATAGGATCGCTGTCTGTTGTCGATTCGAAACGAGACTCGGATAGTCATGGGTTTGACAAGACGGGCAAGACACGTCGACGAGCCGTGCGACATCGAGTCGCTGCGACTGGTTTTCCCACATGTCTTCAATCAAGAGCCGACGTTCCATCTTTTCAGGACGCCCCGTCAAATATTTCAATGCCTCGACGGCTTGACGGCTCGCCACATGTTGCACGATTGGAGCCACCACCCCCGCTGTCGCGCAAGTCTGACCGGCTAGCGGCAAATGACGCATGAGACAACGAAGACACGGCGCTTCTTCCGGCATCACCGTGTAGTTCATGCCGTATGCCCCGACACAAGAGGCAAACAAGAACGGAATGCCGCGCTCGAGTGCGAAATCGTTCAATAGAAGACGTGTCTCGACGTTATCGGTCGCGTCCAAGACGAGATCAACGGGCGGCAAAGGCCGAAGCCAATCCCACGATACGTCGGCGATTTGCGCGTCCAACTCAACGTCTGAGTTGATGGTCCGCAGGCGTTCGAGCGCCGCGACCGCTTTCGGCGTCTCGGCACGTGCGTCCTGTTCCGTATAGAGCGTCTGTCGTTGTAAGTTCGTCACCTCTACATAGTCGCGGTCGACGAGGATAAGTGAGACGCCGGCCCGAACAAGTTGATCGCTCACGGCCGCTCCGAGCGCACCGAGACCGACGACGAGCACTCGTTTCACCATCAGACGTTCTTGCCCGTCCCCACCGATACCGTGGAACCGGGCCTGCCGCGCGTAACGTTCCGGAACATGTGTCATCGGACGTAGTCCCCTGACTTCCCGCCTTGTTTCTCAAGCAAGTATGTCGGCCCGATGACGATGCCTTTATCGACCGCTTTCGTCATATCGTATACGGTCAACGCTGCGACCGATGCGGCCGTCAACGCTTCCATCTCAACACCGGTATCACCTTTCGTCTTCACGAACGACTCGATGATGAGCTGTGTCTCATCCCATTCGAATGTTAAATCGACTTTTTTCAAGGCGAGCGGGTGACACATCGGGATGATGCGGCTCGTCTCTTTGGCGGCCATAATCCCGGCCACTTGGGCGACAGCAAGCACGTCGCCTTTCGCAAGGTCACCATCCGTGATGAGCTGTTTCAGTTCACTGCTCAATTCAACTGATGTGCGGGCCCGAGCTGTCCGTGTCGTTTCCGGTTTATCCGAGACATCGACCATCCGCGCCCGCCCTTGGTCGTTCATGTGTGTCAGTTCCATCGTTTATCCTCCGCTCACCATTGGAATGACGGCGACCGTGTCTCCGTCTGCAACCGTATATTCGTCCGTCTCATAGCGCTCATTGACCGCGAACATGAGACGTTCCGCTCCCGACACGCCCCGCTCGGCCAAATCCGCTCGCAAGGCGGCGATTGTTTGTGGAGCCGAAACGGTATAGGACCGGACCGCCAACTCTTCTGCCACGTGGGCAAAACATAATACCTCAATCATGTGTACGTCACTCCTTCCGGGCGTCCTGGGTGTTGTTCTTTTTGATCACCCATCCATTTCGTGCCGTCGGTCCAATGCTCCCGTTTCCAAATTGGGACAATTTCTTTAATCCGTTCGATGGCGTAACGATTCGCCTCGTATGCGTCGGCGCGATGGGAAGAACTCGTCGCGATGACGACCGCTTCTTCCATGATATCGAGTCGTCCAATCCGGTGATGGATCGCCGTCAACGCACCAGGCCAACGTTCCGCCACTTCTTTCGCGATTTGTTCGAGCATCTTCTCGGCCATCGGTACGTATGATTCATACTCCAAGAGCTCAGTCTGTTTGGAACCCGTCATTTCTCGCACCGTCCCGATAAACAGCACGACCGCCCCGACGTTTCGATGCCGGACCGTTTCGTAAAGCGCCATCGGTTCGAGCGGATGTTCATTCACTTGATACCATTTCATTCTCCATCCACCTTTCCACTAAACGCATCAACCGGTCCTTGTCTGCCACGGAATCTCCGCGCGCGATCACGTTCGTCACATCGACCGGTTGTTCATGCCCGTCTCGCACGAGCACCACTTTCGGATAATCTTTCCGTTTGTATCCCTCGATGATCACGATGTCGACGTGCGCCTCGTACCAGTTGAGGAGCAACTCAAACGTGTCGACCGCTTGCCACTCGATTAACGTCCCGTCTTCACCGATCACACTCGATAGCACGGCACCAGCCAACGCGTGACGATGCGAGTCCGTCATCGGCAAGTCGAACGTCCCTCCGTGACCGTGGTGTTTGATGACACCGACACGGAGCCCCGTCGCCGACAAGCGTGCTGTCAGCTCAGAAACGAACGATGTTTTACCGCTATTTTGATAGCCGACCACTTGTAAAATCAAAGCTGATCGATGATTCGACATCGCACCGAGTCCCCTTTTTGAAACCCTCTCGTTCCGCCTGGCAGATGAATCAACGCGTTACACGTCGCGAGTGAGGAGACGATGCCCGACTTGTCTTTCCCGCTCGGATGAACCACCGTCTGCCCGGTCGCATCAATCGTCACATGTCCACGCACGAACCGGTCGAACGGATTCGTTTTCGGGAAATCGACACCAAGTTCCGCCTGGATGACAGGTCGCTCCGCTTGCCCGAATAACGTCTTCATATACGTGCCTACAAACAGTTCCGTTCCGACAAAACACGCCGACGGATTCCCGGATAATCCAAACAACAACCGATGTTCGACGTGCGCGACCGTCGTGACGGACCCTGGCCGCATCCCAACTTTATTAAACAGCACCGTCGCCCCGAGCGCCTCATATACATCCGGTAAATAATCAAAATCTCCGACCGATACCCCGCCTGTCGTGACGACGGCATCACTCGTCCGAAGTGCCTCGTCAATCGCCCGCTTTGTCGAAGCGAACGTATCCGGCAAGATACCGCCATATGTCGCCGCGCCACCGAGTGCCTCGATTTGAGCGAGAATCATATATGCATTCGAATTATAGATTTGCCCATCGGTTTTTTTCTGTCCCGGTTCAACGAGCTCATCACCGGTCGCAAACACGGTGATGTGCGGTTTTACGTATACGTCGACCTGCTCATACCCGAACGTAGCGAGCAAGGCGATGACGCCCGGATTAATGCGGGTGCCTCGGTCAACGATATTCGTCCCCGCCGTCATATCTTCCCCACGATAGGAAATATTGGCATCGCGGGCCGGTCGCTTGAACGTCACGACTCGTTCATCCGCTTGTGCGAGCTCGAGCATGACGACCGCATCGACTCCGTCTGGAATTTTTGCCCCGGTCATGATGCGAATCGCCTCGCCAGCGCGGAGCGGTTCTCCGACGTGTCCGGCTCCCTGAACGTATTGAATGGGTAATGTCACCGGTTCATCGCGGCTCGCTCTCAACAAATCCGCGGACTGGACAGCAAAACCGTCATACGGAGATTTATTAAATGCTGGAACGTCATGCGTCGCAGTGAGATCCATCGCTAAAATCCGGCCGTTCGCTCGATACAACGGTACCGTTTCCGTCCGACCTTTCCCCGTCGCTTCTTGGACACGGATGACCGCCTCGTCAACGGCGAGCGGCTTACGAAATAGCGTCGACATCTTTTCCATTACTCCACTTCCTTTCCTAGCAATTCTTCATAATCACTCGGTGTGTTCACATTTTTAAACCAGTCCCGTTCAGCAAACGAGACGATTGTCGCCTCTGTCAAGTGAAGCATGACCGCCCGTTCGCCTCGACGTAAAGCGGCTTCGAACTGGGACAGTATCGAGCGGGGATACAAGGCGATGAGCGGATGGATTCGATTATCTGCGTAGGCGACAACCGGCTGCTTCCCGCGTTCCGTCGCAAGCCGTTCGTAAACAGTCGGCGGCAACAAGGGCGTATCACACGCACAGACGGCATACCAATCAGACGGGACGTGCCGCATGACGGTGATGATGCCGGCGAGCGGTCCCATGCCGCGCCATTCCATGTCATCTTCAAGTTGATATGAGGTCATCGACTGTCCGGCCGGTACGACGCTCCATTGGGACGTCGTCGTTGTAGCGAGTGTCTGTCGCGCCCGCTCTTCAAACGAGATGTCCTCATAACAGGCTTGCCATTTAGGGGATCCGAACCGGCGCGATTTTCCGCCTGCCAAGACGATGCCGATCATCGCGTCGCTTCCCAGACGATATGGGAGAGCTCAGGGAGAATCAAGCGAGTCATCGCCAAGTCGACGGCGCCTCGCGACCCTGGCATCGAAAAGATGATCGTATCCCCGATGCGTCCTGCTAAAGCTCGCGACAACATCGCCGCCGGTCCGATATCTTCCGTGAAGCTGACATAACGGAACAACTCGCCGAAGCCGACCATTTCTCGGTCAAGCAGCGGTCGAATCGTCTCAATGGTGACGTCCCGTTTCGTGATGCCCGTTCCCCCGGTCGTCAAGATGACGTCCATCTTCTCAGCGACCATTCGTCTGACGGCCGCTTCGATTTCAAATGAGTCATCTTTCGTGATCTCACGGTATGTGACCGTATGTGCTTCTTCTTTTAATAGCGTACAAATATGTTCGCCAGACACGTCCGTATCGAGTGTTCGCGTATCCGAGATCGTCAAAATCGCTGCCCGGACACGCTGTGTGTTTTGATGTACATGGTTGTGTGCTTGCATCGTCTTCATCCTCCGATATAACTCATTTCAATTCGGTTTCGCGTCCGACTCCCAGTTCGCGACCGTTCTTCCGAATAGCGGTCGTCCCGTACTTCCCATACCATTTTTAGTGTCATGGCAATCAATTCATCGCTCGCCCCACTGCGGAGCAATTCACGGATATCGGTCCCGTCTTCTGCGAACAGGCACGTGTACCATTTGCCGTCACTCGATAGGCGACCTCGCGTACACGTTCCGCAGAACGGTTGGCTGACCGAAGAGATGAAGCCGACTTGCGCCCCATCCGTGTAACGGTAACGTTGCGCGACTTCTCCTAGTGTTTCGGGTGCAAGCGGTTCAAGTAATCCATTTCGTTGTTTCAACACCTCAAGAATCGATTCAGACGACACGACATGTTCGACGTTCCATTCATTCGCCGTGCCGACATCCATGAACTCGATGTAACGGAGTGTGATGTTCCGTTCTTTGAAATAAGCGGCCATCGAGGCGACTTCATGATCGTTCCAGCCTTTTCGGACGACCATGTTCACTTTCACTTCGAGCCCTTGCCGTTTCGCCTCATCGATTCCTCGTAATACCGTCTCGGGCGACGTGCCGCGCCCGTTCATCATCCCGAACGTCTCGGCCGATAAGGCGTCTAGACTGACGTTGACCCGGTCGAGCCCAGCTTGCTTCAACACTTTCGCCATCCGTTCTAAATAGACGCCGTTCGTCGTCAACCCGATAGTCTCGATGGTCGTGACCGCGCGAAGGCGGCGAATCAGTTCATCGAGATTCGGCCTGAGTAGAGGTTCGCCCCCGGTCAGACGCACTTTTTTCACGCCGTGTGAGGCGATGATGCGAACGAAGCGCTCGATCTCGTCAAACGATAACAACTCATCTCGTTTTAAAAATTGGTGGTGGCGGAACGCTTCTTCCGGCATGCAGTATCGGCAACGAAAGTTGCATTTATCAATGACTGAGATGCGTAAGTCTTCCAACGGTCGTCTCCGTCGATCGGTCCATGGTGTCATCTTGGTTCATCCTTTCTATCCATCAACGACAGCAGGGACCCTCACAGTCCATGCGTCGATTTGTCAGCGAATCGGCTTCTCAGCACCGCTGCGCAAGTAATAATAAATTGTGGTGGCAATCGAGATCGCATAGAGCCCTAGCATGACGAACAACGCACCGTTGAACGAACCGACGAGCTCGAGCGACCAACCGAACATCTTCGGAATGAAGAATGCGCCGTAAGCAGCAAACGCTGCCGAGAATCCGACGACGGCCGGTGTCTTCGTCGCCACGAACACGTGGGGAATCATCGCGAACGTCGCTCCAGAGTTGAGTCCTGTTGCGATGAACAAGACGACGAAGGAGATGAAAAACATCGTCAAGTTGCTGTTCGTGATGGCCATGATGACACTGATCGTACCGAGCGCCATGATTCCGAACACGATCAATGTCACTTTGGCCGCTCCGATCTTATCACTGATCCAGCCCCCGAACGGACGCGAAGAGGCGCCAAGGAATGCACCAAGGAAGGCGAGCGCCATCAAGTCCGACTCAGGGAACTTTAACTTTAAAATCATCGGGAACGCTGCGGCATATCCAATGAAGGAACCGAACGCCGCCGTGTAGAGCAATGTTTGAATCCAAAAATGTTTGTCTTTAAACACGCTCGCCTGTTCACGAAGCGATTGACGAGCGGTCGGTAAGTTATCCATGAACAAGTATGCGCAGACCGTCAAAATGATAGTCGGCACGACCCAAAGGAGCGCGGCGTTTTGAAGCCAAATCTCTTCGCCGGTCTCGGTCACGAGGGCGTTCCCGCCGATGAACCCGAAAATACTTGTCGTGATGACGAGCGGTGTGATCAATTGGACGAGCGAGACGCCCAAGTTCCCGATGCCTCCGTTAATCCCTAGCGCCGTCCCTTTTTTCGCTTTCGGATAAAACGCGCCGATGTTGGCGTTTGATGACGAGAAGTTTCCGCCGCCTAGTCCGCAAAGTGCGGCCAAAATCATGAATACCCAATACGGCGTATTGACGTTTTGAACGGCATAGGCGATGCCTAGGAGCGGCAACAACAAAATCGATGTCGAGAAGATCGTCCAGTTCCGACCGCCGAATATACTGTTTGCGAACGTATAGAAAAAGCGCAACGTCGCCCCGACAAGTCCAGGCAGTGCGGCCAACGTGAACAACTGGCCTTGCGTAAAGCTAAACCCGATCGAATTCAATTGGACGGCTGCGACCGACCACATTTGCCAGACGATGAATGCAAGCGTCAGTGCCGGGACCGAAACGAGCAAGTTCCGATTGGCGACTTGTTTTCCCGTTCCTTCCCAAAATCCCACATCCTCTGGCTTCCACTCGGCGAGTGCGTGTGACCCTTTGTCTAATTGTTGCATGGTCTATTCCTCCTCTTAACGGTTCAATTCGTACCCTAATCCCATCCTATCGACCGTCCTCTTAAAAAAGTGTGCCTTCTTTCACACTTATTTCGCATCTTGAGTTTTTTTCTCACCCTGTCATCAATCTGTGACAAAATCGCCTATCTTTTGTTTCTGTGACATTGAACACAGAAAAACCCTCCCCGATTCCTTACGATAAGGAATAGAGGAGGGATTAATTTGTCACATCTCATTCAAATCCACTGTGCGCCCAAAGTTCGCTTGGCGCTACAACCATATTTCTTCAGTCAAGACGGGGCCCACGTGTTCCGTGTCTTCGGCGTCGCGATTGCCGAGGCTGCGTTCACCGAGACGGGGCTCGATATCACATTCCCACTTGAAAGTCCTTTAGAAGAACTAGAAGCGCTGCACACCTTGCTCGTTCGGATCGACACTCACCATGACGTGACGATCGATGACGCACAGGCAGTCATCGGTTACTTAGGGGACGGGACCACGGTCACCGTTTATCGCCATTTCAAACGATGGCTCGATTTTTTGTCCGCAGCGCGTGTCCGCTCGATGGAAGGTGTCGTCGTCGAGGTCCGCGCCAACGGGATCAAGCTAGCCGAAGGCGTGCTCCGGTCTTATGAGTTGATGGAAGATGGCGAGTTTTATGTATCGGCCTGTACAATCGAGGCCGATGGATTGGAGCATTTTGAAGGCGAGCTATCGCTTGCCGCCATAATGTAATCAATCGATGACACAGACCGAGACCGGACAGTCCTCACAATGGTTGAGCAGTTTCAACCGGTCGAGGTCATGGATAATGATTTGACGGGAAGGGAGTGAAATAATTCCTTCTTGGGCGAGCTCGTTCAACATGCGATTCACGCGTTCACGCGATGTCCCGCAATAATTGGCGAGCTCTTGGTTTTTCAGTTTCAAGTCGATGAGAATGCCGTCTTCGACTTCCACCCCATAGCTGTTCGCCATACGAATGAGCGTCGAGTAGAGCGCTCCTTTTTTCCCGTTCAACACCAAGTCTCTAAATTTCGTATGCTGTTTCCGCATATGTTCGTTGATCATGACCATGAACTCGCGGACGAATTCCGGGTTCGACGACAAAATCATCGTTTCAATACGCTCGATTTTGACCGCATAAATTTCACTATCTTCTAACGCCTTGGCGTTAAATAAATATTTTGGTTCGATTGCGAATAACGTCAACTCTCCGCAACAAGCCTCAGCGCTTAAACAACGTAACGTCAATTCTTTTCCATTTTCCGTCAATTTCGAAATTTGAATCAGTCCACTCTTTACAATATAAAATTCAGCTGCGTCTTCTTGTTCTCGGAACAGAAAACCGCCTTTTGGGACATGAATGATTCGATGTGCCAATTTTTTTGTTTCCTCGAGCACCATCGCTTTAGTTGAATGAGCCATTTCCACCGACCTTCCTTAAAACACGTTGCGCCATATGAAAGCTTGCCTTCATTCTAAACACAAACCCCCTCGAAACGCAATCAACATTTGGAAGCGTTTCAAGGGGAGGACTATTCTTTCATACGATATTCAATTTTTTTCCAATATCGATATAATAAGCCGATCAATCCGACATTGATGACGGCGATGATCATATACAGTCGCATCGAGGCGTGATCATACACCATGTAGCTCTCAATTGTATATTGCAAGAGTATCATGTTCGTCGCGAGCAATATGACCAATCCGATTAAACTCCAACCGTTACGCCCCATGATGAATCTCTCTTCCGACCGCAAAAATCTTCCCGTTCTCGATTTCAAGCAAGATTTTAGGGAGTTCCCGCTGCGGCGGACCGGCCTGTGGTTGGCCGTCGACACCGAAGTAACCACGATGGCACGGACAAAGAAGAACATCTTCTTCCTCCACATAAAACACTGGGCACTGCAGATGAGTGCATTTGTTGTTATAGGCGACGAATTCACCATTCTTTAAATGAACGAGCAACGATGGTTCCGTACCCGGATATTCAAATTCGAGTGATTTCCCGCGCTCTAGCGCCTCGACCGTCGTGATGAACTGACGGTCGGTTCTCGGCTCGCTTCGAACGAAGGCCGCGATATTGAACGGGATAGTCGCGAGACCGAGTGCGATACCTGCGCCGAACGTTGATTTGATGAACGCCCGTCGATTCAGTTTCACGTCATCGGCCCGACTCAAGTTATCGACGAGTTCGGATAAGCGTTCCCGGTCTTTTGATTCATTCGACATAAGTCATCTTCCTTTCCATCTCAATCGGAATAGACGCCAAAGAATTCAGGGACGTAATTCCATTTATCGTCTTGCGAAGGCTTTTTCCCTTCGATCATGTTCATTTGGACGCGTTGACGACGGAGTTGCATCATCTCGTCATGGTCGATGAAGCGAATCGCATCCGACGGACAAACCGACGCACACATCGGCGCGATATCATGTTTGGAGCGGTCGTAACACATGTCGCACTTATACATCTTATTCTTCTCAAAGTCGAACTTCGGAATCCCGAACGGACAAGCGAACGTACAGTTCCGGCAGCCGATACATTTTTCTTCTGAAGCCGATAACACGACGCCCTCTGGTGTGATTTGAATCGCATTCGCCGGACATACTTGAGCACAAGCCGGATTTTTACACTGCATACAGATCATCGGGAACGTCTGACGGTTCTCCGAGAAATCGATATAATCCACATAGTTGCGCTCGAGCCCCTCGTGGTCCCCGCATTCGCGGCAAGCTGCCTGACAGGCCCGACAGCCGATACAACGTTCAAACTCTAAATACATGACCTTATTCATTTCGTATGAACCTCCTCATCCATGACGTGACAGCTCGTCGCAATCGCATGGTCCGCCATGAACGGCACGCTTGATCCGAGCGGGACCGTCAACGGATTAATGTGTAACGGGGTGTTGGCCGGTAACTTTTTCATTTGTACCGCACATACCTTGAACTCCGGCATGCGTGACATCGGATCGAGACACGGGTTCGTCAATTGATTGATGGCAAGCTCCTTGCCCCAATGATAAGGGACGAAGACCGTATCTTTTCGAATCGCCTTCGTCAAACATGCTTCGACGACAATCGACCCGCGACGTGTGCGAAGCTCGACTTTGTCGCCCGTTTGAAGGCCATAACTTGATGCTAACTCCGGATGGATCTCCACGAACGGCAGTTTTGACATCGTGCTCAAGAAGTCGACACGGCGCGTCTGATTGCCCGATAAGTAATGGAAGACGACCCGACCTGTCGTGAGCGTGACCGGATATTCTTCATTCGCATATTCACCGGCCGGCCGATATGTGACGACAGGCAAATTTGCTTTTCCATTCGCCGTTCCAAACCGTTCTTTGAACATCGTCGGTGTGCCGGGATGATCTTCGGACGGACATGGCCAAAAGACACCATACTCGTCGTCGATTCGTTCCCATGTGATCCCAGAGTAGTCAGCCGCTCCACCTTTCGTCGCGATGCGGAACTCTTCCCAGATGTCACGCGCCGTCTCATACGGGAAGTACTGTCCGCGTCCCATTCGCTCAGCGATCCGCTTCATGATTTCCCAGTCTGGAAGCGAATCCCCGAGCGGTTCGCGCACTTTTCGGATCCGAATGACTCGTCCTTCTAAGTTTGTCGTCGTCCCTTCGTCTTCGGCCCACGAACAAGCCGGTAAGACGACATCCGCGAACTCACAAGATTCCGACATGAAGAAGTCACTAACGACGAAGAAATCGAGTTTGTTGAAACTGTCCCACACGTACGGAAGGTTCGGTGCCGAAACGGCTGGGTTCGAACACATGAGGTGCATCGCCCGAATCGTTCCCGCTTGAATCTCATCGAACATTTCGAACGCGGACACACCTGGTTTTGGCATCTCAGAAGGATCGATGCCCCAAACCCCGCTCACATATTCAACGGCTTTCGGATCAGTTAATTTTCGGTAGCCTGGTAACAGGTCTGCTTTTTGTCCATGTTCTCGTCCACCCTGCCCGTTCCCTTGCCCCGTCATCGTGGCGACGCCCGAAGCAAACTTCCCAATCATGCCTCGTAAGAGCGCCATCGACGTATAGAGCGAGACATTGTCGACGCCTTTTGACTGTTGTTCGACGCCGCGAGCGAACAACATGACCGAACGTGGGCTCTTCCCATAAATATGACCGGCCTTCTCGAGTTTTTCGATGGCGACACCGGTCACCTCACTCGTCCGTTCGAGCGTCCAGTCTCGGACCGACGCTTTCAACTCTTCATAGTTATCGCAACGCTCATCCACGTACGCTTGATCAACATAATCGTGTTCGACTAAAAAGTTGAGCAGTCCCATCGCAAGCGCCGCATCCGTCCCTGGCTTCAAATCGAGATGGACATCGGCGACGCGCGCCATCGGAATTTCACGCGGGTCGGCGACGATGATTTTCGCGCCTTTGTCTTTCGCCTTCCAAATATGTTGAGTCGTCGTCGGATGACATTCGGCGATATTCGAACCGGCGACAAAGAATGTGTCGACGTGCTCGAACTCCGTCCACGGAAGCGTCGCTCCGCGGTCAATCCCAAGTGTCTTTAAGAAACCGCCGGCAGCTGACGACATGCAGAAGCGACCGTTGTAATCGATGAACCGTGTGCCGAGTGCGACCCGCGCATACTTCCCGACGAGGTAACATTTTTCATTCGTCATCGAGACGCCGCCGAAGACGGACACCGCATCTTTCCCATGCTCTCGTTGAATGCGTTTAAAGTTTGCTTCGATCACGTCGAGTGCTTCTTCCCATGTCGCTTTCTCAAACTTGCCGTTCCGTTTGATGAGCGGAGTCATGATGCGGTCCGGATGTTCGATCGTTTGATAGGCCGTGACGCCTTTCGGACAAAGTTTTCCTTTGTTGACCGGGAAATCGTAGCGTGGTTCAACGCCTTTGACGGCCCCGGTTTTCTCATCGACCCGGATATGCATGCCGCACTGCATGCCACAGTAACAGCAATGGGTTGTAATCAATTTTTCGCCTGGTTTGATTAAGTTCTGTACTTCTGGCGACGTTAAAAAGTCACTCATCGTCTTCCCCTCCATAGAACGTTTCCGCTCTTCGTTTTGAAAATCCACTGACGTGATAGCCGTTAATCGTTTGAAGCGGATAATGCATCCCGTCACTTCCAGGCCGTCCGAGCGCCGAATCGAGCCGGGCCCGACGACGACAGCCGTGACAGAGGTCTTGGACCGTGTGCGCCGCATCGACTTTTACGAGTTGGTCCGACCCTTCGAGCAATTGTTTCACTTGTTCAATCTCTTCAAGCGTGCCGGTCGGTTCGCCGCACTTAACGCACAGGTGTCTCATCTTTTGCCTCACCTTTCGTCTCCTTCGGTCGGCCGAATCCTGGCATCGACATGCCTGTGTTCGTATCGACCGGGTGTGTCGGTAACTGTCCGTTCATCAAGTTCAATTGCATCTTCACACGCATCGAACGTCGACACGGTTGGCAGTAATCGGAGAGCTGGGTCCCATCACTGAGCCCGAGCTGGATCGTCTGTGCTTGCAAAATCGCTTGGACGTCCTCGACTTGATTGTCCGTCGCATAACGTGTCCCGCACCCGGCGCAGACACGGGTCTCATCCGCTTCGACTTCCCGGTAGTTCATCGGGACGCTGGCCGCCATCGGTCGGACCGGCAAGTGGAACAGTTTACCGAACGGGAAGTAACATAAAAAGATGATGACGGTCAATTGATGGAACAAGGCGAGCTCGTGATGGATGAAGCCTCCGAAGAACACGTACGAAACGGTCAACAACAACCCCGAGACAGTGACGATGAGCAACATGAGGAGCGGTAAAATATCAAATTCGAACCGCTGGGTCACTTTCACGTCCTGGTCGTTGATTCGGCGATAGAGTGCCATGAGCACGCCGACGAGCAACATGAGCGCGGTGATGTTCAACCCGTTATAGACGAGCTCCGCGAACAACCCGTGCGCAGCCATCTTGATGGTCGGGATGTTAAAGACGACAATCTGATACGTCTCGATATCAATCAAATCAAACCGCATCCATTGGAACGTCAGCCCGAATGTGATGGCGAACGACCCGAGACATCCCCAGGCAATCAACATATGTTGGGTCCAGCGGTACCAACCACGTTCCCAGATGAACTTCTGTAAGACGATGTTATTGACAGTTGTCGTGGCGACGGCTTTACCGGCCCGTTTCTTTTCTGCCTTCATTTGTTTGAGGCTCCGCTTCAATACTTGTGAGGTGGCCGGCCGTGCAAAAAATAACGTCAAGCGGACGACCATCCCAATCATGCAAATGACGGCGGCGATATAGTAGCCGAACAGCGCCATGTCTACGTGCTCAAATCCTGCCGAGGCGATCCATGTCGAGAGCACCAAGACGGTGAATCCTACGAACGACCACTTTGCGGCGGTCGAATAAAAATAACGATTGGACATATGTGTTCCCCCTTCTCTTTCCGAGCGACTTCATAGTTTCATCATAAAGATGACATCTCGACTTAACTGTTACTTTTTTCACAGATAAGCGATTCGAGACGTGACAGAATAATGAACGAAGGAGGCGTTCCCTTATGAAATCATCGCTTAAAATCATGTTATTCCTCGCCATCGCGGCCATGCTCGTCGTCTTTTCTATCGGTTTCGTCTTCGCCAATCGAGCGACGACCGAACCAGATGTCGAGGGGTATGTGATTGAAATAAATGAATCTGACCGCACCGCACTCGTCATCAGCGGAATTACCGCAGAAGAGGCCACGCTCTCTCCTGACACCTTGTTCGCACAAAGTGAACCGGAAGACGTAAGCTGGTTCAAGTTTCAAGTGAAAGCCACGTTCAAGCAAATCACTGTCGGGGACCACGTCCACATTTGGAAAAAGACCGGTCCGAGTATCTTAAATACTCCGAACCGGTCTTATGTGAAAAAAATCGACGTGATCGACTAATATGAACGCTTGCCGTAACGTTCACTTAGCCAGAGGACTAAAAACGCCAAACCAACTAACCACCCGCTCCACACGAGTGCCTGGGTCATATCACCGTTGATTGTCGCCACATAAATCGCTGTGGCGAGCGTCATCGTCTCGCCCGGGATATTTCCGGCAATCATCATCGTGATCCCAAACTCGCCGATTGACCGTGCAAAACCAAGGACAAACCCACTCGTCAACGCAGGTAACAGCAGCGGAATCGTCACGTAGGTGAACAGTTGGCGCTCTGACCCACCGAGCACGCGTCCGGCCTCATACCATTCCGCATCGAGTTGTTTAAGACCGAGACGAATCGTTTGGTAGATGAGCGGAAACGCGGCCAAGGCGGATGCGATGATGTTCGCCTGTTTCGTGAACAAGATCGTAATCGGTAACAATCCGCCGATCCCGTTGTTCCCGAGGACAATCAAGGCGTATAGTCCGATGACTGTCGGCGGCAAGATGAGCGGCAGTAAAAACACCGTCTCGAGCAGCCGCTTTCCTTTGAATTGACGGTGATGCATGAAATAAGCCGCTCCGAAGGCGAGGACGAAGGCGCTCACCGTCGCCATCATCCCGACTTCGAATGTGAGTTGAAGTGGATGTTGCGTCATTTAGAAAATCCTTTCGCTAAAAAGTGAGCTTGGATATCATCGTCAAACAAACGCGCGTACACATCGTGTACGTATGGGTTGTGCGTCAACCGGACCGCCGGATACGCGATCGTACCCGTCGCTTCAAACGGGACCGACTGAAGCGACTCGACGTCCGTCGTCAGTTCCGTCTTATAGACGAATCCCGCATTGGCGTCGCCTTGTTCGATGAGCGTCAATACTTGTCTTACATTCTGGGCGAACATGATTCGCGGTTCCACTTCTTCCCACACGCCTTCCACTTCTAGCGCCGCTTTCGCGTAGCGACCGGCCGGGACATTGACCGGGTCACCGATGACGATCCGAGCACATGCGTTTAAGTCGTACCATGTCTCCGCGCACGGTTTCCCTTTCGGTGTCACGAGCCACAGCTCGTTATACAAGAACGCATCCCGCTCTAGAATCGGGATTTGTAGTCGGTCGACATCATCAACGCTCGCGGCTAAAAAGATATCTGCCGGAGACCCGTGATCGATTTGTGCTCGCAAGGCGCCGCTCCCGTTCGTCACGACTCGAACATCGATCCCATCGAACTCTGCTTCAAGTTGTCGCTCGACCGCTTCTAAAGCCGGTCCTAAGCTTGCCGCCGCCAAAATGGTCACGGTGTCCTCCGAATCTGAACTCGACCAGACTTGACTTAGTAATAAGGCGACCGTCACCCCTATGATGACTTCACTCACCCGTTTCATGATTAATCACTCCTTTGCCTCCCCTTTATCGTAGCGCTTGATTTGCCTCCCATCTGTATCAAACGTCACAAAAAGACACCTCTACGTAAGTAGGGGTGTGCCACTGCTTAAGCGAACGCGCGCGCCCGCGGGAATAAAATGTTGTTTTCGAGATGAATGTGTTCAAACGTATCCGATTCGAGCGCTTCTAACCGTTGATAGACAAGACGATACGTCCCACACGCTCCTTCAGGCGGCGTATAGTCGTTTGTGATCTGACGCAACTCTTTTAAAATGTCCCCGGCTGCTGCATGTTCTGACTCGAGCGAGGCCAAGATGCTATCAAGCTCCCGTCTCGTTTCAGCTGTCGGTGCGGTCTCGTGACGAAGCAGCGTCGGGAAGTCTTCTGTCTCTTCTTTGACGATATGTTGTTCAAGTTCCACTTTCAATTGATTGAACAGTTGATGAATGCGTCCGAGGTGCGGATGATTTTGTCCGTGGACCCGGAACACTTTTGTCACATATGGTGTGAGCTGTGGCAATTCGTCCGTCAAAAATTGGTGATGCTTATAAATGATGTGCTCAATCAATTCCGAAGAAGAAGCGGCATCCCAATCGATGCTCTTCTCGTTCATCTCTTGCTTGCGTTGATAGAGCGCATTAACTTCTTCTAAAATGTCTTCCGTCGACCGTTTCGATTTGTCAGTCGCTTCAGCGAGTGGTCGGTTGCCGCCACAACAAAAATCGATTCGGTTCCGTTTGAAAATGTCTGCCGCTTGCGGGCATTGTTTGACGATTTCAGATACGTGCGTATCGCCCGTGAATGTCTGTGTCATCTGTCATAACCTCCATATTCATTTTGACATGTTCAGCGTAGCAAGAGTTCGACAACAAAAATGTGAAATACGTCACATTTAAGTGAACAGGATGCAGGTGTTCCAAATTTGGACACAAAAAACCCCTCTTGTCGAGGGGCATCGCTCAATGCAACGGTGTTTCAAACTGTTCAGTCTCGGTCGAACCTGCGAGCGCTGTCGTTGATGATTGTCCACCTGAGATGACGAGCGAGACTTCATCGAAGTAACCCGTTCCGACTTCACGCTGATGACGTGTCGCTGTGTAACCATGTACTTCAGCCGCAAATTCTGCTTGCTGTAACTCCGAGTACGCCGCCATGCCACGATCTTTGTAACCGCGTGCGAGCTCAAACATGCCGAAGTTGAGCGCGTGGAATCCAGCGAGTGTAACGAACTGGAACTTGTATCCCATTGCGCCGATTTCTTGTTGGAACGTGGCGATCTCTTCGTCTGACAGCTTCTTCTTCCAGTTGAACGATGGCGAGCAGTTGTAAGCGAGAAGTTTGCCTGGATACTTCGCATGAATCGCTTCGGCAAATTGACGTGCCTCTGCCAAATCTGGTTCGGACGTCTCACACCAGACGAGGTCTGCATACGGTGCATAAGCGAGACCACGAGCGATTGCTTGCTCGATACCAGCTTCCGTACGATAGAAGCCTTCCGGCGTACGCTCTCCAATGATGAACGGATGATCGATTGGGTCGATGTCGCTCGTGATCAAGTTCGCCGCGTGCGCATCTGTCCGCGCTACGATGATTGTCGGGACACCCATGACGTCTGCCGCGAGTCGAGCCGAAATCAAGTTTTTCACAGCCGTCTGCGTCGGGAGTAACACCTTCCCACCGAGGTGACCACATTTCTTCTCAGACGAGAGCTGGTCTTCAAGGTGAACGCCGGCTGCCCCTGCTTCAATCATTGCCTTCGTCAGTTCGAATACGTTGAGTACCCCACCAAAACCGGCTTCCATATCCGCGACAATCGGTGCGAACCAATGCGTGTCGCCTTTCCCTTCTGCCGTTTGAATTTGGTCAGCACGTTGAAGCGCTTGGTTGATTCGTTTGACGACACTTGGCACCGAGTTGGCCGGATATAGACTCTGGTCCGGATACATGTGACCCGACAGGTTCGCATCCGCCGCTACTTGCCAACCACTCAAATAGATGGCTTCGAGTCCTGCCTTCACTTGCTGAATCGCCTGGTTCCCTGTCAACGCACCGAGTGCATGGACGTAGTCACGCTCGTGCATCAATTGCCACAGGCGTTCCGCTCCTTTTGTCGCAAGCGTATGTTCAATCACGATAGACCCTCGTAATTTCATGACGTCTTCTACAGAGTATGGACGTTCTACCCCTTCAAATCGTTCTGACTTCCAACTGTTCAACAATTCTTCGCGTTTTTTCATCAATAAACCCTCCTGTACTATATTAATTTTATAAAATTAAATTTGTTATATAACAGATGATGCAAAACAAATGGTTTAGTCAAGGTAAGCACAACACTCCAATGCTGCCTTGAACGTCGAATGCTCCATCCCGCAGCAACGGCAAACATTTTCTTCGTCCCGATCTTCCGGCTTGCGGAAAACGACAACTTCATCGATCGGCTCTTTCATGATTTGGAGCGACCCATCTGTCCGGTCCAAGACGAGACGCATCAAGTCGTTGCCGTATACGAATGCCGTATTCGCCAAAGATGCTGTCGATTCTCCAGATACGATGCGGCGGACGACCCAACGTTCAATCAACTGTTCGCTTTCCATTTTTTTCGTTGTCATGATGAGGTTCCTCCTTTAAGGTTTAACTCCACAGTTTGACGTTTCATAAATTCACGGCGGCGACGATGCAAGATTGGCTCCGTGTACCCGTTTGGCTGTTTCAACCCATGAAACACGAGTTCGTGGGCGGCTTGATAGGCGATTGACTGATCAACGTTCGGCGTCATCGGTCGATAATTCGGGTCTGACTCGTTTTGCTCATCGACGACTCGTGCCATCCGATAAAGGGTGACCTCGACTTGTTCTGCTGAACAGATGCCGTGATACAACCAGTTGGCCACGTGTTGACTCGAAATCCGGAGTGTCGCCCGGTCTTCCATCAGTCCGACATGGTGAATATCCGGCACTTTCGAACAACCAACACCTTGTTCGACCCAACGGACGACGTACCCGAGCAATCCTTGCAAGTTGTTCTCAAGCTCTTCTTTAATCTCTTCTTGCGAATAGATGCGCGTCGCGAGCGGGATATCGAGGAGTTGTTGTCTCTCATGTTTCGAATGAGGTTGCTTGATCAATTCTCGCTGTACATCAAAAGCATCGAGTTGATGATAGTGCATCGCATGGAGCGTCGCCGCGGTCGGTGAAGGCACCCATGCCGTCGTTGCCCCGGAGCGTACGTGTGCCCTTTTTTCACACATCATATCCTGCATCCGGTCAGGCATCGCCCACATCCCTTTTCCGATTTGTGCTTGATGATGGAACCCACTCTCGAGACCGGTTAATACATTCAACCGTTCATATGCAGCGAGCCAAGGTGACGTCTTCATTTCCCCCTTCCGACGCATTGGTCCGAGCGTCATCGAGGAATGAATCTCATCTCCCGTGCGGTCGAGGAAGCCCGTGTTGATGAAGACGACTCGCTCTTTTACTTGCGCGATACAATTTTTCAAGTTGAGCGACGTTCGTCTCTCTTCATCCATGACGCCGACTTTTAACGTATAGCGAGGAAGGTCCAGTAAATCTTCTACGGCGTCAAACAGGTCATTGGTGAATGCCACTTCTTCAGAGCCGTGCATTTTCGGCTTGACGATGTAAATCGATCCTTCCCGAGAGTTGAGACGACGATGAAGATGGCGACTTGCAATCAATGAAGTAAAGATGGCATCAACGATCCCCTCTGGTACCTCGCAACCTTCTGCATCAAGAATCAAGTCCGTCGTCATCAAGTGTCCAACGTTCCGAATGAACAAGAGCGCGCGTCCTGGGAGGACGACTTCCGCCCCACCTTTTCCAAGCAAACGCTTGTCTTCGTTTAAACGCCGAGAGAGTCGCTTCCCGTCTTTTTGGAACGAGGCTTCAAGCGTCCCATCCATTAGACCGAGCCAATTACGATACAGATGAACTTTGTCTTCCGTGCAAACGGCTGCGACCGAGTCTTCACAATCCACGATTGCGGATAGGGCTGATTCGAGCTCGATGTCCATCAGTCCAGCAGGATCAATCTTTCCGATCGGATGCTCGCGGTCGAATTGAAGTTCAACGTGCAAGGCATTGTGCTGGAGCATCAACGTCTTCAACTCGTTCGGTTCCCCGGTGTAACCGACGAAAGAATCATCTGCGAACGAATGCTCGTCGTCCCCGATTACCGCATAAGCGACATCGTCACGAACGACGTATCGTGTCACTTCCTTGTGCGACCCTGATGGTAGCGGGAACGTGTCATCCAGAAACTGTTTCGCTAACCGAATGACCTCATTACCGCGAACGGGATTATATGCTCTTCCCTTTTCCATACCGTCTGTCTCGTCAATCATGTCCGTCCCATAAAGAGCGTCGTAGAGACTTCCCCATCTGGCGTTGGCGGCATTGAGTGCATATCTGGCATTGTCTAACGGTACGACGAGTTGCGGTCCCGCTTGATGAGCGATTTCGCGATCGACATTCAACACGTCGATATTAAAATCTTCGACGACCGGTTCGATATAGCCGATCGACGTTAAAAATGTCTCGTATTCGATTGGATCGACTTCGTCTTGCCTGCTGTACCATTCCTGTAACAATCGCTCGAATGTCTTGCGCTGCTCTAGAAGTGTCTGATTCACTGGAATGAAACGCTCTAGAAGCGATTCGACCCCTTCCCAAAAATCATTGATTTCATGAGGTTCAAGAACGTTTTTATTCACAAATTCGAGCAGTTTCTCATGAATATAATACTTATCTAGTCGTTCATAGTGTTCCAAGCGTTCACATCCTCCTTTAATCATTGTTATATATCAGTTGGTTATAATATAGACTATTATATAACAGTTTGACAACCTATTTTTTAAAACTTTTTATTTGAAATATCGTCAGGTTGGGTTTACTATACATTGTGTGACCCATCAATGATTGAGTCATCAATGATTTGAGGAGGCGATGTGCATGCGAGATTCTTGCTCGCTTCGTGATCAAATTCTCTATCACATCATCACTGTACAAAAAGAATTAGGGCAATTATTCGACTCTGAAATGGACGGGCTCAGCTTGAGTCGCTACGACATTTTGAGCAACTTGTATCACGTCGGTCCATTGCGGCAACGTGAATTGCAACAGCGCGTCGATGTCGACCATGCCGCCATCACCCGACACTTGAAACAGTTAGAGACACAAGGACTCATCACACGGAGACGCTGTGAACAAGACAACCGTGTCATCTATGTCGAATTGACAGACGAGGGTCGTGAGCAAATTGCACATTGGACTGAGCAAAAAGAGTGCTTAACGGACCGACTTTTTGTCAACATGAAGGTAGAGGATCAACAACAGTTACTAGCATCACTCACGATGTTACAAGATACTATTGACCATGAAAGGAAGACTACAATATGAACACTGCCACACAAAAAGACTTTATGGAGATTGTCAAAGGACGCCGCTCGATTCGTGTATACGATGAGAACGTCAAAATCTCAAAAGAAGAAATGACACAAATTCTTGAAGAAGCGACAACAGCTCCTTCATCCCTTAACTTACAGCCATGGCGCTTCGTCGTCATCGATAGCGCAGAAGGAAAAGAAACACTCCTTCCACTCGCAAGCTTCAACAGACGCCAAGTGGAAACATCTTCAGCTGTCATCGCCCTCTTCGCCGACTATCAAATGGCAGATTACACAGAAGAGATTTTCGATACAGCGGTAGAGCGCGGTATGATGCCGTCTGAAGTCCGCGACCGTCAAGTCGACATGATCAAAGGCATCTTCAAAGATGCACCGAAAGAAATGATCAAGGACAGCATCATGCTCGATTCAGGTCTCGTTGCGATGCAACTCATGCTCGTCGCACGTGCACACGGATATGACACAAACCCAATCGGCGGATACGACAAAGCGAACATCGCTGAAGCGTTCGGCCTCGACAAAGAACGTTACCTTCCAGTCATGCTTCTCTCAATCGGGAAAGCAGCAGAAGAAGGGTATCCATCAGTCCGCTTCCCAGTCGACCGCATCACAGACTGGAAATAATTCAAAAGAGTCAATCGCCCCGGCGATTGACTCTTTTTTTCATCCAATATATTTGACGACTTCGTTAAAGTCACGACGTGTTTTCGGTGCAAAGTCGCGCGCTCGATACCCAAATGCGACCATGACTGAAAGTGACCATTCCCCACGTTCCATCACACCTTCTGAGATTAACAACTCATCGATCTCCTCTTGATTGAACCCTTCAATTGGGCATGAATCGATCTCGATTTGTGCGGCAGCCGTCATCATGTTCCCAAGAGGGATATATGTCTGACGCTTGATCCATTCCTGGAAGACACGCTCATCGTCTAAAAGACGGTAGTCGTCCTCCTGGAACTCCTGTACCCGTTTCACGCGCTGTGCGTATTCTTCTTCCGTCCGGCCCTGTACACCCGTCACGATATGACGAATATAGTCCGAATCGTAACGCATGGCTTTCGGTGTTCTTGCGAGGATCAATACAAAGTGACTGGCAGTCAGTGCCTGACCTTGCGCTCCCCATGCATGATCTTTAATCTTTTGGAGTAAATCTTCCCGACGCACCACGACGAATTGCCATGGCTCGAATCCGAACGAACTCGGCGAAAGACGTCCCGTCTCTAAAATGAACTCCATGTCCTCTTCTTTGATTTTACGATCCGCATCGAACGCTTTCGTCGCTTGACGCCAACGATACGCTTCTAAAATGTCTTTCTTTTTCATCGTGCTCACTCCTCCATTACCAAGATGACTCCATCATATCAAACCGATAAATCAAAAATCGCTCATGAAGATTCTTCAGCGGCAATCGCACCGTTTGTACGTACTGAAAAGGCGTCTCGTCGTTCAAATAATGGAGGTACTCATCCGCCGGATAATATAAAATCACATCGACCGGGCGAGGAACCGTTTCAACAGATTCGATGATGTTGGCAATCACTTGGCGGAATACGTTCACCGAGAACGGATTAAAGAAGTAGAATCGATTCGCATCCGGTGGAATCATGAATCTCTCCGCGAATCCCTGTTCCAATTGAACACTTCCCCGATTACGATGTTTCTTCGTATAGCTCATCCAATTTTGAAGTGCCTCCTCATGAAATCCACCGTCCATCTCGACACCAATCGCCCTCACACGAAACGTATACGCTAAATAGAACGGCAGACGTCCTTTTCCCGAACCGAAATCCACGATGGTATCTGTGGACTCTAACGGATACGCATCCCGAAGCAAATCGAGTGCTTCGTAAGGAGTCGGTTCATAACGGTGATATTCGGCTGAGGACGGGAATCCTTGCTGAGGTTTGGCCGTCTCGATTTGTAACAGTTGCTCATACTGCTGTTCGTTCATGATGAACCTCTTTCTTGAATGGATTGAAAGAATGGATGTCGCTCCATTTCTCTCGTGAACGACGTCTGTTCTTGATAGGCGACATACAACAGATAAATCGGAACCACTAGTTTGAACCAACTTGGGAGAAGAATCACGCTCGTGATCCCGAGCGGAATGAGTCGAAACCATAGATTCCGATGACTCGGCGTTCTAAAGTACATAAGGAGTGCCATCGTTCGTCTGACGGTGCCAAAGCGATTCGGTCTCGGTCGATACAGGGGACGTTTCCGCTCACTCGTCTTCTCGATGGCTCCTGACGTCGTCAACAGGACACGATCGAATGAGGCACGCTCACGTTCTCCGATTTCAATTTCTCGACCGACACTCGGATGTTTCGACACCCATCCTTCCCCTACGTATAACGCAAATGTGACCATCATGCTTCCGATCAACACACTAAGTAACACCGACTCAATCAATAACGCATACACGCCTACAAAAGCAAGGAGTACGATTAAAAATCGCTTCATGAGATGGGCGTGTCGGAGACGTAGATGATACTGGACCCATACGTGACACCAAGCGAGTAGAAAAAGTGCAGCCCCAAACGCGAGAATCTCGCCCACGTCCCTTCCTTTTACGTATAGAATCGGTGCAAGCAACAGCAGATAGCATCCATATTGAATCACGTGTTGCGTAAGTTGATACCAAACCGAATACTTTTTTAAATCCCGAATCATGCTCCGGTTTGACACAAGGATCAGATCGGCACGCTCAATCCAGACAAACATACGGTCTTGCCACATGAACCATCCAATCAGAAGTGCCCAGAGAAAATAAGGGATGTCACCTAACCAGGGGAAGTTCCCTTCCCAGACTTGCCAGTAGGAATAGCCTGCCCATATGAGAAGAGGAAGGACACCGTATAAAAAAATCGTCCAGTCGACAATCAATCGGACCGTCTTCCATTGCTGTTTTATGTACCGGGAGACACGCATCCAAAACAATCGTTTCGCAATCATCGCATCGCCACATCTTCCATCATGTCAAACAAGGTCATCCCCTCTGTATCGAGCGCTTCACGAATCTCCACTTTCGTCCCACTCGCGAGCAGTTGTCCATCATCAATCCATACGAATCGGTCGCATAATCGCTCGGCCGTATCAAGAACGTGTGTGACTAATAAGACACTTGCCCCCCTCGTACGCTCCGCTTCTAACAGTCGAAGTAACTGAATCGTCGTCGTCGCATCCAATCCGATAAATGGTTCATCGACAATCAATACCCGCGCTTCTTGAATGAGCGCCAATAGAATCATCGCCTTCTGTTTCATCCCTTTTGAAAAAGAGGAGAGATACCGATCGGTCACATGCTCTAACCGGAATAGCTGTAGCAACTCCTCCGTTTTTTCTGTTGAATCGATTCCCGTTAATTCTTGGACGAGTGCAATATGTTCAGATAGCGTCAAATAATCATAGTAGACCGGTTGTTCCGGGATAAACGCATAGCGTTCCATCTCGACCGTTCCCTTCATCCAAGGAATCGTTCCGGTAAGACAGGCGATGGTGGTCGTTTTTCCCGCACCATTCGACCCAATCACCCCTAAAATCTCACCTGCCCGTACATCAAACGAAATGTCTTGGATGACGGGCTCGTTTATCTCGTATCCTGCTTGTTCAATTTTCACATCCACGATGGGTCCTCCTTACGAAAAAGTCGCCATCGCGGCGACTTTTACTTCACAATATTGACCGATGAAAACACAAATTTATCGTATCGATGACGGGCAAACGAATACTCGAACGGTTTCCCGTTACTTAAATAGACCACTTGCTCGACTTCGATAATCGGTTCAGTGATATCATTCTTCAAGTAAGCTTGGTCGTACTCATCCGGTTTATCTGCTCGAATCACTTTATGCGAGCTTGTAATCGTATAACCCAGATCTTCTTGAATATACGCATACACGGATTTTTCCAAAATTTCACGTGTGATTCCTGTAATGAGGTTAGCAACCATGTACGTCAATTCGATGACATACGGCTCATCGTCTACGTAACGCACACGACGTATTTCATAGACCGGTTCTGTCAGCTCAATCATGAGATGATTGGCGACTTCCTGACACGGAAACTTTACCTCAAAATTCAGGACTTCACTTCGTAACGAGCGATCTCCGATTACTTGAGTCAGCCCTCTCGTTTCTTTACTAATCACGTTGATGCGATCTTTTTGGAAGCTCGACTGTAAAATGAATGTTCCTTTACCACGTTTACGATAAATCAGCCCTTCCATGACGAGAATCTCAAGCGCACGTTTCATCGTCATTCGGCTCACCCCAAACTCTTGGGCCAAATGGATTTCATCAGGTAATGCATGTTCTAGCGGATAAACGTGTTCAATAATTCTTTTACGAATTTCATCAGCAATGGTTTCATATTTCGGTTTTTTCTTAGTAGACATATAGCACCTCATGTATAGACATATATGTACAATATATCAAAAAAAGCTGACAAAGAGTAGTCTTTGTCAGCTTACTTCATTATTCTGTAAAACCATTAGCGTCAATCAACTGTTTAAACCAGTGCCCTGATTTTTTTACAGTACGCTGTTGCGTATCTAAGTCAATACCTACAAATCCATAGCGATTTTTATAAGCATTGCTCCATGACCAATTGTCCATGAACGTCCAAAGATGATAGCCTTTTACGTTCGAACCCTCTTCAATCGCTTGATGCATCCATTTCAGATGTTCGCGAATGAAATCAATTCGATAATCGTCTTGGACACTTCCGTTCTCGTCACGATAACGCTCTTCACCCTCGACACCCATTCCATTCTCTGAAATGAAGCATGGAATATTACCATAGTTTTCTTTTAGATTGATTAATATATCATAGATTCCTTTTTCGTAAATTTCCCATCCACGATATGGATTCATTTTACGTCCAGGCATCTCATAAAAATCAAATAAGTTTTCCGGTAAGAATGGTGCGTCCGGATTCGGCAGTGATGCTTTTGCTTTCACGCGACGCGGCTGGTAATAGTTGATGCCAAGCAAGTCGACTGTATGTTCTCGAATGAGTTCAAGATCGTCTGTTTCCATCTGTGGCATCGCATCTTCAGACTTCAGCACTTCTACTAGTTCTTGAGGGAACGTGCCTAAAACAGATGGATCGAGGAACGAGCGATTGAACATCGCATCAGCAATGCGCGCTGCGCTCAAATCAGCTGGGTGCTGACTTCTCGGATATGAGGGTGTCAGATTTAAGATGATCCCGATTTGCCCAGATCGTCCCATGTCACGATACGCTTCGATTGCCTTCGCACTCGATAAGATCGAGTGGTACGCTACTTGGACAGCTCGCTTGAAATCAACAACGTTTGGATAATGAAAATCATATAAATATCCACCCTCTACCGGTACAATCGGTTCATTATGCGTGAACCACTTCTCGACGCGGTCACCAAACAACTCAAAGCATGTCTTCGCAAAGGTGACATATGCCTCCACGACTTCCCGTGATTCCCAACCACCTTGTTCTTGAAGCGCCATCGGCATATCGAAGTGATACAGATTGATGAACGGTTCGATACCATGATCGATTAAGCAATTGATGACATTGTTATAAAATGTGATTGCCTCTTCATTTACTTCCCCGACACCCTTTGGAAAAAGACGTGACCATGAAATGGAGAAACGGAACGTGTTATGCCCGAGTTTTTTCATCAATGCGATATCTTCTTCATACAAATGATAGAAGTTTGAGGCCTCTGTTGCGCTCACGCCATTGAAAAAGCGATTCGGCTCTTGCATGTACCAGTAATCCCAGATGTTCAATCCTTTTCCACCTTCAAAAGCAGCACCTTCCATCTGTGTAGCAGAAGAAGCCGTTCCCCACCAAAAGTCTGTCGGAAATTGATAGGTCTTTTGCTCTTTCATTCGTGTTTGTGTCGGGTTCGTCATCTTTTATCTCTCCCTTATTTCTATTTTCTCTATTTGTTTACACTGCTTCTTGTTTATCTGTTGATTCTTCTAACTCTTTTTTCAAGTTCATGCGGTCGATAAATTTCAAGAACGGGAACCAAATCGCCAAAATAATGAAGAAGTTCACGATTTGAAGAAGACCTCCGGCAAGCGAGTTCGTCGCCATGATACCACTCAAGAACATTGGGACAGTCCATGGAACAGCGACACCCGTTGGTGGTGGGACTAAGCCTGTCGACATCGCGAAATATGTGACCGTTACCGTCACGAGCGGTGCGACAATCCAAGGAATCATGATGAGCGGGTTCATAACGATTGGAAGTCCGAAGATGACCGGCTCGTTTACGTTGAATAGTCCAGGTCCGAGGGATAGTTTCCCGATTTGTTTCAACTGTTTCGATTTCAAGAACAACAAGATAGCCACGACGACAGCAAGTGTAGATCCGGAACCACCAAGCCCTACCGTGTAAATTTCGATGAACTGTTTACTGATAATGTTCGGAACATCTCCAGTCGAGGTATAAGCCGTCAAGTTCTCCACAGATAATGTGTTCCAAATCGGGTCCATCACCGAGTTGACGATGACCTGACCGTGAAGTCCGAAGAACCAAAATAGCTGAACGAAGAAGATTGCAATCAACGTTGGAATGAGACCATTCCCCAATGTCACAAGTGGTTGCTGAACGACGTTGAAAATGACGTCATGAAGATTCGTATTGAATAAGTTCGTCACGATGATGTTGAATGTTAAAAATACAGTCAAGGTTAATAATGCAGGAACAAGTGCTGAGAATGATTTCGCAACAGCTGGCGGTACTCCATCCGGCATCTTAATCGTCCAGTTCTTTTGAACGACAAATCGATAAATCTCACCGGACAGGAATCCGGTAATCATCGCAAGGAACATCCCTTTCGCTCCAAGGCGATCCAACGGAAGGACATTCCCGACTGCCTCTGACATACCGTCCACTTCAATCAAGAAAGGCGTTAAGAGAAGGAAAGACACGAGCGAGATCGCTCCTCCGAAGACAGCCTCGACTTGATAACTTTTCGATAGATAATACCCGATACCGAAGACGACAAAGATAGACATAATCCCCATCGTTGCAGATGGTGCGTTTCCGAGTGATGTTTTAAATACACTGAGTGTACTCTCGGACATGAAACGGTCGAGGAACGGCAGGTTTGCAATGACGACGATGATTGACCCAAACATGGTAATCGGGAAAGCGAGCATGAATGCATCTCGCAATACTTGTAAATAGCGACTGTTGTTTAAATAGGTCGCCATCGGCATGAGCAGTTTACTGATCATGTTGAACATCTTATTGTCCTGTGACATATGATTCACCCTTCTTGATTAGGATTTACAATCTTTTGTTCGACCATTTCGACCAAACCCGCTGTCAAATCAAGCATTGTTTGCGTAGACATTAAATGGTCCTCTGCATGAAGAAGCAATAAAGAGACGTCTGTTTTTTCTCCATTCGCTTCTCTTTGGATTTGTGAAAAGTGTGTTTGATGTGCTTCTTTTAATTGTCCACGTGCCTCATCAATCTTTTCTTCGAACGTTTCATAAGAACTCGTTTTATACAGTTGAATCGCTTCCTGAATCGTACTTCTCGCATTGCCACTGTGCAAAATCATCATGAATGCCATTTGCTCCAAGGTTAACTCGTCTACCTGTTCCACGTTGTTCACCCCATTAATTTCATCGCTTGTTCGTATGCAGCTTTTCCATTCGCCGTGCCGTATGCCATCATATCGATCACTTCAATCGGTGTTGATGTTTGCGCTTTCAATTTATCCAACAAGAAACGCATTTGTGGACCAATCAAAATCACATCTGCCTCGTCCATCTCGGTTACGACCTGATCTTGACCGACTGCCCAAATCTTCGCCTCATCCCCGATTGATGTGGCATGATCTTTCATCTTCGTTACGAGTAAACTCGTCGACATCCCTGAACTACACGCTAATAAGATTTTCTTCATGTGTCCTCACTCCTTATTTGAAATCGGTTACATGTTTTATTATACACATGATTTATTTCATGTCTATACTTGATTTAAACTTTGTTTAGTTTTTAAATTCATAAGTGTATATCAAATTAACAGGAGGACAGGATATGAGCGCTATTCTTTTAAAACCACACTATCAACAGCGACTTTGGGGAGGGGAGCGTCTGAAGCAATTTGGTTTCGATTTCAATGACCCTTCGATCGGTGAAGCTTGGACGGCTTCTGCATTAGAAAAAGGTAGTTCAGCCGTTGCTTCCGGACCCTACGTTGGTCTTTCTTTGCGTGAACTCTATCAACAATATCCAGAGTTGTTTCAAATTAAAGCGGACGTGTTTCCGCTACTGATTAAATGGATTGATGCGAACGATGATTTGTCTATTCAAGTTCATCCTGATGATTCGTTAGCGGAACAACTCGAAAACGAATCATATGGAAAAAATGAATGTTGGTATATTCTCGATGCTCCAGCAAATGCGACACTCATTTACGGTCACTCCTATGCCACCTCAGAAGACTTCAACAAAGCGCTTGAAACAGGCGATTTGGAACACGGCTTGATACGAAAATCGATTCATGCCGGTGATTTTTTCTATGTCCCAGCTGGAACGGTCCATGCATTGACAAAAGGGGTATGCGTACTGGAAATTCAACAAAGTTCGGACACAACCTATCGTCTATACGATTACGAGCGACTGGATGTGACGACCGGTCGTCCACGTGAACTTCACGTAGAAAAGGGCATTCTCGCTTCTTTCGTTCCTCACCTTGGCTATAGTGAACCAATCCGTCAACTCGATCACTTTCGAACACGTTTGACGAAGAATCCATTCTTCTTCGTGGAAAAATGGCATGTTACAGCGAAAGAAAAGATTTCGACCGACACGTTCCGGTTACTATCTGTCGTGCAAGGAACATTAATCGTTGATGAGATGGAAGTACCTACGGGAGGTACACTCCTTCTCCCGGCCAATGAGTCGTTCTTGATTGAGGGAGAAGCGATTTGTCTAGTGACTGGTGTTCCTTCCGATGAAAAACAAGCTGTCCGAATCGGGATTGATTTAGGAGGGACGAACACTCGGATTGCGGCTGTTTCACTCAAAGGTGAGGTACTAAAACAACTCACGTTTAACACGCAGCCTCAACTTCCTTTCGAAGAGACACTACAATCTATTGAGACTGCGATTCATCAATTCAATGTTGAATTCGATATCCGGCATGTTGGAATTGTGGCTCCCGGTCCACTCGATTTGAAACAAGGGATGTTTTTAACGCCTCCAAACCTCCCGAATTGGCACAATCAAAAAATCGTTGAGCCTTTAACACAGCGCCTCGGCTTTTCTGTCACCCTTGAAAACGATGCGAATGCAGCAGCTCTCGCAGAAGCTAAATTTGGAGCAGGAAAAGGATTCGATGCTGTTTTTTATGTAACAGTCAGCACTGGAATCGGTGGCGGTTATGTCTATAAACATCAAATCATTCGAGGGGCGAACGGCAGTGCCGGTGAAATCGGAAATATGATTATCCGTTCGAACGGACCAGTTCACCCTGTACTGAATCGAGGCTCTCTCGAATCACTCGCAAGTGGTACCGCGCTCATGAGTCGCGCAAGCGAAAAAGGATATACAAACGTCCCTTCGCTATTATCAGATGACGAGTACCGCCATCACTTCGTCGAGGAACTGGCTAGCGGACTAGCTAACATCATTCATACCGTCGATCCTGATGTGATTGTATTAGGAGGCGGCGTCATGATGTCGGCCTCATTATTTTGGAACGAATTACAACAAGCAGTCTCGAATAAAATGTATCCACATGCTAGTGGAAAAACGCGTCTCTGCCTCACTCAATTGTCAGGAGATGCGGGTGTGATCGGCGCTGCCTTTGTCGAAGCATAATGAGGTTTGAAAAAAAACGGACATTCATCGTGAATGTCCGTTTTTTTGTATACAGAAATGTGAAATAAATCAAAATTATACTTTGCGAATCATCTACAGTTTCTTTTCTAGATTGAGTTAGATTCGTTTACTTTAGCGTGGTAACGTGAAATGATAATGATAACAACTCTTTAAAGTGAGGTGACGGTGTGTCTACCACAGAGCACGAACAAGCGACATCTATTTTGCATCACCTCTTTACCGCCTCTTCTTTTGTCGGAATCGATTTCGGTTCTGGTCCGAACCATCATCTTCTCTATTTCAGTCGTCAAGGACTGGAATCTTGGATCTCCATTGAGGGACCGTGGCATGTCCATGCGACGCAAAATACGTTTGACGAAGGTGAACAACTCGAACAGCTCATGCGCTTAAGAAGAGAGCGCATCCATCAAGTACGCCTCGGTGACGAACACCCCCACCTCGAACTGGAATTTGAATCCGGATCCCTTCTCTTCATCAATGGGTATCAAGAACACTTTGAGTGCTGGCAAGCAGGGGACGCGAGACCACTTGGTGGAGACGCCTATCTGTTGGTCGCGATGCCACAAGGGGAGCTCGCAATCTTTGCGGATGGAGACGACGAATGAACACTTGGATGGAAATTATCTTGTATATGTTGATTGCTGGGGGCATTAGTCTCGCGATCATCTTATTGCGAAAAATCACGAAAGCATGAAAAAGCGGCCGAGGCCGCTTTTTCATTTGACTGATTCTTCTTCGTATAAGCTCGCACCTTGTGAACGAATCACCTCTTGATACCAGAAGAACGACTCTTTCCGTTTTCGTTCTAACGTACCGGTACCGTCGTCATGTCGATCCACGTAAATGAAACCATACCGTTTGCTGTACTCACCTGTCGAGGCACTCACTAAATCGATACACCCCCAACTCGTGTATCCCATCACTTCGACTCCATCGTCGATTGCATCCATCATCCCTTTCAAGTGATCACGTAAGTAATCGATGCGATAGTCATCATGAATCGTTCCGTCCGACTCAATTTTGTCATAAGCACCTAGCCCGTTTTCAACGATGAATAATGGGAGCTCATAACGCTCATATAACTTGTTCAAGATGACGCGGAGTCCTGTCGGATCAATTTCCCATCCCCAGTCACTCGCCTGTAAGTATGGATTCTTGACCCCGCTCATAATATTACCTTCCGCCTCATCCTGACCTTTTTCAGCCTTTTCAGTGCGCGACATGTAGTAACTGAGTGAGAAGAAGTCGACAGTATTCTCTTTGAGGATATCAAGGTCGCCATCTTCCATAGCGAGTTCAATGCCATTGTCTCGGAAGAATCGTTTCGCAAAGCTCGGATATTTGCCGCGTACATGGACGTCTCCGCAGAAGAAGTTCATCATCCGTTCTGCATCGTGAGCATACCAAACATCATCCGGGTTTGAACTATACGGATAAACCGGAGCCGCAATGAGCATACATCCGATTTGCATCGATGGGTCAATCTCTCTGGCCGCCTTTGTCGCAAGGGCACTTGCGACCAGTTGGTGATGCAATCCTTGATAGGTGAGCTGTAACGTATTCTCTTCTTCCCGAACCGCAATCCCTAGACTGAGCATCGGCATGAACTGTGCCCCGTTGATTTCGTTGAACGTCAACCAGTATTTGACCTTCCCTTTATAACGTTCGAACAAGACACGACTGTATCGTTCAAAGTATGTGACTAAGCGACGGTCTCGCCATCCCCCATAATGCTTCGCAAGATGTAGGGGCATCTCATAGTGGGAGATGGTCACGAGTGGTTCAATGCCTTGGGCGACTAATTCATCGATCACACGATCATAGAATTGGAGTCCCTCCTCATTCGGTTCCACTTCATCTCCGTTCGGGAAAATTCGTGACCACGCAATTGACATGCGGAACGTCTTGAATCCCATTTCCTTAAAGAGGGCAATATCTTCTTTATAACGATGATAGAAGTCGATTCCTTCATGGTTCGGGTATGAATACTCTTCATGTAATTCAAAATCAAACGTCGGATCATGGATAATCTTCATTCGCTGTTTTCCGCCTGGCATCACGTCAGCAATCGAAAGTCCTTTACCACCTTCTTGATAACCACCTTCTAACTGATTGGCCGCAGTAGCCCCGCCCCATAGAAATTCACTTGATACTTGTTTCATACTGTCTCCTCCTTTGTTATACAATGACACGCAATACGCCATGATTGGCTTCAACCACACCTGTGTAAACCGGTAAGACATCGAGATAATGTTCGGTGTTTGTTACGATAATCGGGGTGATGGTGTCATACCCTTCACGAGCGATGGCATCTATATCGAATCGGACGAGCAGTTCTCCTTCTGTCACTTTCTGACCGTCCGTAACGACCGTTTCAAAATACTGTCCATTTAGCTTGACCGTATCTAATCCAATGTGAATCAATACTTCCACACCTGTATCAGATCGAAGACCGATTGCATGCTTCGATGGATAGACCGTGACGATTTCTCCGTCAAACGGTGCATATACCGCGCCTTCTGAAGGCATAATCGCAATCCCTTTCCCCATCGCCCCGCTTGAGAACACTTCATCACGAACCGTTTCAAGCGACACGACTTCTCCTTTCAATGGAGCCGATACAGGAAAGCCGACTTGTTCAGAGATTGATTGTACAACCACTTTTTCTGTCGACTCGACGGTCGTTTCTTCTTTGTGGAAGACCATCGTCAAGACGAGAGCGACTACTGTTGCAACCGCCATTCCGATAAATGCTCCATAGAAGGCTAAATCGACACCCGTTGGAGGAATCATGACTGGGATGCTAAAGATTCCGAGGCCTCCCATCGCATAAGCCGCCGTACCGAACAAACCTCCTACGACACCACCAGCCGCTCCACCCACAACCCCAAACACAAATGGTTTTTTACGGGGAAGCGTCAAGCCATAGATAGCCGGCTCCGTAATTCCAAACACACCTGCAATCGTGGAAGATGTTCCTAACCCTTTCACTTTCGGATTTTTGGCTTTTAAGGTAATCGCTAGAACTGCCCCTACTTGACCGAACGTGGCCATCAATACACCGACAACAATCGTATCCGTACCGACAACCGATAAGTTATTGATGATAATTGGTACAAGTCCCCAATGGAGACCGAACATGACAAGCACTTGCCAGAACGCACCGATGAACGCGATGGCGATGGTTGGGCTCAACTCATACAAGAACGAGTAACCATTCGCTAAACCTTGACTCGCATACGTCGCAACCGGTCCAATTGCTAAAAACGTCAACGGGACAACGAGTAACAACGCCATCATCGGTGTTGTGAAGTTTCGTACAGCTTCATGCGTATGACGGTTAAAGAATGTTTCGACTTTTGAAGAAACGTATGTCGCCAAAATAATCGGGATAACCGAAGACGCATAACTCATTAAGACGACAGGCACATTGAGGAACGTCAAGGCCTCCCCGGCTCCTTGAATGGCCACAATCGATGGATAGACAAGCGCCCCACCGATAATCATCCCAATATACGGGTTCCCACCAAATTTCTTAGCCGCCGAATGTCCTAAGATCACGGGTAGGAAGTAAAATAGTGCATCCGCCGCGGCATTCAAGACAACATATGTGCCCATTTCTTCTGTCAATAATCCAAACGCGACAAGGATGGCGAGTAACCCTTTCAACAGACCACTACCTGCCATCGGTCCGAGAATCGGCGTAAAGATTCCAGCAATCACATCAATCAATCGGTTGAATACTCCTGATTTTTCTTCATCATCAGTCGAAGATGTCTGGAAACCACCAACATCGACAACCTCTTTGTAGACGTATGGTACATTGTTCCCGATGACGACTTGAAATTGTCCTCCACTTTGAACGACCGTGATGATGCCATCTTGTTCCTTCAGCGTAGTCGCATTTGCCTTTGATTCATCTTTTAATTTGAAACGCAGTCGTGTCGCACAGTGAAAGACACTTTTGACGTTATCTTTCCCACCGACATGCTGCACAATCGTCTCTGCCAGTTGTTTATATTGGTCCATCTTGTTCACTCCTCATGTTTTTGGATAAAAAGAAAAACCTAAATCACTACACAAATAAAGGTGTAGTCATTTAGGTTTGGCCTGCGTCATCAGTAACCATCCTTAGGATCGACGTTCTTTCATTAAGTTTTCGATATGAATCATCATATACAGCCGTTCGTCCATCGATACATCATAACGATATTTCGTCGCGATCAATCCAGCGATTTTTTCAACGCATTCGAACGCTTCAGGATATCTCTGCTTCACCATCAAGAACAAGGTTTCGTCACCTGTGGACTTGACCTTTTCCCCCGATGCGAGGCGCTGCACAAAGTACTTTAAATGAGTCAGAAATCGAGAATAGGCGTATGACTCTTCATCCAGCTCGATTTGAAAATGATACGTGATAATGGTCAAAATGGCTTGGGTGGCTTTTGTCATCTCCGTTACGAGATGCAGGTTTTCACCTTTCACGCCAGACATCGTCGCATTGACGAGATGTAAGGCAATCGCAACGGCCTCATCTTCATCCAGGTTGACCTCGTGCCGCTCATTGATCAATTTTACCGCTTCTTTGCCGACAGCGAACTCCGGAGCATAAAATCGTTTCACTTCCCAAACGAGAGGGTTACGAATCTGGATTCCATCCTGATACCGACTAAGCGCGAAATGAAGGTGGTCCGCTAGCGTCACGTAGAGCGAATCATGAATAGGTTGTTTTAATCGCTCTTCGGCTAATCTGACAATCTGTTTCACCGTCTCCATCTCATCCGTCGGCATTTCATTTAAAAAGTGAACGAAACGCTCATAACTTTCTTTACTCTCGAGCGTAAAGATTTTTTCGATTCGCGTCTGGTCAATCGGATCGCCTGGCCTTTTTTGAAATGCAATCCCGCGCCCCATCACGACCTGTTCTTGACCGTTCGCATCAATTGCTACGACGTTATTATTGAACACTTTTGAAATCTGCATGGTCTCCTCACCTCACTCTCATTCGACTGAACTAAAAAGAAAAAAACCTAAATTCACACCAACGTCCAACATACAGTCGTGGCGTCAATTTAGGTTTTGCCTGCATCACCAGTAACAATCCTAAAGTGGATTTTCTTCTTTTCGATATAAGCATACTCCCTATAAATCTTGACGTCAACATAAAAAGTAAACCGCTTACATCGTGACCGTTTTTTACTCTTCAAACAAGATTCGCTGCATCCGCTCTGGCGCATCCAAATAGTCACGCATGACCTTGACATGTTCCAGATCATCAAACGCTGTCGGAGTAAGCCCCGTCTCCACTTGCAAAATTATCGCACCTGGATACGACATCAAGATGGGGGAGTGGCTCGCAATGATGAATTGACTGCCGGATTGTACGAGTTCATGCATGCGCGCGAGCATCGTCAGTTGGCGCATCGGAGACAATGCGGCCTCCGGCTCATCCAAAATGTAAAGCCCTTCTCCACGAAATCGGTGCAACATGAGGGAGAGAAACGCTTCCCCATGCGACTGTTCATGAAGGGAACGCCCACCATACGACTCATAAAATCGTTCAAGATCAGGACCTGATTTCGCCATTTCGTCCACATAACTCGACAGCTGGTATGCCGTCTCGGCGCGTAAGAAAAAGCCATCCTTTGGTCGATATGGTCCTCGAATCGGACGCAACGCCTCATACAACGAGCTATGTGTCGACTCTGTTTCGAATTGGAAGGACGGCGCCCCGCCTTCCGGATTAAATCCGGCCGCCACCGCCATCCCTTCAATCAACGTCGATTTCCCACTCCCGTTCTCTCCAACAAGAAACGTGACAGGATGATGAAACGTCAGTTCATCGAGTGTCTGAAAGATTGGTAACGAGTACGGATAACCCATTGAATGAATGCGTTCCCTCTCTAACCGTACCCCTCGTAAAAATAAAGTCATGTCCATCCGATCCAAAACGTCGCCCCCTTATCTGAATCGACCCCGTAAGAAAGTCCTTGTGCGTCAAGAAGTAATTTCGTGATAGCGAGACCTAAACCATGGCCGTTGGAGCGATCCCCTTTCACATACATATCCCATATCGCATGCTGAATGGAAGGATCAATCCCGTTTCCTTCATCGGTCACTTCTAATCGCTTCGGGGTTAGAGTGATAGTGATTCTTCCCCCGACAGGGCTCGCCTCATACGCATTGCTTATGAAATTCGAGAGCACTCGTTCCATCGCCAATCGATCAGCTTGGATTGATACCGTTTCGAGTCGGAGGTCGAGTGTCACGTCTTTTTGTCGGAACCACTCAGACATGCGTGGCGTCAACCGACGAACCAATTCATCCAGTTGAATCGATTCCATTTCAAGGGGAATCGAACCTGCGGACAATTTAGAGTATTCGAGCATCTGATTGACGAGTCGGTCAATCCGGTCCACTTCCTCGGTAATGCTTTTACCGGTTGTGGCCATCTCTGTTTCATGGACGACACCGAGCTCTAATAGTTCCGCCTCGTTTCGAACGATAGCGAGCGGTGTACGCACATCGTGTGTGACCCCAGAGATAAATGATTTTTGAAGCGCCTCTTTTTCTTGAAGTGATGTGTTCATCTGTCCGATGGTGACGGTCAAATCCCCAATCTCATCGTTCGTCACGCTCGGCAAGCTAATATCGTGTCGCCCCTCCATAATGGATGCGGTCGCTTGTTTCAACTCGACGAGCGGTTGCGTGAGCCGACGACTCATCCAATACGTGACAGCGATTGCGACAAGTAGGGCCAGAATAAACCCACCCGCTAAGATGAGGTAGATTTGCTGGAATTGTGGATTTGAAAACGGAACGGGACTATACGTCACGATTTGAATGTCCCCTTCTTCTTTCAGATACGTCAAGAAGCGGGTACCATTTACACCCACTTCGTCCTGAATCTCTAAATCATTCGGATCGAGGTTGATTGGCATCATGCGATGCATCCGTCCGCCTCGTTCGAACTCGATACGCTGCCCATTTTGAAATACAAGCACGTCAAGTTGCCCTGGGATTCCACGGCCCTCTTGAATGGCTTCATACACAATCGCCGCCTCGCGCTCCAATTGTGCGTACGTCTCCTCTTCTGCGAAGCGTCCAATCAATAATGACGTGAGTCCGAATGTTAAAAGTGCCATCACTGCAAGTGGTAGAATGGCCGTCCAAAGTAACTTCTTCATTAATCGATTCATGACAGTTCCTCTAATCGATAACCGACCCGGTGCACCGTCTTCAACTGTTCTTTCAAGGTCGGCGATTTGTCACGCAGTTGTTTAATGTGGGTGTCGACCGTTCGTGTATCTCCGACGAATGCGTAGTCCCACACCTCATCGAGCAAACGGTTCCGGTCTAACGCCTCCCCGACATGTTTCCAAAGATACAGTAACAACTCATACTCTTTGTTCGTTAATCGAAGCGGATGTCCGTTCTCTTGTACCATTCTCGATTTGACGTCGATGGTGAGCGCCCCGAACTGAATCATATCGGTTTGTTTGACGAGACGTTTCAGTCGAATCTCCAACTCTTTTAAAACGATGGGTTTGACTAAATAATCGTCTGCGCCAAGTTCCAATCCGAACACACGATCATCCGCCTCACCACGAGCCGTCGTCAGGATAATAGCAGGTGCGGGCTGTTGCGCTTTTAATGTCGGAATCAAGGTCCAGCCTTCTCCGTCAGGGAGTCGAACATCCAATAAAACTGCATCAAATCGTTGATGCAACTGTTGTTTCGCCTCACTCAAAGTCATCGCCACGGTCACCTCAAATCCGGAATATGTTAAAAAGCGGGACATGCCGTCCGCCAGTTTTAGTTCATCTTCCACAACGAGTACGTTCATCTCATATCGCCTCCACATCCATTATATCGTACCCATCAAACCTCCCACCGTTTCCCAAAGACAATTTGCAGAAATCTTGCAACTCCCTCACAACTTCCGAAGCGTTCAGTCCTACAATTGAAGTAACAAAGGAGGAGATACACATGAAATCAACAAAACTAGCAATCGCCTTAGCCGGTCTATTGGCCGTCTCAGGCACAGGCGTATATGCCGCGACGAATGACACGACGACTGATGAATCGACAACGACAGCATCCACACAATGCGAACGTGGTGAACGAGGGCCTGGTATGTTCGGTGACCGAGAAGCAGGGCATGCCGCTCTCATCGAAGCGCTCGGTTTAACGCAAGAAGAAGTGGATGTGGCTCGCGAAAACGGGCAATCTCTCCCTGAACTCGCAGAAGAAAAAGGGATTTCAATTGAAGCGTTCATCGACGCCATCATGACGTCGCATGAAGAAAAACTCGCAACCGCTGTGGAAGAAGGAAACTTGACGCAAGAAGACGCGGATCAAATCCTTGCGGACCACGAAGAACGGTTTGTCGATGTGACAAGTTACGATGACTTGGAAGATATTCGTGGTATGCGCGGTGGACGTGAAGGTGGTCGCCATGGTCACGGTCCACACCATGACGACTCAACTTCTTCAGATGACGATGCTTCAACAGAGAGCGACAGCAACGTAGAAAATCAAAGCAATAGCTTATAAGTCAAAAGGGCAGCCACTCGCGGTGGTTGCCCTTTTCATATGACGAGCAATAACAGCGCATAACTTAATAAACCAATCAAAAATGCACCAAAACTACTCTCTCGCTCAGCAGGCAATTCTTCTTTCATGACGTTCAAGATGACGCCACCTGCTAAAAAGGCGACAACAATCGATAAACCGAGATCATTCACTTCCGCAAAGGTACCAACTGCCCACCCTATGAGTACAGCAAGCGCTAAGAAGATGCGCCCTTGTCGATCATAAAGTTGCTGATGGTGCTGACGCAATCCTTGATCGACCGTGACAAAGTGTATACCAAGCGCTAAAAAATAAAGAAACATCGTGCCATTGGACTGAAATTCACTTTCTGCAAGCACATATCCGATGCTAAACGTATATAACGTGAATGAACCAATGTGAATCCAAAACACATACGGTTTTTGTTTACGCTTATTGGCCGTTGCAAATCGTTCGAGCCCATAAAAGACAGCCAGTCCTAACATACTGATGATTAAGATATGGTTCTCGAGGGAAGCAAAGACGTTATTTCTAATCTCTCCTTCAAGTTCGCGTTGATATTCATTTAACTCTGGCAACAGATGAAGAAATACATAAGCAACGGCAATCCCTCCAGCCACTGATAAAAAACGGCTTCTCGGCACTTCACGCACGTGAATGAGTTTTCCTGAAAAAAAGTGAATCACAGCAAAACCGAGTGCAAACCAAAAACTTAACTCGAACACATAAGCCCCTCCCACATTAAGATTTCTCTTTATGTGCTCTTACCCTTTCACCGTATGCTACATTCATTTACGTTTAGAGTGCTCTTGTTTCTTCCTTTCCCGAATCTCTTTCTCCACTCGTCGTAACGCTTTCTTTGATCCTCGAGCAAAGTCGTGAGCTTCCTTACGTTCCTGATACGTCGTGAACAACGTATCTAAATCATAGTCAGCCGGATAGAGCTCTGTCGCGCGTGCCTCAAGACGAACGCGGCGGCTCGGCAACTCTACATATTCCAAATCTACGAACACGCGGACATGTCGACGCGATGCATCAAACGAATAGACAAGACCGACTTGATTCGTCTCTAACAAGCGGACACGGTCACCTGTTTCAAAGTGCTCTTCCTCTTCAAGTGGTACCATTTCCACTTCTCGCACAATTTTAGAATCATCGACTTTCGTCATATCATACGTTTTCTCGTTCATGTAACGGGATGCCTGTTTCAGAATCGATTCCGGTAACTTCATCTTACGGGCGATAAAGAGGGCGTTGCTATCGCCAGACTGTCCCATGAGCAGTCGGTATTTTGGTTCAAGCGTTTCTGGGTCAAACTGCATCGCAGCGTTCATGAAATCCGGGTGCGCTTCAGAATAGGATTTGATTTCACCATAATGTGTCGATGCCACAACGATTGCGCCCCGTTTATATGCCGCTTCTAAGATGGCAATCGCAAGAGCGGCTCCTTCGTTCGGTTCCGTCCCGCTCCCAATCTCATCGAATAACAAGAGCGATCGTTTTCCAGCGGTCCGCATGATATTCGCCACATTATACATGTGTGCAGAGAACGTACTGAGTGCCGATTCCAAGTCTTGATTATCTCCGATATCGACGAACACCTCATCGAATGTCGAAATGATCGTATCGGTGTGAGCTGGAATATGCAGTCCCGTCATCGTCATGAGACTAAGGAGTCCAATCGTTTTCAAGACGACCGTCTTCCCTCCGGCGTTCGGTCCGGTGATGATCAAGCCACGATAGTCTGTACCGATGGCAAAATCAAGTGGCACAGCGCTTTCTAAAAGTGGATGACGTACTTGCTTCAATCGGATGCGACCGCTCGCATTGACGTGTGGTGTCACCCCGTCAATCGACTGACTGTACTTCCCTTTGGCGAAGACCATATCGTACTGGGCGATGACATCGAGCGTCGATTCGATGTCAGGAAGGACTTCTGTCACCGCTCCCGTCAACGTCGCTAGCACTTGATACACCTCTACCGCTTCTTCTGTACGCTTGACGACAAGTTCAGCGTTTAACTTCGCAATTGCTTCCGGTTCGATAAAGACCGTCGTCCCTCGATTTGAGGTATCTACAATCGTCCCTGCCACTTTATGCTTATAAGAAGCTTTGATTGGAATGGTGAAGCGGTCCTGTTTTTTCGTGACAAATCCGTCTTGGATCATCTCGCGATTGGCGGCGCTCTTTAAAAACTTGGTCAATCGTTCCTCGATTCGTCCTTCTAAAATGTTGACTTGCTTACGAATCCGCTTCAACTCTTTCGATGCTTCATCGACGACCTGTCCGGCTCGAATCGCTTGTGTGATGTCTTCTTCTAACGTTCGCCATTCGCCCATACCGGCAGCATAAGCCGAAAGAAGCGGTGCAAAGAATTCATGCTCGAGCATGAATCGCTTGAGTTTGCGTGCCCCTCGTAAAAACTCGGCGACCGCTTCAAGTTCTGTTGCCTCGAGTTGGATGCCTCGTTGCAGTTTTCCGATAATGGTCTCCATGTCAGACACACCGATGAACGGGACGTGTGACGTCGCATCTAAAATCGCTCGGGCTTCGGATGTTTCTTGCAGGCGCTTCTTCACCGTTGTAATGTGGCTCGTTGGGCGTTGCTGTCTGAGTAATCGTCTCCCGAATCCGCTGATGCAGAAGCGTTCTACTTTCATCATCAATTCGTTGTATTGTAATTTTTCAAATGTTTGTTCGTTCATGTTTCTCTCTCCTCAAATGATAGAATCGAGATACCGCGCAAACAAAAAAGCGTCGGTCGATGACGACCAACGCAAAAAGACAGACGGGTGTCTGGCAGTTTTTGATGGGCGGTATCTGTAACGGAACATGACGGCATGACAAAAAGACGTGTCATCCGACATTTTTCAGTTCGTTAGGCAGATACAACCTCACTCATCAACATGCAACACCTTTCTTACTTAGATTCGCCCTTACTATACAATAGATTCGTTCCCTTGTAAAATTTTAGAGAACGCTTTCAAAAAAAGACTTGTGTCTCAAACCAACACATGTTATGTTGAACGTGAAGAAACGAATAGTGATCACATGTGACTGATTCGATCAGGCATGGGGTAAGACGTACGGTGCATGCCACCCGTCTATACTCCATGCCTGTTTTGTTTTTCGGTGTTTTGTTTCAAGAAAGGATGTAGTAGACATGCTATGGAATAAGTTAATGAATCGACACAAACCGACACTGCACTCACCAATGGAAGGAGACGTCATTCCACTCGAACAAGTTGCGGACCCGGTCTTTAGTGAAAAAATGATGGGCGATGGCATTGCCATCACACCAACAGACGGTGCCGTCGTCTCACCGGCTGATGGAGAGATTGTACAAATCGCTCCAACAAAGCACGCCATCGGCATTCGGACCGAGGATGGGGCTGAGATTTTGATACACGTCGGACTCGATACCGTTGAACTCGAAGGTCGACCGTTTGATCTTCAAGTAGATGTGGGCGACCACGTCAAGACGGGACAGCTGTTACTCACAGCAGACTTGGCGCAAATTCATCAAGCTGGTAAGGACACGGTCACGCCAATGGTCGTGACGAATGGTGGCGCACTTGCCCATCATTACGCCTTCACGTTCACGAAGGAAGCTGTTCCGGGCAAGACGATTGTCGCCCGAGTGGAAGCGTGACTCCGGAATAAGGAGGACACATGATTAAAATCAAAAAGATTCTAAACAACAATGCGGTCATCGTCTCAGACGAGGGTGAAGAAAAGATTGCGATTGGCCCTGGCGTCGCGTTTAAAAAAGCGAAGAACGACATCGTCAATCCCCATAAAATCGAAAAGTTGTTCATCATGCCAGAGAATGACAAGTTCCAACAGTTATTGAGCCGGATTCCCGTTGAACACTTCACCGTTTCCGAGGAGATTATCTCTTATGCGGAAAAACGTCTCGAGACATCGTTCAACGAACATATCCACATTGTCTTGACCGACCACATCTCGTTCGCCATCGAGCGGGAAATGGATGGCATCTCATTACGCAACAAACTGTTGAACGAGATTAAAATCCTCTATCGGAATGAATATGAGATTGGACTATGGGCGATTGAGCATATCGCTGAAAAGCTCAACGTCCAAATGCCGAAAGACGAAGCTGCGTTCATCGCGCTTCATATTCATACGATGAAAGTGAAAGGAGGTGATTTACGCAAGACGGTCAAACAGACAACAATTGTCCGCGACATGATTCAATCGATTTCACGACGACTCGATGTATCCATTGAAGAAGATGACTTATCCTACCAACGATTATTAACTCATTTACGGTTCGTCATGGATCGGGTCAACCATTACGATCATCATACGATTGATGAAGACATGCTCCGCATGATTCAGACAAAGTTCACGTCTGCCTATGCGTGTGCATCAGATGTCGCAAAAGAAATGGAAGAGACCTATGGCATCGTCTTGCCCGAGTCAGAACTTGGTTATATTACGCTTCACATCCAACGTCTACAAGATCAACACCATCAAAAAGGAGGAAATCAACAATGATGAACTTTTTCCAACGTCTCGGACGTTCCCTCATGTTACCGGTCGCCGTACTACCGGCTGCTGCCATTCTCATGGGGATTGGTTATTGGATTGACCCAGTCGGCTGGGGATCTGAAAACATTGCCGCTGCATTCTTAATTAAGGCAGGGGCCGCTATTATTGATAACATCCCAATTCTGTTCGCAGTCGGGGTCGCGCTCGGAATGGCTAAGAACCGTGACGGTTCAGCAGCACTAAGTGGACTCGTTGCCTTCTTGACGGTCACAACGCTTCTCTCCGCAGGAACGGTAGCATTGTTCCAAGGAATCGACGTAGAAGCCGTCAACCCGGCATTCGGTAAGATTGGGAATGCTTTTGTCGGGATTCTATCCGGTCTCGTCGCCGCTTCCATGTATAACCGCTTCAGTCAAGTCAAATTGCCAGATGCTCTCGCCTTCTTTAGTGGGAAGCGTCTCGTACCAATCATGACAGCCTTCTCGATGATTCTTGTATCGGTCGCTCTTTACTTCATCTGGCCGGTCGTCTATACAGGTCTCGTCGGTTTCGGTGAATCGATTTCAAAACTTGGCGCATTCGGTGCCGGACTTTACGGATTCTTTAACCGCCTCTTGATTCCAACCGGCCTTCACCACGCCCTCAACTCTGTATTCTGGTTCGACGTCGCAGGAATCAACGACATCGGAAACTTCTGGTCAGGTCAAGGTGAAAAAGGTGTAACGGGGATGTACCAAGCAGGTTACTTCCCAATCATGATGTTCGGTCTCCCGGCCGCAGCACTCGCGATGTACCACACAGCGAAAACGAAACGGAAAAAACAAGCCGCTTCACTTCTTCTCGCAGCGGCATTCGCTTCATTCTTCACAGGTGTAACAGAACCGCTCGAGTTCTCATTCATGTTCCTCGCTCCAGTTCTTTACCTTGTACACGCAGTCCTTACAGGAATTTCGCTCTTCGTTGCAGCAACGTTCCAATGGACAGCTGGCTTTGGATTCAGCGCAGGCTTGGTCGACTTTATCTTGAGCTCACGCTTGCCGCTTGCGAACCAACCGTACATGCTCATCGTTCAAGGTCTCGTGTTCGCAGTCATTTATTACGTCATCTTCCGCTTTATGATTGTGAAGCTCAACTTGGCGACGCCAGGCCGTGAACCAGATGAAGTCGTCGATGCGGTTGCAAGTGAGACGGCAGACGGTGAAGCGAAAGTCGCTCCGGTCGCATCAGCTTCAGGTAGCGAATACTCAGCAATGGCACATATGATTTATGACGGTCTTGGCGGTGACAGCAACGTCACAGGCATCGAGTCGTGCATCACACGCCTACGCGTCGATGTCAAAGACATGGATACGGTCAACCAAGATCAAATCAAAAAAGCCGGTATTCCGGGAATCAAAGTCGTCAGTCCAAACCATATTCAAGTCATTGTCGGCACAAACGTTCAGTTCGTCCTCGATGAGATTGAAAAAATCCGTAGCCACCGCGCCGGATAAACGTCGAAAGCCACCTCATTCAGGTGGCTTTTCTTGTTTGGCTATATATTGTTTATAAAATTGAATGAAATAGTAGAGGAAGATCCACGGTAAGATGTACTGTGTGAGCCACATGAAAACCTTAAGTACTGTATGTACAATATATGGCCCTAGCCCAAATAAAAATAATGCGACTAGTAAAGCGCCGCCTAAACCTATGTATATCTTTTTATTCAACTCATCCATCCCCCTTATTTTCCCAGTTCAGTGTAACATAAAGAGCCTGCCGCAACCGGACAGGCTCTGACTACATTTGACGAAGTCGGGAAATGCGTTCGAACGGATCGGGATGTGTTGAGAATAGACCACTCACTTTTTTCTTGAGTGGATCGGAGAAGTAAAGTGGTGCCGAGGCACTCGACGCTTGCTCGACCGGGGTCTCGACGTTCGCAATCTTCTCAAGCGCTGAGGCGAGAGCATCCGGGTTGCGGGTCAGTTCCGCCCCACTCGCATCTGCCAAAAACTCACGATTCCGTGAAATCGCCATATTGATGAGCATCGCGATGAGCGGTGCCAACACCAACAAGACGAGCCCGATGATCAAAAGGATGGGATTCTGGTTTTGATCGCGTCTTCCACCGATACTTCTAAAGAACAGCATGCGCGACCCGATATCGCTCATGATGGCAATCACCGAAACAAGTGCGAGCGTGACCGTCGAGAGCCGCACATCATAATTCTTAATATGCGCGACCTCATGCGCGATCACCCCTTCTACTTCTTCTCGCGATAATCGATCCAACAGTCCCGTCGTGACGGCGACAGCCGCCTTTTCTGGCTTCAATCCCGTCGCAAATGCGTTTGGCGATGGGTCGTTGATGATAAAGATGCGCGGCATCGGCACTCGCGCGACCATCGCCATGTTTTCGACCGTATGCCATAGAAAGCGGTGCTCTTCCACCGATGTCACCTCTTGTGCCCGATTCATCTTCATGACGATGTTCGTACTCGACATGACGACGATTCCCACATAAAACAACGAGAAAATCGGTGTGAAGATTAACCCCGGAATCGCGTCTCCATAGTTGACGTAGGAAATGGCCGCTCCGACGAGAAGAACGAATAGGACAAACCCTGTGACGATGAAGACCGTCTTCACTTTATTCTTTCGAATCTGTTCATAGAGGAGCATACGCGCCACCTCGATTCATCAAAATGAGACGCGAACGTTCTCGCGCTCTTCGGCACGTGCCTCGAGCATATCGCGCTTTTCAAAATGATGGACGGAGGCGATGATGTTCGTCGGGACCGATTCGATTTTCGTGTTATATTTCATGACCGTATTGTTATAGAGTTGACGCGAATACGCGACCTTATTTTCCGTCTGTGTCAATTCTTCCTGCAACATCTTGAAGTTCTCGTTCGCTTTCAAATCCGGGTACGCCTCACGAAGCGCGAAGAGATTTTTCAGTGCTCCACTCAATTGATCGTTCACTGCCATCTGGTCCTGACGATTCGACTTTTCTCCGAGCTGGTTTCTCAGTTCGACGACCTTCGCAAGCGTTTCTTGCTCGTGTTTCGCGTAGCCTTTCACCGTCTCGACCAAGTTCGGAATCAGATCATACCGCCGCTTCAACTGCACATCGATTTGAGCCCACGCCTCATCGACCCAATTTCGATACTTGACGAGCCCGTTGTACATCGAAAAATAGATGAGTACGAGCACGACAACCGCTACAATCGCAATAATCCACCCCATGTTGGCACCTCATTTCTTCATTTTCTCCTGTATTAATTCCCTTTACTCGTATAAGATAAGCTTAACTTTCATAACAATTTGTAAATGAATTCATTTCTTGACACGGTAACCACAAAGGAGTGTTCGCAATGATCGTCACGCATGCCGAAGTACGTTTGACCGAGTTGTTCGAAGAAATGGTATCCCTAAGACGCCATTTTCACCAATATCCTGAACTGTCTTTTCAAGAAGTCGAAACACCAAAGATGATTGCCTCGTATCTCCGTGAACTTGGGATTGAAGTACGTGAGCACGTTGGCGGCAATGGGGTCGTCGGTCGAATCAAAGGCGGTGACGGTCCGACCATCGCATTACGTGCCGATTTTGACGCCCTTCCCATCCAAGATGTGAAAGATGTCCCGTATCGTTCAAAAGTGAACGGGGTCATGCATGCGTGTGGTCACGATGCCCACACGGCGACACTTCTCGTTTTAGCGAAAGTATTGACTGAGATGAGCCTTCCAGGAGACGTCGTGTTGATTCACCAGTTCGCAGAAGAATTGGCTCCGGGTGGTGCCAAACCGATGATTGAAGACGGCTGTCTCGACAACGTGGATTATATATACGGTGCGCACATTTGGACACCACTTCCGTTCGGAACGATTGGCGTGAAAACAGGTCCTATCATGGCTGCGGCAGATCGCTTTGAATTGATCATTACAGGAAAAGGTGGACATGGCGCGATTCCGCAACATACAGTCGATGCCCTCATGGTTGCCGTGAACGTGGCGAATCATCTCCAACAGGTCGTCAGTCGGCGAATCGATCCGCTCGAACCTGCCGTGCTGACCATCGGTACGCTCCACTCCGGACAAGCATTCAACGTCATTGCCGAAGAAGCCAAATTATCCGGTACCGTGCGTACATTCACTCGGGAGACGCAAAAAAAAATCATCTCCGATATGGAGCGGATCATTCGTTCCGTCTGTGAAGCGAGCGATGCTGATTATGAATTGGAGTATATAAAAGGATATCCTGCTGTCGTGAATCATGTGACCGAAACGGAACTCGTCCGTGAGAGTGCGGTGGAGGTCGTTGGTGCAGACGGTGTCATTGAGATGGCACCACTTATGGTCGGGGAAGATTTCGCTTATTATGTCGAGCACGTTCCTGGTAGCTTTTTCTTCACAGGAGCAGGAAATCCCGAGCTCTCCGCAATCTTTCCGCATCATCATCCCCGCTTCGACGTGGATGAACGAGCGATGTTGCACACAGCCCAAGTCTTGTTAGGAGCTTTACAACGAACGTGGATGGTACACGAAAAAGAGGGCTGATGCATCGCATCAGTCCTCTTCAGTAATTGGTTCTTTTAATTCTGAAACAAGCACTTGGTCGACACGCTTTCCGTCCATATCCACGACTTCAAAGCGAAGACCGTACGCTTCGACCACATCGCCCCGTTTCGGAAAATCACCAAGTGCGTAAATGACGAGTCCTGCGAGCGTATGATAGGAGTTGCGCCCTTCGTCGAATCGGTCATCCCGAATCTCGAACGTTCGCTTCAAATCCTCTATTCCGAGTAACCCATCCGCCAAATACGATCCGTCCTCGCGACGAACCACTTCTGGTGTATCCTCTTCAATCATCACCTCTCCGACGATTTCTTCCAAAATATCGAACAAGGTGACCATACCAAGGAATCCGCCGTATTCATCTAAAACAAAGGCGATTTCCACACCATTTTTCTGCATCATTTGAAGCACTTGGCTCGCCTCTCGTTGTTTTGGAACGATGAGCGGCTGTTTGATGCGCTTCAAAATCTGTGACTGCTCACGCAGTGTCGGCAACGTCAAGATGTCACGTACATCGATGTACCCGACAAAGTCGTCAAGCGAGTCGCGCCCGACCGGTAACTTGTTATGTTTACTTTCATAAATCGATTTCTTAATATCGTCCATGTCATCTTCTAAGTCGACCCATTCGAGCGTCGTCCGTGGTTGCATGAGCTCATAAATCAATTGATCATGAAACGCAAAGACCCGTTCGACTTGTCGAACTTCTTCATGAGCGAACTGTCCTTGCTGGGCGCCTTCAAACAAGAGTTGTTTGATCTCGAGCTCAGTCTCCCCACTCGTCTGTTCCGCCTTCAACCCTAACAATTTGAACAAAAAGAGTGTCGATTTCGATAAAATCCAAATGAACGGTTTCATCACTTTACTGAATAAATCGAGCGACGGAATGATTGCCATCGTTACTTTTTCAGGTGAGACGAGCGCAATCCGTTTCGGGACCAATTCACCAATGATGAGCGACAGATACGTAATAATCGTAACGACGGCCACATAAGCAACGGTTCCGGCATACTGCGTACTCATTCCGGCTTGTTCAAATGCCGATGCGAGCGGTGCCGAGAAGCGTGCGCCCCCGTATGCCCCGTTAATAATCCCAATCAATGTGATTCCGACTTGAACGGTCGACAACAAATCTGTCGGGTCTTTCGAATAATGAAGCGCAATCTTGGCACTTCGTTTTCCTCGATTTGCTTCAACCTCAAGTTTTGCAGGTTTCGATGAGATGAGCGCAATTTCTGTCATCGCAAAAATCCCGTTCAACACAATCAAAAACAAAACAATCAACAAATCAATCACTATGGAAGAATCCACTTTTTTCATCACCTCAGCTAATTTTTAAAGCATACTGCTTCATTTTATCAAAAAATCGTTACCAACCTGTACCCGTTTTGCTCAGAAAAATAGCCACTCCTCAAGAAGTGGCTTCGTTGACAGCTTGTTTGGCGATAGCCGCCGTCTGAGACTGTTTAAAGAGAATGACCCCGACAAGAAGGATGGTGAGCCCTACAATTTGTCCGGCCGATAACGTGATTTGAGGCATCCCGAAGGCGCCATATAAATCGACGACTAACGCCCAAATGAGTTGTGACACGAGAATGAGTGACACAGACAATGTGGGTCCGAGTAACTGGATGCTGCGCATGACACAGTACACGACACCGACACCAAATAAACCACCGAGCCAATAGATTGGCGACAAGTCACGTAATCCAGCAAGATTTCCTCCAAATAATACTAACGGGATGATGGATCCGACCAAACCAACGATAAAGACCAATACGGTGGTGGCCCAAGCCCCTAAATTTGTATTCATTTTCGCGTTGACCGCCGCCTGTACGCTAATAAACGCCCCAGCCACAGCCGAACAGATGATACCAAAAATCATATAACTCCTCCTTACTCATAAAACATGCCGTTCGCACGTTCTTTCAATCGTTCACTATTTAAAATGATGACTTCTTTTCTCGTTCGTTTGACCAATCCTTCATCCACGAATGCCTGCAACGTTCGGTTCAAGTGACGATAACTCGTCCCTAGCCACTCTGCGACTTCTTTCCGTTTCAGTTGACTCATCTCCGCTTGAAACAGTTCATTCCCAGATTCACTGAGTGAGATCAAGTAACCGGCCAACCGCTCTTCGAGAGTCGACATGAGATGATTCGACGAGGCGTTTGCCTCGATGAATAATTTTTCGGACACGCCTCGTAACAGATGCTCCGTGAATTCGACCGTTCGATTATATCGTCGAAGCGCCTCGAAAGGGATGCGCAGACACGTCACGGGACCGACCGCTTCAACCGTATGCAATACATTGCGTCCGCTCGCATATTCGATATCTCCAATCAATGTTGGAGCAGCCTTCAGACGCAACAATCGCAATTTCCCTTCTTCACTGAGCGTATAAATTTTGACACGCCCTTCAAGGACGACGAATAAAGATTCGATGTGCTGATCGTTCGAACATAACATGGTCCCAGACGCATATGTCACTACGGACGAGGACTCAAGCGTTTCATTCGAAAACAGATGATTCCACTGCAATCGTGTCAGTGCATCCATAATATTCATCATGTAAAGTGAACTCCTTAAGAAAATGTATAGATTCCGATTCCAACAACCATCAAGACGAGTCCCATGACCTGTCCCGTGTTCATCGGTTTCCGTTTGACACCAAACCAACCATTCAAATCGATGATGAAGGCTCCTACTAATTGTGCCACAAGCAATACACAAATTGCCCATGTGACCCCGAGTTGTTGAATCGCCGTCAATTCGCCGAAGACAACGAATACCCCGAACAATCCTCCTAAACTATAATACCAAGGCACACGTTTGAAGGCTGTCATGTCCGCATCCCGCTTGAAGAAGTAAATCGCGAGTGCTAACAGAAGTCCGACAAAATGAACGATAGTGACGGACATCCATGCGCCTACCGCATCTCCTAGTTTTGCATTAAAGATTCCTTGAAGGGCGATGAACGTCCCTGATAAGATGGCAAATAAAATTCCCATGTCATTCCCCTTTCTCTTCGTCTGACTTTACGAAAAGAGAGATGACTTGAATAGGACATATGTCCAAAAAACAAAAAAGCAACTTCGACATTCGAAGTTGCTTCACACGATTATCCGAGTAACTTAACAAGTTCTTTCCCGACCGCTTCAGAAGACTGAGGATTCTGACCCGTGACGAGACGTTCGTCAACCGCCACATTCACCGCCCAGTTGTCAGCTCCCTTGAACTGCCCGCCTTGATTGCGTAGTCCTGTTTCAAGTAAGAACGGTACGGCAGAATCGAGTTGCATCTCTTTTTCTTCCGCATCGGTGAACCCTGTCACCTGTTTATCTTTAACGAGTGGCTCATCGTTGCTGAGTTTCACATTGACCAATCCAATTGGTCCGTGGCAAACTGCCCCGACAATATTTCCACTCTCGTATACATTGCGAATGACACGTTGTAACGTTTCATTTTCTGGGAAATCAACAACTGTCCCGTGACCACCTGGTAAGAAGATTGCATCGTACGACTCATCTGCGACTTGATCGAGACGAGCTGTGTCTTTGAGCAATTCCCGTGTATTGAGAATGTCTTCTGACAAACCATCTTCTAAACTATTCGCATCGATTGGCACGTCTCCACCTTCGATACTCGCGATCGTCACTTTATATCCTTCTTTTTCGAACAATAAATAAGGAACGGCAAACTCTTCAAGCCAAAGTCCCGTTGCATGACCATTTGATAATTGATTTGCTGACGTTGTGACAATCAGTACATGTTTCGACATACTCAATTCCTCCTTCAAGAAAATCAACATACGACTCTAGTGTTCCCGATTCATCATCTGTTAAACCTGATGACCTGTCCGCTCATGACAAGGCGTAACTTTTTTTAACCTGGTTATTTATTCATCCTCCCTTTTTCTTACCACCCTCTATACTGAGGAAGAATTGCAATTCCAACCCATGAAGGAGACGTGTGCTATGACGAAACGAATGAACGACTGGGGATTTCTCATTGTCGTCGCCATCATCATCCTATTGCTTGTGCTTGGTCAGCTGCCGTTCTTCATGTAATCTTCACGTATATTCTTTACCAGTTGTAGTATGATTGCCTTGTAAGCACTTACACCAAACCTGATATGAAAGGATGGAGTTCACTATGTCAGAACGCATTTTCATCAGTCCGGCCAAGTATGTGCAAGGGAAACAAACGATTGATCGCATCGGAGAGTTTGTCGCTCACTTCGGTTCCAACGCTTTACTCATCGCGGATGACGTCGTATGGGAGTTGATCGGCGAACGGGTGACCCAGTCTCTGCAAGCGAGCCAGCTCAAGGCGACGAAAGCTGATTTCATCGGAGAAGCGTCGAAGCACGAAATCACTCGAATCGCTACAGACGCTAAGAAGCATGAAACAGCGTTTGTTATCGGTCTCGGCGGTGGGAAAACGCTCGATACAGCAAAAGCGGTCGCAGATGAATTGGATGCGCGTATCGTCATTGTACCGACCATCGCCTCTACGGATGCACCGACGAGCGCATTGTCGGTCATATATACAGATGAAGGCAATTTCGAAAGCTACCGTTTCTATAAAAAGAATCCGGATCTCGTCCTTGTGGATACGGAATTGATTGCACAAGCACCGCCACGCTTCTTAGCGTCAGGTATTGCCGATGCATTGGCCACATGTGTGGAAGTGCGAAGTGTCCTGGCATTCGGAGGCAAGACGATGGCTGGCGGTGTCCCGACACTTGCAGCGGAGGCGATTGCCGAACGGTGTGAAGAGGTTCTATTCACATATGGGATTCAAGCGTATGAAGCTGTGAAAGCAAAAGTCGTCACACCTGCGCTTGAAGCTGTTGTGGAAGCCAACACCTTATTGAGCGGGCTCGGCTTTGAAAGTGGTGGCTTGGCTGCAGCCCATGCCATTCACAATGGATTCACCGCACTTGAAGGAGACATCCACCATTTGACGCACGGTGAAAAAGTTGCATTTGGAACACTCGTGCAACTCGCACTCGAAGGACGCCCTCAAGAAGAGTTCGAGCAGTATGTTGCCTTTTATGTGGCACTCGACTTACCGGTCACACTTGAAGATATCAAATTGAAAGATGCATCTCGAGACGATATCTTGAAGGTCGGGAAAGCGGCCACGGCAGATGGCGAAACGATTCATAGCGGTTTCGATGTTACACCTGAAGAAGTTGCTGACGCCATCATCGCTGCGGATCGCTATGCACGTCTTTATAAAGAACACCTATAAAAACAGCGAGAGGAAGCTCACACGGCTTCGTCTCGCTATTTTTTGTTCAGGAAGAATGATGAGAGAATTCCTACTCCCATACAACTGACCGTCAAAAGGAAGAACGTCAGCTGGTTCATATAGATGATATTCGTGAACTGGTTCCATCCTTCTGCGTACGACTCATTGGCTGATAAACGAATTCCTTCTCGAAGAGACGTCGCCTGTGATTGGTTAGTCATCCAAGCTATACCGGCCATGACGAAACTTCCGATCGCTAAACTGACCTTTCCAAGCGGTCGCACAGAAGAGACGACTCGATATGTCAAACGAATGGTGATCCAAATAAACAATAAAAGAAACGGCCATCCAATCAAGAGAACAATCCAGTATAGATTCCCTTCACCCGGTGTTTCCGAGTAAGGGGTCGTCAGCACTTCACCGAGCTTAAAGATTCCAAACGTGATCAACGTCACGATAAACCATGCTTTTATCAATTTCTCCATCTCAACACCTCGTCCTCAGTATAGCAAAAACACTGTATGCGTCTGCATACAGTGTTTATTCTTTCGGTCGGACGACGTAATAAATCAAAATGACGAGCCACGTCCACACTCCTGTGAAAATCCCGATAATCCCGACGATGAAAAAACCAAGCGGAATCATCGATTTCGTTCGATTATAGTCCTTCCACATATTCGATAGCCCTTTGATATTAAAATACAAAAAGGCAAAGAATAGGACGAGCAATAAAAGTGGTAAACCGACTAAAGCTTCCATTCGCTCACTCCTCTCTACGATCTCATTCGTTATTTTAATTGTAATGGATTTCTTGCTCACCTTCATCGGGCCCAAGCCGTATCCTCTTCCGACCTAAAGATGGATAAAAGATGCACAATCTATCAAGAAAACGGGAAAAGGAACATCATCTAACTCTCGAGGAGGCATTTTGCCATGAAGTCCTTGCGTATCTTGATCGTTTGTTTGCTGTTGTTTCAAGTGTCGCCGGTGACAGCGGCATCCTCGTCCCCACAACCAGGTTATACGATTAAAACGACGTATTTGTACGGTCGTGCCATGCAATCTTCTCCAATTCTTAAGACGCTACGAACGAACGTCCCGGTCCGCTACACGACCTATAACCGGAGCTGGTCGAACGTCTATATCGGAAATACGAAGTACTTCACTCCCTCTGCCAACTTGAAAGCCGGCATCCCTAAAATGCCTTCTGCAGACCGTTTACGACTAGTCAACAAGGCGAATGCACTCCCGTCCACTTACCGTTCCCCACAACTTGTCACATTAACCATTCCAACTGTTTATCAAAAAGGGAGTGAACGGACCTTGATGACAGCGGAAGCAGCATACGCTTTGGCTAAACTATATTACGCCGGTCGGAAGCAAGGTCATACGTTATACGCCCTTAGCGCCTACCGATCTTACTCGACACAAAAGTCACTCTATGCCTATTACGTCAACACACGTGGGGTCGCATATGCTTCAAAATATGTGGCACGTCCCGGTCATAGTGAACATCAAACGGGTCTCGCCGTTGATATGACGAGTCAACGCATGCGTCTAGGCCTATATGAATCCTTCGACCGATCGCCTGAAGGGAAATGGATGCTTCAAAACGCCCATCTCTATGGATTTATCGTCCGCTATCCAAAAGGAAAAGAGAAAATCACGGGATACAATTACGAACCTTGGCATTTGCGTTATGTCGGTGTCACTGAAGCGACGATGATGAAGCAGAAGAACTGGGCGTTCGAAGAATGGTGGAGCAAACGTTGAGTGAGCATCCTTTTTCAGGCATTTCCCTGTTCACGTTATAATGGAGTCATCTTATTCGTATAGGGGGAAATGTGGGATGTGGATTGTGATGAACAAACTAGACGTTGAAAAAGGAAAGGCCGACGCGGTCAAAGCACGCTTCGAAACGACAAAAGGAATCGAAGCGATGGATGGCTTTGTCCGTATGCAAGTGTTGACGGATACGTCTGATGAGGCGATGGATCATGTCGTCATCATGACCACGTGGCGTGATGCAGACAGCTTTGAGAACTGGCGCGACAGCAATGCTTATAAGCACGCCCATAAGAAACGTGATGACGGGACTTCAGAAGTGAAACCAATCGTCCTCGGCAACACCGTTACCCAATATGAGGTCGCCATTGAACATCTCGCCTCAACGGAGCGCGTTCAATAAATCTTGAGGACGGATGATGCCGAGTAGCGGTTCATCCGGATTTCCGGTCTCTGTAATCAGAAGGGCGTCATATCGTGCGCCCTCTTTCATTTGCGTAAAGCAGTGCTGTGCCTCGATTACGGTCGCATCCTTCCGAATGAATCGATATCGGTGCATATGCGGATCGTGGTGGAGCACGTGCTTCACCCGAACTCCTTTGAGTGACAAGTTGGGCCCGTCGATTGTTTCGGCTAGCCAACTGGTCACTCCTTTTTTCGTCAACAGTCCGCGCCAAGACCCATTGTCATGATATACAGGGAATTGCGAATAATTTTTATCTCGAATCTCCCGGAGTACTTCCGTCAAAAAATCTTCCGACTGAAACGTCACCACCGATTTCGCAAACAATGGAATGACGAGACGTGGATGAAGGAGCTCTCGCTCTACTTCTAAAATCAATGCAACAAGCGACTCGTGTGGCTCAGCGATAATAAAATCAGGTTCACGCCGCTCATGGACGATGGCATTTCGTAGTTGACTCATCTGATGTAAATCTTCTTTATACCGGTCGATGATTGGATTTTGTTTCGCTAACCGATTCACCATGTTACTAAAACTGAAATGTTGCCCATCTCCCATCTCTCGACTCAAGTAGTCCTCGATTCGATGATAGGATGCCAAAAATTCTTCAGCACGACTCATGTGATCACCCTCCTTAACGATACATGTATACCCTCTTTTTTATCATTTGAGCAGGAAACCGTTTATTCATCCCGAATGACATAGAAATCATCTTAATTATGGAGGAGGGCTATCATGGCGACTTCGATTCATCCCACATCACCAACTTCACCGCAACCCACGTTTCGCGCAGGACTACGCGCCGGCATTCCCGTCGCCATCGGATATATCCCGATTGCGATTGCCTTCGGTCTTTTGGCACAATCTTTCAACTTGCCGAATGCTATCACATTATCGATGTCCTTTTTGATCTTTGCCGGGGCAAGTCAGTTCATTACGGTACAACTTCTGATGGCCGGTTCGATGTATTGGGAAATCATTTTGACGACGTTCATTCTAAACTCTCGCCATTTTTTAATGTCCGCCTCACTATCCCAACGGATTGAGAGTACATCTCGAAGACTATTGGCTACCATCGCGTTTGGTGTGACCGACGAAACGTTCAGCATCGCCTCTACTCGTCAAGAGGCCCGTTCCGGTATGTTCGTGCTCGGGTTGAATACAATCGCATTTCTTGCTTGGAATGTCGGGACGTGGATGGGGGTCTTCCTCGCCTTCGGTCTTCCAAGCACATTACAGGCGAGTATGGGGATTGCGCTATATGCGATGTTCATCGGGTTACTCGTTCCATCATTAACGACTCGTCCTGTCTTCGTCGTAGCAAGCTTAGCTATCATTATTCAAGCCATACTCCATTGGGTCATCACCCCGTTCTTCTCAATCTCAGATGGGATTCGAATCATCGTCGCGACCGTTGTCGCAGCCGGAATCGGTGCTTTCGTATTTAAGGAGGAAGAGGTCACATGATATCGTTGTTTCTACTCGTTCTAGGATTGGCACTTGTCACGTATCTCCCTCGCCTTGTCCCGCTACTCTGGCTAAAGGAATTGGCGTTACCGGCATATATGAAACGATTTCTTTCCTTCATCCCGTATGCGGTACTGGCTAGTTTGATTTTTCCGGGCGTCCTATCCTCCACGACCACCACCTCGTCTGCCTTATTCGGAGGAGTGGTTGCCACTTTCCTGGCGCTACTACGGGTCAACCTCGTCGTTGTCGTCATTGGAGCTGTATTCGGGGTATATGCCTTTCAAACTATATGACAAAGGAGCGGCACACGAGGTGCTGCTCCTTTTCTTATGCTGATATGCCCTGACGACGAAGCTGGACGAATACGTCCACAAATTCCGCGTCCCATTGTGTTCCCCGACCGCTCTCCAATATGGAAAGCGCCTTTTCCACTGGCATCCCTGACCGATAGGGTCGATCTGATGTCATGGCATCATAAGCATCGGCAATCGCCATGATTCTTCCGAATAACGGAATGTCGACCGCATGTAAGCGGTCCGGGTATCCTTTCCCATCGATTCGTTCGTGGTGCGATCGAACTCCGGCTAAAATCGGTTGAAGCGATGCAGGTAAATGAATTTGACTCAAAATATGGATGCCAATGGTCGGATGTTCTTGAATTTTTGAAAACTCTTCGTCTGTCAGCTTCCCTTCTTTTAGTAGGACGTCATCTCGAATTCCAATTTTCCCGATGTCATGTAGAAGTGCTGACTTATTGAGTAAATCGACTTGTGCATGCGGTAAGCCAATGGCGCGAGCAAGCTCAACGGAATACATCGCGACACGCTCCGAATGACCTGCTGTGTAGGGATCACGTGCATCGAGCGTTGCTGCGAATAAAATGAAGAGGCTGTCTAACAGCTGTGCGTTTTCTTGTTCACGAGCAGTTACCGTCTCAACCATTTGATTGAATCCCCCAATCAGTTGGGCGAACTCATCTAAGTACGGATTCTCGATTTTCTGAAGTTGTCCCGACTCCATCTGTTCGATGCCGGACGTCAAAAATCCAATCGGACGTTTGATGTTGTCATAGAGTAAGAAACTGCATAACACCGCAATTCCGACGATGATGACAAGAATCACGAGCGCCCAATTCCAATACGTATCCGTTCGAGTCGAAGTCGACAATTGGACACTCGACGCCAACATGAACAACATGATGGGAAAGATACCCGTAATGAGCATACTGATCAATAATTTAGTTCGGACACTAAATGATCGATACGTTGCATGAATAGGCAGATGATAAAGTTCGAGATGCCTTTCTTTCATGTATACAAGTAATGGCTCAACCGATCGAACCGTCAAAAAATATTCAATCAAGGCATGTAGTACCGCAATCATGACGGCCCCGATTGCAGCCAAGCCGATCAAACGATAAGGTAAGTCAATCCACCCCACCTGAATAAAAACGGCGGTTAAACCAATTGACGGGATGGATAATCCAAACAAATGAGGACCTAAAATCCGTTGCACCGTTAAAATCGGGAATCGACTCGCTTGTTCGAATGCCGACGTCAATTCGTCAATCGATGGGGATTCGATCATAAAAAGCTGTCGTATCGGTCGAATGTGGCGACGGTATAAGAGTAGTTCTGAGAAAATCATAACTATCCCTGACCCCAACATGATGCCTAACAGTAGTAAAATCTCTCGAATGGACAGGTCAAGCGTTTGAAAAATAAAGACACCACCTACTCCAAAGACGGCCAAACCTGAGCCGATGATATAGTTCATCACGAGCGTCCGTTGAAAACGTTCAAACATTCCCCTCACCCCTACACTCTTTTCTTTTACTATCGACCAGATTTATGCTTGAGTTGAACACAAAAAAACGGATCTCCTTGTAGGAGACCCGTTCAAGCATCGATTATGGGCGTAACGGACCATCGTTATCATCAAGTGATCGATTGTCCTGATCCGGAGTGATGTTTTCATGGAACGGATTCGGTTCCGGTCCATCAACATGGTCAACTTTTGGATTTTGAACATCTCGCTTCAACTCGTGTTTCGATTGTTCCGCTTCATGTTTCGACTGCTCCACGCCTTGCTTCGCTTGTTGTTTTGCAGCTTCCGCTTCGCGGCTCATCTGTTCTTTCTCCTGCTCGAGACCTTCTTTTGAAACTTCCGTTTCATCAATGCGTCGCTCCGCCTTTTTCAAATAACGTGCCGCCGTCTCGCGACCACCAAGACCGAAAGCAAGACCGAAGGCGAGGGCAACAGCTCCAAGAATGAGAAGGAATGCTGTATTGACAATCATCGGTGCGATGCCGAGTTGGCTAATGGCCATGAAGAAGACGAGTCCGAGAATCGCATACTTCGCTACGTAGCGAAGCGCACTCGGTTGTCCTGCTCCATCGACAAGTACACTTCCGACCAATCGCTCTGCCATGTTCGCCAACCAGAATCCGACTGCCAAGATGATGAGTGCTGCGATGACCATCGGCAAGTAAGCAAAGATGGCTGTTGCAAGAGATGCCATGAACTCAAGATTCGCGACTTGAAGTGCTTCAGATACGAAGAGCAAGATCACGATTACTTGGACAATGACACCGACCACTTGAGCGATTGACATCGAAGACGCACGTTCCCCGAAGCCCATTTTTTGAGCCAACGAGTTGACGCCAAGATTCTCAAGAAGGGATACGACGACCCCTTTCAACCATCTTGCCACGAACACCCCGACGAGGACGAGGACGATTGCAACGAGAATGTCTGGAATCATGACAAGGACATCATTGAGCATCGCAATCGCCGGTTCCGAGATTCCTCGAATATCGAGCGCTTCAAGCGCCGAAATCGTCACCGGAATCATGATGAAGATGAAGACGATTGTACCGATCGCTTTCGCAAGACTCGATCCTTTCACATAATCAGAAAGATGAAATCGCTCTGCTAAGCGATCTAACCCTGCTGCTTCAAGGAACTTCGTCAAAATGTCACGTACAATCTTCGCGACGACATAACCGATTGCGAAGATGAGCGCCGCTGCGACAAGTTTCGGAATGAATCCGAGGAAGCTGTTCAATAAGTCTTCGAATGGTCCGCTGACCCCACGAAGTCCAAGGGCATCAAGTACAGCCGGTAGCGCCAATAAGAGCACGAGATAGAAGACGATGTTCGCGACCGTGTCGACCCACTTCGTTTGATTGACACTTGTCGATTCTTGCCCCGTTTTTTCCATCAACTTGCTCAAATTCAAACGATGTCCCGCCATTTGAATCCCCTTTTTCAAAAGGGTAGCGATGACCCAGGCAACGAGTAAAATCAGGCCGGCTTTGATGACACCGATAATCAGTCCAGAGAATCCTTCATAAATTTGACTGAATGGTTCCGTAATGGCTGGAACGTTCATGAATTCAAAGATGATCAGGAATGCGAGGAGTAATACCCCAAAGAACACGACTTTTCCGATAATGCGTTCAGGGGTCCACTTTTCTCCTTTCTCCCCATCTTTTTGAATACCCACTCGCTCATCGAGTCGTGCCTTCTTCAATGCTTTACGTGTCACGTTTTCCAATACTTTCGCCAAGATATAACCGACTACGAGAATAACAATTGCCAGCAAAAGCTCTGGTAGCCATGACATGAACGTATTGAAGTTATACGTTGTGTTGTTCATCGAATCTTCCTCCTTTTTCACATGAAATGATTGTTTTTATTTAACAGTGCTATTTCATACATACCTATATTTCAAAATCATCAAACCTGAATTGTAAGTCAATTCGTTTACATGACTATTACGATTCATTGGAAATGGGTACGTTAGTTTAAGAGAGAAATCGTGCCAAATGAAGTCAAATATGATACGAATAACAAGAGACGTCATGTTAGGAGGAATTTAGGATGAATATCGCTTTAGTGGCTCACGACAAGAAGAAAGATGATTTAATCGTCCTCATTAAAACTTACACCCATATACTAAAGAAACATCAGTTGTTTGCGACCGGTACAACGGGTAAGCGAATCGCTGAAGCGACCGGCTTGCCTGTCCATTGCTTCCGATCCGGACCGCTTGGAGGGGACCAAGAAATCGGTGCTGCCGTCGCACGCGGGGAGATGGATATGATCATCTTTTTCAGAGACCCATTAACTGCTCAACCTCATGAACCGGATGTGAGCGCATTGATGCGTCTTTGTGACGTCTACTCCATCCCGCTTTCGACAAATATGGGTGGAAGCGAAATTTTGATTCGAAGTATCGAGCAAGGTGATTTCGAGTCACTTAAACTTTCTCATAACGACGAACCTCCGGCTTGACCATGACAAACCGAGAAAGGAGAGGAATCTCCCTGGAACCGAATATGATTCACGACCCGAACGTCCAACAGTTCTTTAACGACGTGCGCCAGCGCCTCATCGAACTACTTGGAAATGAGGCAGAAGCGGATCGCCATCTACTCGCACTTGCTGGATATATCCGGCATGCAGAGAAAAGTGGTCAGTCGCTCGAAAGTCTTTTAAACCAAGATCCTCAGGAATACGCTCGTTTCCTCATTGAACAACCCGAAACAAATGAAGAATATCGTCGACGCTATCACGTGTTGATTGATGCCTCGGATGAATTAAAACCTCATGAAAAAGCGCAAGCAAACCGGGAATTCGATTGGGCCGTCAATCAATTGGACGAAGCCAAGCTTTCGTTAAAAGAAATCGAAGTGCGCGACCTTGCCTTCCTCGCCTACACAAAGATTGAAGCACTCAAATCGTCTCGTACGATTTGGAACCGCTTCGGCTGGCTACTAGGTATGATTTTGGCATTTGCCTACGCCAACTTACTGCTCGTGATTGACGATGTCTTTAGCGGTCGACTATTCACCGCCCCCATGTCGACGTATCCAATTGATTATCTGGCCTTCCTGTTACCCGTCCTCGTGACCGGTGCTATCTTCGGCATATTGACCCGTTTTCGACATTACATCCAGACGCTCGGTCGGCGTATTGCATTCGCCTTGCTCATCGTTGTCGTCTACATCATGTCTATCTTTCTGATTCAACCGCTCTTAATGACAATTGGTTGGTCATTCATCATTCAGTTGACCCCACTCTACGCGCTCATTTTAATGGCGATCAGTGGCTTTATGGCCATCTGGACATTAATCGAGTTCGTCTGGAAGAGTACACGTTGTTCTCTCGGAGACGATACGCTCATGCTTTATTACTAACCACGCCACTCCTCTTAGGAGATGGCGTTTTTTGTTTCGATTATGGCGAGAACGGAAATTACTCCTATTGTGACGCTTGTTTTAGATTGGAAATTCTAAAGGGGGTATTCGATGTCAGAACGAAAAATGATTGGCCTGTTCCAGACAGAACAGGAAGTCATGCACAAAGTGGAAGAGCTGAAAGCTGCAGGGGAAGCTGAAAAAAATATGCATGTTGTCGCCAAGCGGGACGGGGAAATTTCTGCGTTACGTGATCACACGGATGTAAATGCCGAGTCCGGTATCCGTGACGTCAATTGGCTTGACCGTGTCAAAGCATTCCTACACGGAAGTGACCGCATTCGTGATGAGTTACGGAATATGGGGCTAAACGATGCCGAAGCGGAACAGTATTATGATGCAATCGATGAAGGACAAATTTTACTCTACATCGATCGACACTCGTACGACCGCTATCCGAACATGTATAAAAAAGACAGTGAGCTCGATCATGATAAAGGGGAAAAAGCGGATGGGATCGCCTTTGACGCGAAACCATTTAACGATCACGACGAGAATCCACGTGGTACAAAGGATGATCCGATTGTACGCGGTCATTCTGGATTAGAAGATCATCGCCGATTATAAGGAGGAACGACTATGAATGAGAAACGATTTATCAGCATGCACGACACGCAGGATGCAGCACTTGGGAAAATCGAGGAGTTGCGAGCGAAAGGTTATGAAGACTCACACATTTATGTCGTCACAAAACATGAAGACAACGTTTCGATTTTGAGACGTGATACAGATGTTCATACGGAAGCGACCCATCAAGCGAGCTGGTTCGATAAGGTTCGGGCGTTCCTCAGCGGTCATGAAGACGTGCACGCTGGTCTACGCAACATGGGACTGAGCGAAGAGGAAGTAAAACGTCACTATGACGATGTAGAAGCCGGGAAAATCCTCGTTTATGTGGATGAAGACTTTGAACGTCGTCATCAAGACGGGGTGACAGTCGATTCGAAACCATATCAAGACGCATCATCGACTCATCTCGGTAGTCATACTGACGATGGATTGGAAATCGACTCAAAACCTTATCGTGAGGCTCAGACCGTCGACCCAAGCCATCCCGTAGACCCGGAGCAAGATAAACTGGATAAAGAAACGAAGAATCCAGATCGCGAGGAAAAACTACGTGGTCTCGATGATCGTGCTTATCGAAATGACGTAGAAGATCCGGATAATATCCGACGTTTCTAACATAGTAACAAAGAGCCTGACGCACCCGCGTCAGGCTCTTCTTACGTCAAACGATTCTTCGGTTCTTTCCCTTCGAGCACATTTGTGATGGCATCTCGATTCAATGCCATCATCGCCAGACGTGTCCGAATCGTTGCACTCCCGATATGCGGTAATGTCGTCACGTTCGGAAGCGTCAATAATGGATGACCGAGGTCGATTGGTTCTTTTGTGAATACGTCTAATCCCGCTCCCCAAATCTTCCTCGCTTTAAGTGCTTCATATAGCGCCTTTTCATCGATGATTTCTCCACGAGCCACATTGATGAAAATGGATGTTTCCTTCATCTTGGCAAACTCTTTAGCCCCGAGCATTCCCCGTGTCTCGTCCGTGAGCGGTGCGAGAACGACGACGAAATCGGATTGTGTCAATAGTTCATCGAGTTCCGCATAGGTGAAGCCATACATCGACTCCGACTCATGTCGCCGTGTCCGGTTATGGTATAGAACTTCCATGTCAAATCCTCTTGCCCGACGTGCGACCGCTTCACCGATTCGCCCCATTCCGATGATACCCAATTTCGCTTGATAAAGGTCCATCCCGACGTAGCCCATCGGCAGCCAGGACTTCCACTCCCCGGCGCGCAAGTCACGTTCCGCCTCTCCGAGACGTCGTGCCGTCATCATCATGAGACCAAACGTCAAATCTGCTGTCGTTTCCGTCAAGACATCGGGTGTGTTGGTGACGATGACGCTATTCTCTTTCGCTGCGTTCAAATCGATATTGTTATATCCGACCGCCAAATTGGAGACGACCTCTAAATGTGTGGCACGCTCAAACACTTCACGGTCAATCGTGTCGCTGAGCATGGTCCAGAGCGCATGCGCAGATGACGCTTCTTCTAAAAGAACCTCTCGCGGCACACTTTCCCCTTCATGCTTCCACATGCGCACATCGTATTGATCGCGAAGCGGTTCGACTGCCTCTTCTGGCAAGCGACGCGTAATATAGATTCGTTTTTTCATTTTTCTCCCCCTCTCTACACTTACTTGTAGTCTAACAAATGGGAGGCGTTAAGAGGGTTGATCCGCCTTCGGTTTTTGCTTCAAAAACTGTTCAAATAGCGATCCGAACTCTTGATTTAACAACTGTTCAATCGTTTTCGATGAATCCATAGCATTACGATAAGCGATTTCGTTAATTGCGAGTCCGATGGCCCACGTGATCCCTGATGCGACGGTCGCATTGATGACACCGGCCGCTGCGTTCGCTCCCGGGAAAAACTTCATGACGTTCAATAAGATCGTTTTCGATAACGTGCGACCGATTTGTGGAATGATGGTACTTCCAATGAGCGTCTTCAACAAATCATCATTCGCTTTGACACCCCAATAGCGAAATAGATGGACGCTCATCGTCACCTGAATCGGCGTCAATGCCACGGCATCAGCAAACGGGAGCGGAACCGCAGCAGCCGTTCCTGCGCTCGCGACATAGCCAGAGATAATTCGATTCGCCTTTTTACGCTTTAACTTGAGCATCGCTTCACTCTCTGCATGAATCTCCATCAAGAGCCCTTCCTGCAAGGAAGCATCTAGCTGTTCAACCGACCACGCAATCAGTCGTTCCCAATCCACATATTGACGCAACGCTTCATCGTTCAATATTTCCGAAGAAATGCTGACTTGGAAGATCGCTTCTTCCGGAAGGATTCCATTCAGTTCATTCCGTAATGCCGTCAGTTCCTCTAAATCGACTTGATCGATTTGTGTGAATAAGACAGCGACAGCGGTCGATTCACGTAGACGGCGAATCAAGGCCTTGTCGAGTGGTGTGACACGCTTTGTCGCAGCGTTGATGGTATACCAGACGAGATGAATTCGTTTGGATGCCTCTTGCCGCTTTGCGTTCTCCACAAACCCGATGACTTCCTCTTCGTAATGTTGTTGCCGCGCACTCCCGATCTCATATCCTTCGCTGTCGAACAAGGTGACTGCGATATCATCACTCGTATATTGATGAATTCCTCTTGTGACCGGTTCCCCGGCTGCTACTTTCGTCAAATCACGTCCAAACACGTAGTTCACAACAGAACTCTTTCCTGCTCCCGTTGCTCCCGCGATGAGGATGTTTGGTTTTTTGACATTGCCCCGTAGTCGCTCGAGCTCTGCCTTTAAATCATAATCTTTAAAATCAAATCGTTTCGTCGATTCCATTTACGTTTCCCCCTTATGAGTTGAGCGTGCGACCAAGCTGACCCATCTCGCGCTCAAAGCCGCGTCGAATCTCTTCTTCAATCGTTTGTCTTACAGATGCATATTGTTGCTCGATGGCCTTTTTAATCCCTCGCTCTGCCGTCCGACGCTTGAATGCCCAGTAGATGAAGTGCACTCCAGGAATCATTCCGAGAACCATCTTTCGAACTGTTTTTCCGAACGAGTAGTCAAATCCGAGTTCAACTCGTCTCGTTCTAAACAAAAGGTCTGCTTGCTCTCCGACTAGCGGATATCGTTGCATGAGTTGGATATAATGACGCACCCCTTCTGCCATCGCCTCTTCCGTCGTCAAAGCGGCCTCTTCAAGCGTCTTTTCTAAATCTTTCTCTATTTTTCTAGCTTTCCAACTGATCATCGCTTGCGGGGTTAGCATGCGAATCGTCTCTGCAGAAGCGATACTACGAATTCGCCAATCCTCTAACTCTTCAAGAAGATGATTCGTCAGGTTAATGGGAAGTTTTCGCTCGATGTCTTTCCATAGGTTCATCCGATTCCGATTCCATACCTCTTCGTATCCTCTTACCGGGACGTGTTTTCCTGTGAGTAACTTCTTTTCGACACTGTTGACACGGATGATGTTCTCTTCTTCAATCGGTAGTGCACGTAACAATACCCGTTCCATCGCCTCTGCTTTTTGTACACTCATCGGGTCGTCTTCATTGTAGTTAGTCAATATTAGGGCGACGTTGCTCCCCCGCTCATATAAAGGTTTTAAAATCGCCTCGAGCTCATATGCCTCGACACGTCCTGACTGCACCGACAACAAGTAGTAAATCGTATGAAACCACTCCGCGATATCGAGCGCGCCTTCACGCTGATGGACGATGGATAAGATCGCTTGATGCCACTCTTCAGAGCGGTCTGCTTCGAGCCCCCACGTATCAAAAAAACGAAACAAGATACCCCGCTCTAAATCGTAATACTCATATTCGTGAAGTCCTTCTGCGGTGATCGGACTTCCAGCACGCGATTCGGCGACGTCATGTCCATATATATAGTTGATAAACGCACTCTTTCCGACACCGGTCTTTCCGGCAATCAAAATATTTGAGACGAGCCCTGTCCGATCCATACGTTTCCTCCCTCATTCGTTGTATAGTTCAATTATACCGAACGGACCATTTTCAAACGTCCATCGAAAGGATGATTCTCATGCTTCACCATGTTGAGCTTTACGTTTCAAACCTACACGACAGTATACGTGCCTGGGAATGGCTCCTCTGTGAACAACTTGATTACACGCTCTATCAATCTTGGCCAGAAGGACGGAGCTATCGATACCGTGAAACATATCTCGTGTTCGTTCAAACGGAAAAGACTCACCTTGCGCCACCGTATCACCGAAAAAAGACTGGTCTCAACCACTTGGCATTTCATGCGTCTTCCCTCGCACAATTAGAAGAAGTTCGGCAACAGCTCGCATCACACGGGTTTCGTGAATTGTACGCAGACCGCTTCCCCCACGCAGGAGGCCCAAACTATACAGCACTATTTTTTGAAGACCCGGACCGCATCAAAGTTGAACTCGTGGCAACGATGTGAACGGTTTCTTGAGAACTTCTTGAAAGTTTGTGAAAACAATTGCAAACTTCACATTGACCTCCTAGACTGAAAGGGTCTAAAGGAGGTCTTTTCATGGAAAAGCAAGTCGTCGATTATATGGAAGAAGCCGCATTTAAGAAATCATCATTGCTTCAACATTCATTTCCTCAATACATGTTGCGATCGATAATCGCTGGCTTTTTAATCGGAATTGGAGTCGTCTTCTCATTCACTGTCGGAAACATGTTCATCGATGTCCCCGGAACGATGCTGATTGCGGGCGCCAGTTTCTCAGTGGCACTCGTCTTCATCGTCTGGATGGGGGGAGAATTGTTTACGAGCAACACGATGTATCTCTACACTGGTGCAAAACGGGGACGTGTCGCTTGGTTCGACCTCGCAAAAATATGGGGACTCAGTTGGGTCGGTAACTTGATCGGTGCCGTCATGCTATCGCTTCTCGTCATCGGAGCTCACAGCATGGGTGACGTGTCGGGTGACCATTTGCTTGCTGTCGTCGCCGCGAAGAAAATCGGTGGAGACGCCCTTGCTATTTTCTTGAAAGGAATCTTATGTAACGTGCTCGTCTGTTTGGCCATCTTCATGCCACTCAAAACGAACAATGATGTCGCGAAGATTATGCTGACGATGCTTCCGGTCGTCGTATTTTTCGCCGCTGGATTCGAGCACTCGATTGCGAACATGGGCGTTTTCGCTCTCGCGCTCCACTATGTACCGTCGGACCTCGTCACCTTTAGCGGTGCCCTTTACAATCTATTCTTCGCCACACTCGGTAATATTGTCGGTGGTGCGTTGTTCGTTGCCGGAAGTTACTTGTATTTGAACAAATCGGAGACGGAACAAACCGTCAAGCCGATACGTCATCATGCATAAAAAGACAGGGACCCCGATTAGCAGGGCCCCTGTTTGTTGCATTTCACGAATTATGATTTTGAAGCGTCGGCTGCTGCTGCTTGAACAGTACCTTGTGCCACTTCGTCTTCTTCCACATCCCAGCACTCTGTATTCTCGATACCGAGTTTACGAGCCGAGAAGCGTGGGTTGAGACCTTGAGCTCGTTGCTCTTCGTAATCTTTAAGAACTTTGAAGGCAACGCCACCGAGCAATGTGATTGCCGCGATGTTGATCAATGTCATCCCTGCCATGAAGAGGTCAGCGAGGCTCCATACGAATCCAAGGCTTGCGACCGCTCCGATGAAGACGAATGCCATTGTCGCAAGACGGAATCCAAGAACTGCACCTTTGCTCTTCTTAATGAATTCGATGTTCGTTTCACCGTAGTAGTAGCTTCCTGCGATCGAGCTGAAGGCGAACAAGAAGACGCTGACAGCGATAAATGCTGGGGCAAGTGCTCCGATTTGTTCAGTCAATGCGTTTTGAAGAAGGACAATCCCTTCACCATTTCCAGCAGCGTAGCTGTCTGAGAGAAGGATGATCGCTGCAGTTGCTGTACATACGATCAACGTATCCAAGAATACACCGAGTGCTTGAAGGAAACCTTGTTTCGCAGGGTGCGATACTTCAGCAGCAGCTGCTGCGTTTGGTGCAGAACCCATACCTGCTTCGTTCGAGAAGAGTCCACGGCGTACACCCATTGAGATTGCAGCACCGATTGAACCACCGACTGCTTCGTTCAAACCAAATGCGCTTTGGAAAATCATAGCGAAGACGCCTGGAAGTTCAGCAAAGTTCACAGCGACAACGTAGAGTGCGATGGCAAGGTAGAGAACAGCCATGACTGGTACGACGATCGCCGAGAAGTTCGCGACACGTTGTACACCACCAAAGATGACAAGACCAGTAAGAACAACTAAGATTGCTCCGCCGATCGCCGCATCGATTCCAAATGCGTTATCGAATGCTGCAGCGATTGTGTTCGATTGAACAGAGTTGAAGATGAGTCCGAATGTGACAGCAATGAGAACCGCAAATACGATTCCAAGTGCACGGTTGTTCAAACCTTTTTCGATGTAGTAAGCTGGACCACCGCGGTACGCGACATCGTCTTTCACTTTGTATACTTGAGCGAGCGTGCTTTCAATCATGGCTGTCGCACCACCGAGAAGGGCGACGATCCACATCCAGAAGACCGCTCCTGGTCCACCAAGTGTGACCGCTACCGTGACCCCGGCAAGGTTACCTGTACCGATTCGAGTCGCGGCACCGATAAAGAATGATTTCATTGAAGAAATACTCTTCCCGTCTTTTGAAAGTGTAACGTCCGATTTATCTGTCACCGTACGTAACATTTCTTTTAAGTAACGGAACTGCATAAAACGTGTTCTGACCGTGAAGTAGATCCCGGCTCCAACGAGAACGGCGATCAATACGTACGACCATAAGATGTTGTTCAAAAAGTCGACGCTTCCTTGTAACATACCTTGAATCGCTTCCATGAATAAGTTCCTCCCTGTTGTGTGAATCTGAAGTTGAGAATTTTTTATGATGTCTTAGTTCTGAATTATACAAAGATTCTGACAATTATCAATAATTTTTTTATAGGTCATTTCACTCTTTTTTCACATCATATAAGCGAGATTCCTTATTTATAAGCACTTAAAGCGCTTACATAAAAATGTTTAGAAATATTAAATCATGATTATAATTCACAATAACGAAATGAATAATCAAAAAAACAGCCACTCTTTTCGAGTAGCTGCGAGTTTAAATACCAGTACGTTTCTTCTGGTTATTTGGTTTTTTCGTCAATTGGCTCGTCAACGGTTTCTGTTTTGTACCATGTAAACCCGTGGGAACCTTCGTTTGATTTTGCTTCTTCTCTGCCAGCTTTTGTTTCATCGCCTCTTGAAAAGATAGTTTTTTCTCACTCATCTTACTCACCTCCAGCTTCGATCACTTTCACACGACCGACCTGCCCATCGCTCAAACGCACTTTGATTCCGTGCGGATGACGTGGCGAGTTCGTCAATATATCTTGAACGACGCCTTTCGTCAGCTTTCCGCTTCGTTGATCTTGTTTTAAAACGATTTGGACGTGGAGTCCTGGGCGAATGTCAGCACGTTTCGTTCCATCCATACCCGACACCCCTTTCCATTTAGTCAATCTCTATCATATGCTCTTTTCCCTCATTTGTCACAGCCTATTCCAGATGCCAATTTGTCGCATCGTTTCTGTCATGTAACTTTGATCGGTCTGAAGCGTCTTCTTAGGAAACGGATCATGCAATCGAACGCTGACCCCTCGATGCGAAAAGGTCACATCCATGACATACTGTCCTTCCACATCACGGAGTGCGGCCGTCCCTTTCAACGAATGAAACGCCTTAGCGAACGCCTCTCCAAAATCGAGATACGCTTTCACGTAAATCGTAACGCGTCGCTCATCAATCATCAATTCCAACCGTTCGCGATCGGCACCACTAATGACCATGCGTACGACCTCGTTGTCATTGGAAAATTCAATCGTATGCATCCTCGTCCCACCCTTCATTCAAAAGAGGTACCCTCCTAGGAAGGTACCTTTCTATCATAAACGATATAACCGTGCTGCGAATGGTCGAAGCATAAACGTTTCCGTATCAATCGTCTCGGGGTCAATCTCATTCGTCATGACAAGCGTGGCGCCTGCAATTTCCGGAACGGTCACTTCTGCCGGATTGGCGGTCAAGTTGACGACCACGAAGAAGCGGTTGTTCTCAAACGTACGCTCATAGACGAAGGCTTGCTTATGTTCAGGCAAGACGTCACGATAACGACCATACGTAAACGTCTCCTCAGCTCGACGAAGACGGATCATCTCCTTATAGAACGACAGGATCGAATGCTGGTCGTTTCGCTGTGCCTCGACGTTGAGCGTCTCATACTCTTCGTGAATCGGCATCCACGGGGTCGTCGTCGAGAAACCAGCATAAGGTGAGGCATCCCACTGGATTGGTGTCCGGACGTTATCACGAGATGTGCCCCATACTTGTTGCATCGAGTCGATTTCACTCATCCCGTTCGCGATCCGTTCGAAGTACTCGTTTTTCGTCGCGACATCATCATAGTCATGAATGGATGGGAGCGGCACATTCTTCATCCCGATTTCTTGTCCTTGATAAATGAATGGTGTCCCGTGCATGAAGAAGTACATCATCCCAAGCGCCGTGGCACTTTCACGCCAATAATGATGCTCATCCCCGACGAGCGAGACCGCTCGCACCATGTCATGATTTTCAATGTATAACGCGTTCCACCCGGTTTCGCGTAATCCTTGTTGCCATTTATCGAAGATTCGTTTCAGCTCGACGACATCGAGCGGGGCAAGACGTGACCGTCGCATGATATCGACATGATCAAAGTGAAAGGCCATATCCATCGCACCATTCTCAGGTCCCATCCATTGGTCGGCTTCTTCCGGCTCGATTCCGTTCGTCTCCCCAACGGTCATAATGTCGTATTTGGAGAACGTTTCACGCTTCATCTCTTGTAGATATTCATGGATTCCATCGATATTCGAGTACATCGAAAACGCCGTAACGATCGACTTCCCGTCCGGAGAAGGTAACATCGTCTCCGTCGGCATCTTTTTAATATGACTGATCGCATCGACACGGAATCCGTCGACTCCTTTATCGAGCCACCAGTTGATCATGTCATAGACAGCCGTCCGAACTTCACGATTCTCCCAGTTCAAATCGGGTTGTTTCTTCGAGAATACGTGCAAGTAATATTGATCGGTCTGTTCATCATATTCCCAAGCGGACCCGCCAAAGATACTCGCCCAGTTACTCGGTGGCATCCCATCTTTCCCATCTTTCCCATCTCGCCAAATGTACCAATCCCGTTTCGGATTGTCTTTCGAGCTTTTCGATTCAAGGAACCATGGATGTTCGTCCGACGTATGGTTGACAACGAGGTCGAGCAACAGTTTCATCCCTCGTGCATGCACCGCCTCTAGCAAGGCATCAAAATCCTCCATCGTCCCAAACTCGTCCATAATGTCTTGATAGTCACTGATATCATATCCGTTATCATCATTTGGCGATTTGTACATCGGACAAATCCAAATGACATCAATTCCAAGGTCTTCTAAGTAATCGAGCTTTTCAATGATTCCGCGAAGATCACCGATTCCATCCCCGTTTGAATCGTTGAAACTTCGTGGATAAATTTGATAGGCGATGGCCTCTTTCCACCATACACGACTGATTTCTGTTTGTTTCGTTTGGCTGAACAACGTCTCCATACGGCACCGTGCCTCCTACAATAAGGTATGATTCACATCTACCATAGCACTAGTGCAAGCGTTTGCAAAGAATCAGCCCACAAAAAAATGCAGTTTTTACACTGCATTTTGATGGCACGCCCCAACCTGTTCACAGAAGGTCGTGATCAGCTTCGACAAATGCTTCCAATCATGGTCCATCGTCGCGACGTGATACGAGTTTGGTAGCACCGCGTATTCTTTTGTTCCTTGTAACTGCTCAAACAACCAGATGGAGTCGGAAGGCGGCACCACGTTGTCGACAGCAGAATGGATGACATACGCCGGCACATCAACTGCTCCGACGTGCGGTCGCACCTCGTCAATCAGCGAAAGCAATTCACGAATCGCTCTTGTAGGCACACGGTCATAGACAATCTCATATACGTCTTTTGCCAAGATGTCGGGCGCATCTTCGTCGATAAATCGACACTCGGTATCCGACGCATGACACGCATATCCTGGTACCGATAACGCGGCATTGATTGTCACAATCGCATCCGCCTTCCCTTCAAGGGCAGCCTTGAGTGCCAACGTTCCGCCCATTGACTGACCGACGACGATGACCGTCTGACACGACTCGCGCAACCGCTCGATTCCTTTCGTCACACTTTTATACCAACATCGATGCGTCGAACATCGAAAGTCTTCTGGATGTGTCCCATGCCCTTTCAAGCGCGGGGCATAGACCGTGAACCCTTGCTTCATCAACTCAATTCCGACGTCCTGTACACTTTGAGGTGTCCCGTTAAAGCCGTGACAAAGCAAAATACCGATCTCGTTTCCTTCATAATAAAATGCGCCTGCTCCAGGAATGACTGGGTAATTGACTGCTTTCATTAGTGCCTCCTTTAATTCCAACTTAACCGATACAATTAATTCGTATTAGAAGAGTGTAAAAGTTCTTAAGCTACTCGTCAAGTTCTTCCGATTACATTTATCTTGTAATCAAAATGTAATCATAACTTCGTGTTTAGTGGATTGAGTTCTGACGTCTGCTTGGTTATGTTTAACATGTAGTAAAAAAACTTGGGAAATGAAAGTGTTATTTTTGACAATACACGAATAATTTTTCAAGGGATTCGTCACAAGAAAAGTAATGTAAGCGCTATCATGTCGTTTTTTTGAAAAAGGAGGATATAAATTCACTTATTTATAACGACGCAAGTTGGGGAAATCGGATTAGACCATTACATCTAAGGGAGACTTACACATGGGGAAACCAACACAATCATTTAAGGCAGTCACTGGCCTCGCCTTATCAGCAGGACTCATCGTCAGCAGTATGACGCCGATTGCGGCAAACGTAAACGCCGAGACGTTGAACGCATCAGATCTCTTCATTTCCGAGTACGTAGAAGGATCGAGCAACAATAAAGCAATCGAGTTATTCAATGGAACGAACGCGACAATCGACCTTTCCGCTTACAAAATTGAACTGTATTCAAACGGAGGTACGACTGCCGGAAATACATTGAATTTGACGGGCACCCTCGCACCAGGAGCGACATATGTCATTGTGAACGGCAGTGCGTCGGACACTTTGAAAGCAAAATCGGATACGACGAGCGCCGTGACGAACTTCAACGGGGATGACACGATCGTCTTGAAAAAAGGAGACACGGTTCTTGATGTCTTCGGTCAACTCGGCTTCGACCCAGGAACAAAATGGGGAACGACCGTTGCGACTGCTGACCAATCGCTCATTCGTAAAGACACGGTCACAAAGGGAGACAGTGATGGCAGTGATGCCTTCGACCCGGCTGTCGAATGGTCATCGACACCACAAGACACGTTCGACAATCTCGGGTTACATACGTTCCAAGGCGTTGAATACGGAGATGGCGATACAACAGAACCTCCTGCACCGATCACACCGATTTCAATTGCTGATGCACGAACAAAGGCAGAAAATGAAACGGTCACCGTAAAAGGAATCGTCACGGCTAAATTAGCGAACACCATCTCGATCCAAGACGCGACAGGTGGTCTGTCTATCCGCCCGACGTCTCTTGCCGTCAACGTCGGGGACGAGGTCGTTGTCACAGGGGTCGTCGGTTCGTACCGTGAGCTTCTTCAATTGAACAGCGCTGTCGTTGTTTCAAAACAAGCAGCAACACTTCCTACTGCCCAAGTCTTGACAGGGGAACAAATCAACGAGGACGTCGAATCCGAACTCGTTACCGTCAAAAATGTCACACTCACAGGTAGCGGTCAGAACTTGACGGCGACGGACGGAACGAAGGAGTTCGTCGTTCGCGACGAGCGAGGCATCCTTGATTTACAGACGGATGTGAACTATTCATCGATCACAGGAATCGTTCAACAGTTTGACGATACGTACCAAATCATCCCTCGTGACCCGGCGGACACGGTTATCGATACGTCCGTTCTTCGGCCGGCTGTCGCGAAACCAGGTGCCGGTACATTCGTTGGTCCACAAGACGTGACGCTCTCGACAACGACAGCAGACGCAGAGATTTTCTATACACTCGACGGCTCTGATCCAAAAGAGAATGGGCTTCGTTACGAAAACCCAATCCGCATTGAAAACTCGACGACGTTGAAAACGGTCGTGAAAACAGGCGACTCGTTCAGCGCCGTCTCAACATTCTCTTATAAGATCACAGACAAGATTCGCATTCACGACATCCAAGGTGCGAACCATACGACTCCGATGAACGGACAGACGGTTGAAGGTGTCGAAGGAATCGTCACGTCTACGTTCGTCTCAAGTGGAACGACCTATTACTTCATCCAAACGCCTGATTCGGAAGCCGATGACGATGCACGGACATCTGAAGGGATTGTCCTTTACGGCGGACGTTCGATTGCTGGCATTCAAGTCGGGGACCTCGTAAAAGTGAACGGAAAAGTGAGCGAGTACGCAATCGAAGGATATAGTGATCGCCAACAGACGGATATGAAGATGACACAAATCGATACGCGTAACGGAAAAGTTGAAGTCGTCGCGAGCGGCGTGACACTTCCGACTCCAATTACGATTGATGCCTCAAACCTTCCGACTGAGTTTATCGACAGCGACAACCTCGCCGTCTTCAACCCGGAGAAGGATGCCATCGACTTCTGGGAGAGCCTTGAAGGGATGCGCGTTCAAACGAACAAGTTGAAGTCGGTCGGACCACAAGAATATGGTGACTTAGTCACAGTTCTCGAAGATACGCCAACAGAGACATATAATGGCGGTGTCCTATTGAAAAAGAACGACGCAAACCCGGAACGCATTCAGTTCCGTCTCGAACCAAATGCAGAAGCTCGTGACTTCGATGTCGCGACGGGCGACCGTTTCAACGGACCGATCGTCGGTGTCGTCGGCTATTCATTCGGTAACTATAAGATTCAAGCCTCCCTTGAAGACATGAAAGCTGCATTCGTCAAAGGAGATGCGCAGCGTGAGAAGACATTCATCGAGGCAGAAGAAGATCAATTAACAATTGCATCGTATAACTTAGAGAACTTCTCGAACAACATCAAAGAAACATCAGATGAAAAGGCACTCAAACTGGCGAAAGCGTTCGTCAACGAATTGAACAGCCCTGACATCATCGGTGTGACGGAAGTACAAGACAACGATGGACAGGATAAAGGAGCAGGTTCTGCCGCTGACCAGAGCTATCAGCGCTTAATCGATAACATTGTCGCTGTCGGTGGGAAGACGTATAAATACGTCAACATCGACCCAGAGAACAACCAAGACGGAGGCGCCCCAGATGCCAACATCCGTGTCGGCTTCTTGTACGATCCTGAGCGCGTGTCATTGACGGAGGGAATGCCTGCTGGTGACGCGACGACGGCCGTCGGATACGCCGATGGGAAATTGACGCACAACCCGGGACGTATCGATCCGACGAACGAAGCGTTCGATCGTTCGCGTAAACCGTTAGCTGCTCAATTCGACTTCCAAGGCGAGAACGTCATCGTGATCGCGAACCATTGGAACTCGAAAGGTGGCGACACTGGTTTCTTCGGTTCACAACAACCGGTCGTACTAGGAAGTGAAGTGCAACGTAAGAAAATCGCACAAGTCGTCCACAACTTCGTGGCGGACGTGAAGACGAAGAATCCAGAAGCGAACGTCGTCGCACTCGGAGACTTCAATGATTTCGAATTCTCGGATGCGCTCCAAATCTTCAAAGGCGACTTGATGACGAACATGGTCGAGAAAGTTCCTGCTGTCGACCGCTACTCGTATGTGTATCAAGGGAACTCACAAGTACTCGATCATATCCTCGTCTCGAACCGCTTGGCCGCTTCTACGAAAATTGACATGATTCACGTCAACTCGGACTTCACTGAGATGTCAGGGCGTGCGAGTGACCATGATCCAGTACTTGCACAAATCGACTTCACACCGGAACCAGAAGTGGAATTGACGCGTTACACTGTAGAAAACCATAAAGCTGCTCGCCTCGTCCTTCAAGAGGATTACATCGGCGTGACAATCGGAAAAGGCACGAACTTTAAAAACGGTATCTTCGTTCGTGGCGTATACACGGAATTGACAGGAGAACCGTTGAAAAATGTCGTCGTTCAAGTGAAACCGAAAGAAGCCGGTGCCATCATCGACTTCAAAGGCGCGACGGTAAAAGAAGTAATCGTTGACGGGAAAAATCTTGCTGAGATTCGCGGGGCAAAAAACGTCCAACGCATCACATATACGAAAGGCGCTTCTCCTTCATCCATCATCATCAAGAAATAACATGTTGAACCGCAGACACATCGTCTGCGGTTTTTTGGTTTCACCTCTCTTGAAGCGGGGATAAAGAGGAAGATACTGAATATCATGGAGGATGAGACCGATGGAATTGTATAACGGAGATTTATATTGGCCAACGACCGAATCAGAGGACGTCGTGTTAGAAAGACCTGACAAAAAAGAGCATTACGACGTACTCGTCATCGGAGCCGGTATGTCCGGAACGTTGACGGCTTATACGTTACAACGAGATGGCGTCGATTTTGCGGTGCTCGATGGGCGAAAAGTTGGTACCGGAAGCACATCAGCAAATACCGGTTTAATTCAATATTCAAATGACATCATGTTACATGAACTGGCAGAAAAAATTGGAGAAGCGGCAGCGGTACGCTTCTATCAATTATGTCTCGACGCGGTCGAATCGCTCGACCAGGTGGCGAAAGATGTCGATGCATCCGATATATATATTCGACGGGACAGCCTTTGTTTTGCGAGTGAAGAGGACGATGTTGCCAAATTGCAACGTGAGTATGAGATGCTAGCCAAACACGGTTTTGATGTGGAGTGGTTGGATCGTGAGGCACTACGTGAACGCTTCCCATTTGAAAAACCGGCGGCCCTCATCACAAAAGGCGATGCCGAGGTCAATCCGCTCACGCTCAGTCGTCAAATCATTCGCCATTTATCGAAACAACACGTCCCGATTTTTGAAGAGACGTCGGTGGATGAGGTCGTGTCTGATGGTGATGGATGGATTGTGTTCACCTCGAACGGGACATTTAAAGCGAATAAAGTCATCTTTGCGACAGGTTATGGGCCAGCTCCCCTACTCGACTCCCATCGGATCGATTTGAATCGGTCATACGCCATCGCAACGAATCCAATCGCCGAATTCAGCGAATGGGAAGGACGCGCGCTCATTTGGGAGACGAAACGACCATATCTCTATTTGCGCACGACTCCGGACGGGCGGATTATCGCTGGCGGACTTGACGAAGACCAGGCCGAAACGCCGCACGATGAGGCGCTCATGAACGATCGGGCGGAACGAGTGAAAGAAAAAATCGCCGAGCTCTTCCCGATGTATGACTTAGAAGTCGATTATGCTTGGGTCGCCTTGTTTGGAGAGTCGGTGGACCAACTCCCGTTCATCGGGGAGCACCCGAATCGACCGAACTTGTTTTACTTGCTCGGATATGGGGGAAATGGGACCGTGTATAGCATGCTTGGCTCTCGTATTTTGAGTGCTCTCGTTCGTGGTCAGTCGCATCCCGATGCGGACCTCGTTCGTTTAGATCGAACGTAATCCCCGACATTTTGGGGATTGTTACATAATTGAAGGAGTGTTTTTGGATTGAAGAAAAAAAGAAAATCAAACAGGGTGTACCGACTACGTCGTCTTGCCGTATTCCTTGTCCCTCTCGGTTGCGCCTTCTGGTTTTGGCCACAGGAATCCGTCCCCACGACGCAGTTAAAGGCTGAACAAGCATCCATTTCCGAGGAAATATATACGATTGAAGAACGTACACCAATCGAACAAGACGGTGTCATTCGATATGAATACGACATCGTCGTACACGGGAACCCGAGTACGGATGAGCTTCAATCCGTCAGCCATGACGTCATCGATGACGTAAAACAGTCAGATCAGTTCCAGGCCGCCTTGTTACGATTTTATGATGATGCTGCCTATATCGGGACGGAACCGCCACTCGGTGAAGCCGTATTCGCTCCGGAAGGCGACTATGGACTCGCAGACTGGGTGGAACCCGGTCAAACAGACGACATGATATTCGGTTGGCAACTTCGAGAAAAAGAATGGACGACCAAATTGACCGATACAGAGATTCAAATTTGGAGGTCATGGCAAGATCAATATACGAAGCAGAATCCTGACGACCCCGATGCGAAAGCGAAAGTGACGCGCATCATTGCCACTGAATACGAACTCGACCCTAAAGTGGTACAACAAATCGTATTGAAACAGCATGTATGGGCCGCATTATAAATGTTTGTGTGAAATCTCTCTTTTTTGAAAAAGAGGGATTTTTTTATTGGCGTTAGGGAACACCGATACAGTAGGTCGAATGGTGACTTACGACGGTCAGTCATACTTAAGGGAGGCAATCACATGGGGAACAAGAAAGAAGAGCAGTTAAAACAACATACGATTGATAACGAACAACAAGCTGGCTTGACGACAAATCAAGGTCTGAAGATGGCGGAAGACGAATTCTCGCTGAAAGCAGGACGTCGTGGTCCGACATTGATCGAGGATTTCCATTTCCGCGAGAAGATGACCCATTTCGACCATGAGCGGATTCCGGAGCGAATCGTCCACGCGCGCGGCGTCGGGGCACACGGGGAGTTCCAGGTGTATGAACCGCTCGCCGAGTTCACAAAAGCGAACTTTTTGAATGACCCTTCGAAGACGACACCCGTATTCGTCCGTTTCTCGACTGTCCAAGGCTCACGCGGGTCCGCGGATACGGTCCGTGACGTCCGTGGTTTTGCGACGAAGTTCTATACAGACGAAGGGAACTACGATTTAGTCGGAAACAACATCCCAGTCTTCTTTATCCAAGATGCCATCAAGTTCCCGGACCTCGTCCACGCTGTGAAGCCTGAGCCACATACGGAAGTGCCGCAAGGGGGAAGCGCGCACGATACGTTCTGGGATTTTGTCGGACAAAACCATGAAACGGCTCACATGGTCATGTGGGCGATGAGTGACCGGGGGATTCCACGTAGTCTACGCATGATGGAAGGGTTCGGGGTGCATACATTCCGTCTTGTAAATGCGGAAGGAAAAGCTCATTTCGTCAAGTTTCATTGGAAACCAAAGCTCGGGGTTCATTCACAAGTATGGGACGAAGCCCAAAAAGCAGTCGGGAAAAATGCTGACTTCCACCGTGTCGACCTTTATGAAGCAATCAATAAAGGCGACTATCCTGAATGGGAGCTCGGCCTGCAGCTGATCCCGGAAGAAGACGAGTTCAACTATGACTTCGACATCTTAGACCCAACCAAACTGTGGCCGGAAGAAGAGATTCCAGTGAAACTCGTCGGAAAGATGACACTTAATCGAAACGTCGACAACTTCTTCGCGGAAACCGAACAAGTCGCCTTCCACCCGGGTCATCTCGTCCCAGGAATCGACTTCTCGAACGATCCGCTCTTGCAAGGTCGTCTGTTCTCGTATACGGACACCCAACTGTCGCGTCTCGGTGGACCAAACTTCCACCAGATCCCAATCAACAAGCCCGTTTGTCCGTTCCACAACAACCAGCGGGACGGGATGCATCAAATGGCCGTTCACAAAGGTCAGACGAGCTACCATAAAAATGCGCTCAACAATAATCAGCCGGAACCTGTACCAGCCGATCAAGGTGGATTTGAGCACTATCAAGAGAAAATCGATGGTCATAAGATTCGGGGACGTAGTGACAGCTTCCTTGATTTCTATTCACAGGCGAAGCTCTTCTACAACAGCATGACCGATGTCGAAAAACAACACATCCAAGATGCCTGCAGTTTTGAGCTCGGAAAATGTGAGTCGGACATGGTGAAAGAGAACGCCGTCGATTTATTGAACCGCATCGATCGTCATCTCGCTGAAGTCGTCGCCGACAACTTAGGAGTACATGTGCCCGAAGAGAATAATGAGGTCCAGTCAGATAAGACGTCCCCTGCTCTCTCGATGGCGAACACAATCAAAAAGCCCGATACGAAGAGCGTCGCCCTTCTCCTTGCCGGTGACGTGGATGCGAATCAGGTGAAACAGTGGGTGCAGACGCTCGCCGATCACAACGTCAACTACAGCCTTGTCGGCAAGAAGGCGTATATGCTTGGTGACCTGAAGGTGAAGGAGACGTACGATACGGTCGACTCGAGCCTTTTCGATGCCGCCTTTTTAGTGAGTGCCGCGACGACTGTCGAGGATGATGTGCTCGAATTTATCGAGAACACGTACAAGCACTATAAGCCGCTCGCCCTACACGTACACCATAAAGAGGCACTCGCCACATGTCGCGTGAAGCAAGACCAGCCTGGTGTCTTCACGTTTGACGAGCATAACCTCGATGGATTCAATGCGTTCATCGATGGGATTGCGACTGCCCGATTCTGGGACCGTGCCTAACGATGTCACTTGACTCGACTCGATTCCCGAGTCGAGTTTTTTCATGTCTGTCATTCACTGCATGCAGTGCATCATCTCGGACAATCCTAATTTGATTTGGTATACTCTTTTAGTTATGTTTATTAACTATTCGAATTTGAAGAAAAGGAGGCGTCACGTATGATGCAACAACCTATTCAAAAACTTTGGACGAGAGACTTTTTAATCATCTCGCTCATCAACTTCTTCCTGACGCTCATCTTTTTCTTATTGATGGTCACCATCGGGGTGCATGCCGTCGAGTCGTACGGGGCGACCACGAGTCAAGCAGGACTCGTCACTGGCATCTTCATCATCGGGACGCTGACCGGGCGCTTGTTCATCGGTCGACTGATTGATTCGATCGGTCGGAAGAAGACGCTTTATATCGGGCTCGTCTTTTTCACCGCCACGATTTTATTGTACTTCGTCCATTGGGGTGTCGGTTTCTTATTACTGACACGGTTCGTACACGGACTCGGGATGGGATTATCGAGTACGGCAACTGGAACCATCGTCGCGCAAGTCATTCCCGCGACTCGAAAAGGTGAAGGGATCGGTTACTACAGCATGAGTTCTACTCTGGCGACAGCCATCGGGCCCTTCGTCGGATTACTTCTCAGCCAACATACGAGCTTCACCGTCATCTTCGCTCTTTGCTTTGTGATCGGGGTCATCAGTTTGGCGAGCACGTTCTTTGTGAATGTGCCTGAGGTCGACGCACCTGAAGTCGTACGTGGATTCTCTTTAAAATCGTTCGTCGAACCAAAAGCGCTACCGATCGCCTTGATTATCGGGATGGCCGCACTAAGCTACTCGAGTGTCTTGTCCTATATCAACTTCTACGCGAGTGAACTCGACTTGATCGAGGCGGCGAGCATCTTCTTCCTCGTCTATTCGGTCGCAGTCCTATTATCACGACCGATCACAGGAAAGTTGATGGACGCGCGCGGAGCGAACGTCGTCATGTATCCGGCAATTGCCATCTTCGCGATCGGTCTACTCGTGCTCAGTCAAGCGAATAGCGGTTGGATGCTTCTACTTGCCGGTGCGTTAATCGGATTAGGCTTCGGGAATATCCAATCCGGCACCCAAGCAATCGCTGTCAAGGCTTCTCCACCTCACCGAATGGGGATGGCGACATCGACCTTCTTCATCGCACTTGATGCCGGTCTAGGGTTCGGTCCCTATTTCATCGGGTTGTTGATTCCGTTGACAGGCTTCTCGACCCTTTATTTGATTCTTTCAGGCGTCGTTCTCTTTACCATTTTCTTGTATTACGTCATGAACGGACGAAACGAACAAAAACAACTGAACGAAGCGGCTTGACGGGATGTACGTACATCCCGTCTTTTTTTGAAAGTTCACACATTTGGTCGAATGATGCGGTAAGATAAAAATGACGTGTAAAAAATAGAATGAACGAAATGAGGGAGACGAGATGAAAGCTGACCAAACACTTCAATCCAACGCATCGATTTTACTACGGACGTTCGATAAAATTTCAGACTATGTGTTCTTTATGGAAGTCGATGGTTCAGCATATCGCTACGTCTTCGTAAATGAGCCTGGGAAACGGGCCATCAATTGGTCAGATGCGGATGTCGGGAAGACCATCGATGAGTTGGTCCCGATCGAGACCGCTAAACTTATTACGCAGTATTACGATGAAGCGATTCGTACAAAAAAGAGTGTCGTCTATGAAGACTACCGTCTTGCTGACTCCTTTTATACGGATACGGTCGAGGCGGATGATGTATTGACGCTCCCCCTTCATTATTTCGAGTCAGAAGTGACGCCGATTTTCAATGATGAGGGGAACTGTACCCATATCGTCTCCGTCGTTCGTGAAGTGACGGAACGGAAGCGTCGCGAACTCGAATTGTCGATCTTAAAAGATCATCACGAGTCGCTACGACGGTATTCTCCACATGGCATCTTTGTACTCGACCATCATTTGAACATCAAATCCGTCAACCCGGCCGTCACGGTCATCACGGGTCATACGGAACAGGATATGCTTCACCAGCCGTTCCTGCACTGGCTTCCCGAGAGTGAGCGGTCTCGGGTCAGGAAAGGGTTACAATTCACGCTGTCTGGGATTCCATACAAGTATTCCATTTATGCTGAACATCAATCCGGGGAACGACTCGACTTAACCGTCCTCAACATTCCAATCGAGGTCGGCGGTAACATTACCGGCCTGTTTGCGATCATCATCGATTTGACGCCAGAGAAAAATGCCGAGCGTGCCACGGTCGAAAGCGAACGTCGTTACCGTCAATTGATTGAAACCATTCCGGAAGGCATCATTGTGCATCAGGAAGGACAGATTATATATGCGAACGTGATGGCACTCGCCACAATCGGAGAAACCTATCTAGAGAATGAATCGATTTTTTCATTCATCGCAGAAGAGTATCATCAGTCCACCCGTCAACGACTTGCCTCTCTCGAACTCGGAGGCCCCGTTCAAGATACGGAAATGGTCATCATGACACCGAGTGGAGACAAGCTCCAGATGGATATCAGTAGCCTTCTCATCGATTATGAGGGTGAAACGGCCGTCTTAACGATTTTGCGTGATGTCACGGAGAAACGTGAAATGGAACAAGCGTTAAGACAGAGTGAGTTACAATATCGATTGATCACAGAAAACATGAGTGACCTCGTCTGTATACTAGAACGGGATGGTACTGTTCGTTATGCTTCCCCTTCTCACCGTACCGTGCTCGGTTTTGCGGCCGGATATTACGAAGGGAAGAATACGCTCGACTATATCCATCCGGACGACATCCAGATCGTCCGGGAGCAGTTGAAAGAAATGAAGGAAGAAGACATCTCCTTGACCCTTGAGTTCCGTCATTTCCATGCTGACCAGCGCTGGATTTGGCTCGAAACGAAAATTCAGGCCATCTATGATGAATCCGGACTTCTCCTACACTATTTGACGGTTAGCCGAGAAATCATGCAGCGTAAAGCACTAGAGAAGCAACTGAAGCATTTGGCGTATCACGACACGCTGACCGACTTACCGAACCGTCGTTTCTTCCTCGCTTACCTCGAGGAAGCGATCGATCGAACCGAATTCGAGCAAGGTGAATTGGCCGTCCTCGCTCTTGATGTTGACCGATTCAAACAAATCAACGATACGTTCGGTCATGATGTGGGCGATGAACTCTTGCGACAACTCGCTCGTCGATTGACATCCGTGCTTCGCAAACAAGATATGATTGCCAGACTTGGCGGTGATGAGTTTGCCGTTCTCATTCGCTTCAACGATTCCTGTGCCCTACATCGGGTTGCAGAGAAAATCATTCAAGCACTACAGCGCCCATGGGAAATCGACCAACATACGTTCATTACGACTTCAAGTGTCGGGGGTGCTCGATTTGTAAAAGGGTTGTCGACCAAACAGTTACTAAAACGTGCCGACCTCGCTCTTTATGAAGCCAAAGCAGGTGGACGAAATCAATATGCACTCTCAAAACAAAATGAACCAGAAGAGTTAGACACTGAGTCACTTGGTTAGGCGACTTTTAGAACCCTAGTCCGACATTTCATAGAATTCAGTTTTTTAGTCGTTTTTTGATGTAATCTTGATTATAGTAATCGATGTATCGTACGAACTCCTGTTCGAATCAGGCCCGCCCTCAAATTTCTTGAGGTGGATAAGCTCGAATTCGAGAACGACAAAGAAATTGTCTATGTTAACGTTTTCGAGATAAGTACAGCTCTTTCGGGATATGCTTCGGGTGATTCCGCGCCCTTGTAGCTTTAGTGATATGTCTGTTATGTATAAAAACCTATCTCACCACATGTGAGATTATGGAGCATAAACTGCCAACGAACTTTCATATAAATCTCAACTTTCAGACGAAAAAACTCAAAGTGAATCTATCTCCCGAAAAGATGATTCGTTATATCCAGGAATTTCACTAAACACATCTGGACTAGTACATCGTCCATGAACTTGACCTGGTTCAGTCTATGTAATTTCGGAGTGACCATCAAGACAACATATAATTGAATTGGCGTGAAGAGCTATGTTTCAATCGTTCTTGAGGTTCAAACTAGAATATCTAAAGAATATACAGGAACCGATTCAGTTCTCCGTTATTCGCGAGCGAAACAAGCTATTTGATAGTAGCTAATATAAAGAAAAGTACCCAAAACGCGTCAAAGATTGACGTATATTGGGTACTTTTCTTTATGACGAAACAAATAACTAACTCTTTACTTATTGAGTGATATTGGGATTAGGCCCCGTCGTTTGACTTAATAAACTAAAGTGACTATTTATTGTTTCATTACAGAACAGTGATGGTCTAATATCCAAACTCCCATTTAAATTTTCAAAGAAAACTCTGTATCGATTCTCTAATCTTGGAAAACCTTCCGCTCCAAAAGTAGGTGATGTCCGGTTGAAATTCCAATGTGGATATGCATCAAAGATTTTCTTATCAAGATACATCATGGACAAAAAACCCATAATCATATCTCGCGGCCTGAATTGATTCTTTATTGTAAAATTACTATACTGTTGAAACGGAAGGCTACCATAATTCAATTCCTGTTCGAAGAAAAGCCAAGACAGTACTGTTAGAGCATCCGACTGATCGCTATCCAAATCAAGATGATTGATTTCTTCACCATTATAGACACTCAGGCATTGTTCATATGTTGCATATTCATATAAGTCTCTAAAGACATTGTAATGCGTTGCATCTCCACCATAAAGTTCTTTATATCTTCGTGATGCATCAAAATAAAAATCAAAGACCCCGTGATTAAAATGCTGTGTCTTCCACCTTGAGTCGTCTTCTTCATATTTTTTCTGCGCCTTAAATGCGACCAGTCCATTATATGATCTGTACTCTATAGAGAATTCGCCGTACTTCTCACTTGTGTGTACCGTCTTCTTCGGCCTGAATAGTTTTGAGTCGCCAGGAATTTTTTCTTCTACGAGTACTATCTCTCCTGTCCCAATTCTGTTTAGGGCCCTCTCACTTAGATTAAGATTATTAAGTTCTGTATTCCTGGGGAATTTTTGATTTACAATCTCAGCAAAGTCTTCATGCAGTTCTCTTACAATCAAAGAGTACCTTGTGTACATGATTCAGTCTCCTTTTCATGGCATCTAATTACTGGCTGTTGGTTGAGCATCTAATGCCTAATAATTATGGTGAACTTAAGATAATGAGATTGTCGACATTCTATATCATTCATGTTTGAAACGAACTATATATCAATTGATTTGTCAATACACCTTAACCTGAGTCGGTGATATCAGATACCCTATTAACTCATAGTCATGTAGGATAGTGCGAGTAAATAGGGTCGAAAATCCTAGAGTATATTATGAGACTCAGAAATTAGTTGACATCAATCAACTATCTCGATGAGATTCTGTTGCCGCTCTCACTAAAAATTCAATCCTCATGATCCTAGCCATATACTCAGGTATATCCTCTTCCAAGTGAACAATCACTTTTGAAAACTTCATCGTCAAATCACTACATTCGCATTATTTATAGTAGGTTAGATGACGCTCACTCCACACCCCCATAGTAACTAACTATAGAGTTCCTTAGCCGTTGTGAAAATTCCACTACACTCGAGACGCGCTTGTCTGACTACAAAGAGATGGTCAAGGAGTACTTTCTTTTCTGGAAACTTTCCATGATGAAGAAGTCGGTGGCACACAGGGCAGAGGGAGACCACATTCGCCCTCACATTCAGACTGTTCAAGAAATGCTCTTGGCAACCCAATGGAATGAGGTGATGGGCTTCCACGTAATTTCTGTCACTCACTCGGGAGATGAAGGTGCTGTGCGAAGCATCGAATTCACATAGGAAGCCTGCATCAATCAGTGTGCCTCTAACCATTTCGGGATCTCTTGTCCAAACCTTCCGGCTAAATACCATCCTATGCTCAGGTCGGCTCCGTGGACTGTCATGAAAAGTGCTATCTGGTTCATGTGTTGTTACGTCCTCCACCTGTCTCATGAGTTCGGCCTTGGCAAATGATAATTCAATCGTAAAACGTCTCTCCTCATAAAAAATGATGTAGTTTTCAAGGTGATTCAGCGCAGCACTGTACATTCTGTTCCCTTTACTGTTCTTTAGAGAGAATTCAGGGCTCTTGAGAATCAGATTGATAAACTCAATGTCATGAGTTTCAAACAAGTCGCATTCCGGAAGTCCATAATATATTAGTTCTGAAGATATCGGTCGAATCCATATTCTAAGACTCACCTCCTTTGATGGTATCGAACCTTTATCAAGGTTGAAACCTCTTGATTTCGTTTGAGAGTCTCAAAGTATATCTGTGGGTGAACGTGTTGAAATAGTTTAAAAGGATGTATACCAAGGTTAATGTGAATACCGTCATTAGATTATGTTTTACGTTGAAATTTTCGGGGTTGATTAAAGGTTCAAACATCCCAAAAAATGCGATAAGCGAGAGATAGATTACGGCGATGGTCGTCATCCTCTGATTCTTTAAGGAGGGAACTAAGAAAGACAGATTCCAGATTTTTTCTTTAAAAGGTTTTAACGTATCGAGATACGTATTATAGGCATCAAGTTCCCCTTCCGTGAAGTGTGTCTTCGCCTTCTTGACAAGAGTCACTCTATAGGTCTCGGTATCTTCATACTGCTTCACAACTTCATAGATTAACTTGATTCTCTCTTTTTCAAACCACCAGATAGTTATGCATGAATTCCTTTTGAAATTCTCGAAGTCTGTACTGTACCTGACAAACTCACGTAGCCTGTAAATCTTACTAATAGATTTCTTGTTTCGTCTTCTCATCCTCTTGATTCTTTGATGATCAATGCTCGACGTAAATCGGATGTTTTGAATTTCCGTTCCTCCCTCGAGAAGAATGGCCTCCTGAAAGACCTTCTCCTCGAACTCCTCTATCTTTTGCAAAAGTAACGGGTCCACTTCTCTCCTTAAAAACATCATTTCATGATAGGAAAGCTCTATCTCCATATCAAGCTCAAGCTTTTTCTGTCTCATAGACAAACTGAAAGTCAGAATAAAACCACCGATTATTGCGAAGATGGTAGCGCTAACACTCAACAAAATTCCCATGTCTGGTCTAATCATCTGGACAGTCGACGCCGACTGTGAAAGTATTGCATTTGCCATCTACGCTCATTTCCTCTCATAGAGTCCCGAATCGAGTTCAGACAAGATTTTGCAAGTATCTCCGTGTGTGAAAAGTTGCAGATACATCTTCGCACGTGTGATACATACATATAACAGACGTCTCTCTAAATCCCAAAAATCTGACTCTTCATCACCTTCAGGAACGGTCGTAGGATTGATGAGGTCAGCAATCAGGACGATATCGAACTCAAGACCTTTGGCGGAATGAAAGGTACAGAACTTCACCCCAGGGGTATAAGGATTAAATTTTTTATTTTTGACGATTTGAGGATAGGCGATTTTCTCTTTTTTCAGTTCCTTCTCAAGGCGCCATCCCGTCGTCGAGTGACGATATAGAACCCCGATGGTGGCCAGAGGGAAATTTTTGACGAGCTCTCTGATTGACTCGATGATTCGTGCGTCTTGGTGCTTCTCGTTGCTACTAATCAACATGTGTGGAACAGGACCCTCACGCTCTGGGATTCCCGGTACCACGTATTCCTCATCATAAATCACCGAATCCTTTTGCTGCAGGCTCGCAGCAAGTTGAATGATTTGTTTGGTGGATCGATGTGATTCCGTCAAAATCTTGGTCCGGTTACCTGTGATGTTCAGTCCTATATCTTTCCATGTGAACGAGGTCTTGTAAATCTTTTGTCCCTTGTCCGCGGCGACAATCAGCGATCGTCTGGCACATTTTCTCAGCAACTGTAGCTGAATCTGTTGTAGGTCCTGCGCTTCGTCGATGAAAACATGGTCGAACTTGCACTCTTCTGGAATCTTATCGAAGTTTCGGAACAGCTTGATGGCAAAATCATCGAAATCCAATTTCATTCCTTTCTGATTCTCATACTCCTCGAAAATCATGAAGATGACCTCGCGATCTTTCAAGGTGACCCTGGTGCCAGTCCCCCTCCCTTTTCGACTTGCCTCCAGGTATTCTTCCACTGTAGAAATCCCCTTGCCCTTTATCCAGCTGATTTCATCGGAGATGAATTCAAGGTACTGCTCCCCGTCAGTAAAACGATGGTTCAAGTACCCGAGTCGGCGGATGGAAATCTTCAATTTCTCCAACCTTTTGTCGCCCTTCCTGTCCTCGAGCAAATCAAAGCTCTGTCTGAACGTCTTTCTGTAAGCGCTCATGGCCCATCCATGAAACGTGTGTATGTTCAGGTTTTCCAGCTCATATCTTTCGATAAGAAGACCAGTCGCCCGTGAAAGCGTGTTTGCATATGTGAAGATGCCCACCTTTTCCACAGGGTATTTCTCGGCTGTGCGCTTCGCTTTCTTCAGCAGTACTAGCGTCTTCCCACTCCCTGCTATCCCTTTAATCAAAAGCTGGCTGGCGTCGTTCTCGACAATCTCTTCTTGCCCCCGTGTCAGAACCGGCTCTTCCGCCATTCCTAAGGACTCGTAACTCATCTCATCAATCCCTTTCATATCCATTCTTAAGTCAAATGAGGTCTTCCTCGTCGTCATCATCCATCTCATCTTGAACACTCAGACTGCTCAAATCCCCATGCATCATCTTAAGGTCAGCAATCATATTTTGCATCGACGAACGTTCATGCTCCAGTGTGGTGACTCTCCATGCTCTTGCGACCTTCATCCAGAGATCATCCATACTCATCTGCCCCCTTCTTTAGAGTCGATTCCATACTCGCCCTCTAGACAGCTATCCAGATGGGGACAGAACTTACATGCAGAACCCGGGATCGCTTCAAACGGTTCGTCGGTGGTGAGTTTCCTGGTCAATTCGTTCAGGTTGATTCTCATATTGGTTCTCGCATGTTCAAGCCATTCTTTTCTGGTTTCACGTTTGATTCCGGGTAGTTGAAAGTCTACACGACCGCCTGATATCTCGATGCCTCGTTCCACCTCGATTTCGCTCGTTATCTCCTCAACAAAGCTTTTGTATTTTAAAGCAATGCTCTGTTTCTTATAGTTCGTCCATTGCGGGAACAATCTTCCTACCGCTTTCAACCGTTGTGTGTCATTTAGTGAGGGCTCTCGTTTCAGCACCCATAACAAACTCGTGAACTGGAACTGATGAATGAACTCGTCCTCGAAGACAGGGTGTTTTTCCAAGATATAGCTATAATAGAAACGACGTGGGCATTGGTCATATTCCACCATAAAATCGAAGAACATCAACTCTTCGAGAACAGATCTGTCCGGCTGCTCAGGCAAGGTCGTGAAATCGAAAGCATTTTGTCTTCGAGTCGTGATAGGAGTCGCCACTTCTTCAGAGGCGCTGGTCTCGCGGAATTTGAGTTGACGTGTGTATACAGATTGATTCAGATTCTCCCGGTCCAAGAAGTTTCGCATCCATGACACCTCTAGATTCGCCACGGGAAGGAACTCGAGCGAGATATACAGGAGGTAACGAGAAATCTGTTTGACGGACCGATTTCGAATCAAATCGAGTTCGAGTGCCGTAAATCGCTCGGACAGCTGCTCGAAGGTTCTCTCTTGCAGCGGCCAAGGTATATCGAACTCATCGAGAGGAAGACCCCTATCGTCCATCCCGGTGAGATATACCTTGTCCCGTTCCTTGAATGCCTCTCCATCAATCTCGATGAAAGGCCTGATGAAGGGGTTCTCATCCTTTTCCAAGCTTCCGCTCAGATATAGGTTGATTGCTTCCCCCACGTCCTCGTATAGGAAAAAATTATCGTCTTCGATTTGCTTCAATCGCTCGTTAAGATACGAAAGCACCTCTCTTTCCTCTTCCAAAAGATCCGGCGCATCGTTCGGTCCATGTATCTTAATCAGCTCGAAGAGACGTGAGAAGTGCTCCCCAATCCTTGCTTCTTCGGCCTCAATCACGAACAATTCCTCAGAGAGGAAGAGGAGCTGTTCATAAAAGAAGCGGATATCTGATAACTGTTGACGCGTGAGTGAGAGATAAGAGATTTTTACGAATGGGCTTCTGACACTTTGAAGCCTTCTCGTGTCTCCGGGTTTTTCGAAACGCACGAGGACCGTATCATAGAGGCTTTCCAATTCAGAGAGCCGCTTCCCCCAATCCTCAGTCAGATGGCAATCTTTAAAGAAGGGGAGGACCTTCCTCAAAAGATGAGTATAGTCTCGTGCGTTCTTACGGGAACTCGGATTATATAACCAGCCCGATGAGAACGCAGAGACCAAGATTTCCTCATCAAGGACAAGTCCCTCTTTCTTCTTCATCTGATGTATTCTCCCGATGAACTGTCCAATCGGATAACTGAGAAAGTTTCTTCCTTTCGAGAATTTCTCCGGATAATACTGGATTAGGACTTCATTCAGCATGTCCGCATTCGTGGCGACAATCTGTGAACTTGGAACATCTTCTTGGTCCTTATCTTCATCGTGTGGACCAATTGGATGTAAGGGAACGATGACCCTATCGAGAAAATCGAAAAAGCTCTCGTATCGAATTATCTTTCTACCACTATCTTCTTTTTCTACCTTTCCACCCTCATAGGCTTTCAGTAAGGTGCCACCTGCTCCGAGAACGTTATCACATCTGAGATTCTCGACTTTCCAGTCATCCTCCCAGCCGAAGCGTCCAGAGATGAAAGCCCGTGTGAAATCAAAGGTCGTCGGAAATCGCTCGTCATAAAGATTAAAGAACAGAAAGTCGGCTCCAGTCGATTTGAGCCCTTCCAAGAACACCTGTTGTTCCGGTGTGACGAAGTAAAACCCATGGAGGACAAGTCTAAGGGCATCGGTCCGCACACTGCTCTCTGAGATATCTTCGAGGGCCCTTATAAGTTCAGTGTCCGACCACCCCTGTCGAACCTTTTCACGGACCTGTTCATAGGTGTCATCCACTTCTTCTACGGCCCTCCATATCTCTTGAAACAAGCGTTCCTTCTCTGTGAGCACATCGACATACGAGAAATCATTCGGGCTCACCCCGATGTAAGTCAAAGAACGGATTGTATCGAGTAGGTCGGTCTTGTTCTTCCTGAACGCCTCCTTGAGCTCGACGTTCACAATCTGAAGATTCGCGATGACGCGTGAAAGTTTGAGGAGCTGTCTCAACTTCTCTTCAGGGGAGTCCCACTCCTTGAGCAGGGCGTCCATCACTTCCCTGATGGTGAAGACGCTCATGAAGTCGCCCGTTCCCTGGTCCTGATAGGCCTCCTTGATGCCCTCTGCCATATTCTTGGTCGAGCAGAGATGAATCGCTTTTTTGATATCATCATATTTCGAGTGCGCCCGCCATTTTTTCGGGTCATCATAGGTATAGACTTCAATCTTCATCTAGCACCCCTTTCATGGCCATATCCACAAGACCGGCCCAACTGTCCGCCTCAAATTTTTTAGGCAATAGCACGACGAGCCTTCGTTTAGCACGTGTCATGCTCACGTACAGGAGTCTCGTCTCCTCCCGCTTCGATTCCACACCCTCTGAGCTCTCCAATGTTTTCAAATGACTGTTCGACGTGTGTTTGAGTTTCCATCCCACTTTACGCCCTTCACTCTGGACGCCCTTGTCTTCTTCGATATAAAAACCTGTACGATTGACCTTGAAGCAATAATTCATCTTGGGCATAATCACCGTGTGATATTCCAATCCTTTTGATCGGTGTACAGTCGTGATCTCAATTCGATCCGGTACATCGTCCACCATCGGCTCGTTCTCCGACCGATTGATACGGATTTGAAGAGATAGCCATTGATGGATAGCCCACAACGTCCCTGTAGAGGCATCGAATCGCTGCTGGAGCATGTTCATAAGATGTGACAGGTTAAGGCCGTACTGAGCGGCACGCATCTCTGCTACCGTCGACTCCGCCTCCCGATGCAGATAGTATGGAAGTATGTTGTCCCTCAAGCCCTTCTCGGTAATCACCTTTTGAATCACAGAAAGGACAGGGGACAGCCTCAGGTCACGTACATAACCGGATAAGTCATTCCCGATGTGCGAACGGATAAATGTATCCAGTCGTTCGCTATCACCTTGGAAGCCCACGAGTGTCCTGGTCGGAATCTCATATGCAAAATAAGGGGACTCCAAGAGCCCGATGGCATTTTTCATCTCGTGGGGGTACAATAATGCATCGAGAAGCATTTTGAAATGCCGGACGGCGTCAGATTTGAAAAATGTTCCGTCCAGATTCTGCGTGACGGCCAGCCCGGCCTCCTCACAGATTCGCGCGACATCTTTGGCGTGCCTATTCGTCCGCACGATGAGTGCCACTTTACGATTCTCTTTAGCTGAGAGACGACGCACTTCGGCCAAAGCTTGTTCTACTTTTTCAATGATTTTCCCATTCAAGTCCTCTCTTTTGACCTTATCAATCACCAGCTCTTGGTCTACCATCCCTGTTGATTCGACACCGACGAGGCGGTCGAGGTCCGTATAGGGAAGAAGCTTCTCAGAGTTCTCGCCCCATGCAGCAAACATTCTACCCATTTTGTCTAGAAGGCTGGCAGAAGTACGATAGTTCTGGTTCAACGATAATGAGCGGAGAGGAGAAGCGACGAGCGAGTCCAGACGTTCAAAGGAGGTATAGTCCGCCCCCCTGAAACGATAGATGGACTGTTTGACATCGCCTACCACGAACAAACGGTAGTTGAGTTCGTTCCTTAGGGTCGCGACAAGCTCAATCTGAGTGTTGTCGCTATCTTGGAACTCATCGACGAACAGGTATTTGTTAGGAAGTAGCTGGTTCACCGCACCTCTAGTGGTAAATATCCGTAGTTTCCGAATCATGTCTCCCATATCGATTGCATTCTCGGTCCGTTTCACGGCATCCAGACGGGCTTCGCATTGAGCGAATACGTATCGGAAGAGGTCCTGGAGCATGATATGGCCTTCGTCGGCGACGCTTCCCCAGTCGAGGGATTCGATTTCTTCTCGCGTCAACCCTTTCTTCTCCATCTCGTCCCAATACTTAATCATGAGATTGACCGCCTCGTAATGTGAGAGCCCAAGATTGATTAAGGGTTTGAGCGGATGAACCGTAAAGAACTCATCTGCAAGCTCCTCGACGATGACCTTCTTTCTCATGATGAAGCTACTGATGCGGACATCACGACCAAAGCCGATTTCATGGGCGAGCCTTGTCAGAATCGATTTCGAATAGGCATGTATCGTGCTGATTTGCATATCCCTCACCTCTTCCAAGAGACGCAGGTATTTCGAATCCCCCGTCAACTCGAACATACTCAGCATCTTATTGAGGAGTCGTTCACGCATCTCGTCCGTAGATGAGTTGGTGAACGTAATCATCACGATGTCTTTCGGAGTGATATCGGTCGTCTCTAAGAGATACATGATTCGATCTATCATGACATGTGTTTTTCCCGTACCCGCCCCAGCCATTATTTTGAGATCCTCCTCTGGACCCGCGTGCACAGTCTCGTACTGTCCCGGATTAAAATCCGGGAACCACCGGGCCAAAACATCTACAAGAAAGTTTCTTTCGATTTTTCCGTCAATGTAAGAACCAATCATGCCGCTAGACGTGAAACCCCTCGCGACGAAATGTTGGAGCTGAAAGTTCTTTATATACTTATGGTTGTCTTCTAGGAACGATATCGGCAAATCGAAACCTGTGAACAGATAAACCTTTTTACCCTTCTCCAAGGCGGATATGATTCGGGGCATTTGACGATAAAAATCTGTATCGTCTTTCAGCAGGAATGTATAGGAGAAAAAATTATCCTGTTCTTCCACTAAGAACCCTTTATCGTCCTGGCCCATCTTGTCAATTCCGAAGTATCTGTTCAGTCTGTCCCAATGCCTCTCATTCATATCTTGCTTCGCTTTGACGAGATACATCGATTCGAGTCGCTTAGCCCAACCTTGTTCCATGAAATCTTCTTTTAAAAGGACAGGAGGAGAATTAAGAAGAGAGGAATACCCTCTACTCTCCCACTGATCCCTTGTAATATAAGGGAGAGCGATGACGACCCTTTTTGTGAAACTCCGGAACAACAGCGGTTCCTTCTCAATGTCATTGCACAGCATATCGAGCTGCTCTTCAGCCTGTGTATAGGGTGATATTTTAAAAGGACCATCTGCGCCCTCACAATGCCAGACTCCGCCGGTGATATGTTTGATTTGTTTTATTGATATGCCTTTGACCTCAATAACTGTCACTCCCAAACCTTTATCTACCAAAAGGATGTCAATTTCTTTACGGCCTTGATGGGAGTCTTTGAACATGGGGAAGTTCAAAAAACCGAAAGCTATCCGCGATTGAAACTCTTCTTTTACCCGTTCCCAAACAAATCGTTCGGATTCCGACCCCTTTTTATTACTGACTTCTCCTTCGAAAAACATAGTCACTACCTCCATCAAAATCGCAATTCACCTTTAAAGTATTATACTAAAAAATTCTAAAGTGTTAGAGCGTTTTTTCAAAAAAATGGTTAACTTATATTTACATTTTTTTATCGTAATATAAATGCAAATTTTATTTAATCAATGACAGTAGGAAAAGAGTATCTCCTAATAGCGTTCGGACTGTATGATATCGTACAATCAATGACTTGACGATTTTCTGGTTTTACCATCATCTAAAGATAGGCTCTCTCCGAAAAGGCGGAACCAAGTGACGTCGGTTGCCTACTTCTGACGCTAACCCGTGACTCGAAAACTTCAATTGAGGAGGTTAGGCATACTCTTTCATTCCTCTTACTTATAGGAATGGTGTTTCTTCATAAAGGATTCTAATTTAGTTATGTCTTATCCTTCATTACAAATACCTTATTTCGTGGGAATAGATACCGCATTTTTCACGTGAAACATCGAAAATAAATCATGAATCCGAACATTAAACATCAATCCATTCAATTTTATTCATTTTTAAGATAAATTGATTGAGTTATCCTTTGACTTTAAACTCTATTCACGTTATATTACCGAATGGGCGAAGTTTTTTATTATTCAATACGTTAATGTTCGTGAATAGGGGTGCGATATATGGATAAAGTATTTGATTACGAAGATATTCAATTAATTCCTGCAAAATGTATTGTCGACAGTCGTTCGGAATGTGATCCGACCGTCGAGCTCGGGGGCTTCACATTCCGTTTACCGGTCGTCCCGGCTAACATGCAGACGATTATCGATGAAAAGGTCGCATTGATGCTGGCCAAGAACGGGTATTTTTACATCATGCATCGCTTCAATCCAGAGACGCGCCTGGCGTTTATCCAAGACATGCATGAGCAAGGTTTGTATTCATCCATCAGTGTCGGCGTGAAGGAAGAAGAGTATGGGTTTATCGAAATGCTCAAATCGACCGGTCATACGCCAGAATTTATTACAATCGATATCGCTCACGGTCATTCGAATGCGGTCATCCGAATGATTCAGCATATCAAACACCATCTTCCTGGATCATTCGTCATCGCGGGGAACGTCGGGACACCAGAGGCCGTTCGCGAATTAGAGCATGCCGGAGCGGATGCGACGAAGGTTGGAATCGGTCCTGGTAAAGTGTGTATCACGAAAATCAAAACAGGTTTTGGTACCGGGGGCTGGCAATTGGCTGCACTTCGCTGGTGTGCCAAAGCAGCGACGAAACCGATTATCGCGGATGGGGGCATCCGTACTCACGGTGACATCGCCAAATCGATTCGCTTCGGCGCTTCGATGGTCATGATTGGTTCATTGTTCGCAGGACACGATGAATCACCGGGGGAAACGTTCGAGCAAGACGGGAAACAATTGAAAGAGTATTTCGGTTCTGCTTCTGAGTTCCAAAAGGGTGAGCGAAAGAACGTCGAGGGGAAAAAGATGTTTGTCGAACACAAAGGGGCACTACAAGATACATTGACCGAGATGGAGCAAGACCTCCAATCGGCGATTTCTTACGCGGGTGGTGACAGTCTCGAGGCATTGCGCACGGTAGACTACGTCATGGTGAAAAATTCAATCTTCAATGGGGATAAAGTGTATTAAAAAGGCGACCTCGTGTCGCCTTTTATAATTGCTTCATCATCATATAGTAATCCGATCCCGGCGGATAGTCCGGTAGCACACCTATTACCGTGTAACCGAATCGCTCATAAAACGGTTTCGCTTGAAACGAGAACGTCGTCAATTTCACACGCGTCGCACCGAGCGACTTCGCTAACGCCTCCCCTTCTCCAAGCAATTGGCTACCGATGCCCTGACCATGAAAGTCTGCATCGACCCAAAGGCGATCCAAATCGAACCATCCCCAATACACACTCCCATATAAGCCGGCGATCACCCGTCCTTCTTGCTCCACTTTCAACTGAATGGTCGGCACGTGCGCCTCGCGAATGTCACGATGGTAAATCGAACGAACGTTGTTATACTCACGTAATTGAGTGGTCAAAAACTGTTGGAACGTCTCGTCTTCCTCGTGAATCCGCGTGATAGTGTAAGTCATCTTCCCACCGTCCCGTTCACAAAAAACGTAATCAACTCGTTCTCTTCCTCGGTGATCTCCCGATTGACGAGTGAAGCATATGACTGCGTGATTTCATCAATATTTCCTGGGAAATCATTCGAAATGGTGGCGATTCGTCTTAATGCAAGGCAATCTTCTGCGAAGGATTCACGACTCACCATCTCACCGTGTGACCAGACAATCTGTTTAGCATCAAACGATTCCAATACATTCAACAACCGCAGGGTTTCTTCCGGAGTCATTCGCCATGTGGGAGAATAGATGTCTGCGTATAACGCGTCTCCTAAAAATAATACCCGTTCTTCTACGATGTAAAGGACAACCGCATCTTTTGCGTGGTCTCCTCCGACATGTCGTAACACGACGTGAACGCCACCGAGGTCGAGTGTCAGCGATTCTTGAAACGTCAGCGTAGGTAATACGATTTTGATATCGCGCGCGTCTCCATATTCTTCACGGATTGCTTCCGCGCAAAATGCGATTTCAATCCCTTCCGCCACCCGCTCATCGAGAGAGACATCATCCCAAGCATATGGGACAAGTTTTTCCATCCCCTGTTTGGTCGCTTCACTCGCAATGAAGACCATTCCTTCAAGTGCAGGTAAACCGAAGATGTGATCCCAATGCCAATGCGTCAATGCGACCATCGACGGCGCACGGAGGCCTTGTTTTTCTAGCTGTTCTAAAAAGAATGAGGCGTGCGAAACGGAATTGCCCGCATCGATGAGTAGCGTATGCGTATCGCCGATAACGGCACCGAGAATTGGTCGATCGGTACGGTCAACGGGTGTCATATACCAAAAACGTTCCGAATGTTTGATTAAGGTTTGCATGTACGAATCGACTCCTCCTCTAATAAATTCGTTAATTCTTCAAATGAATGCCGATTATCATTTTGAATCCGAGCGTGCCGAAGAGGTAATCGTTTCAACAGTTCAAGCTCACGTCGTTGGCGTTCCACTAAAATCTCAATCGTTCCGGCCATACCCTTATGCGCATGGTTCACACCATAGGCGCCGCTCGTATAATACTCGACAAAACCGCTTTGCCATCCCATCGGTCGTTCATCATATACAATCGGAAAGATGCGTGCAACGTCATCCAATGCCAAATAAACGACCATCGGATCAATCGGTTTTAGGATGTCTGCGACCTCTTGAACGTATGCTTCCATGTCCGCTAACGGAACATCTTGGGCAACCATTCCAATGGTGAAAGGATTTTGGAGCAACGCACATTCAAAGATGATGTCCTCTTCCTCCCTATCTAACTTTTGAACATAACGCCGCCAGCGTTCGCACATGATTCGTGTGTGAAGGGCGAAAGGTAACTCGTAGACGTCTGTTCCGATCCGTTCTTCATCACCATCATAACGGACGAGCCACCCTTTTTCGATTTCATCGAGAATGCGACCGGTTGATGGTTTGTCCTCGACCCAATAGACATCATGCATATCCACGGGGTGTGACGCATCTACTTCCGAATAGAACTTGCCATTCCGTTTATCTCGCAGCCTCTCGGCAAATATAGACTTTCCGCTTCCTGGCAATCCTTCAATCAGCCATAATCTCCCCATACTTAAATCCCCTTGTCATCTGAGTATCCACCATATTGGAACCACTGGTCTCCTCCATTGTTCTTTGCAATATACATCGCGGCATCTGCTTGTTGAAGAATCGAATCGACGGTGTCGGTCGACTTGACTAGGGTGACGCCAACACTTGCCGTAAGATGAATGACTTCACCATTCGATGCGTCTATTCCCTGGGAAATAACTTCATTGACCTGTCCAATCCCACTCAGTGGACCCGTTTGCACTAACATGAATTCATCGTCTGAAAAACGGTACACTTGACCACCAACATGCTGGACGAATTCATTTAATCGTTGTGCGATTTCAATTAACACTTCATCCCCTATCATGTGCCCGTACTGATCGTTGATTCTTTTAAAATCGTCTAGGTTGACCAGTGTCACTGTAATCGATGGCGTCCGGTGCATCTTTTTGTATAAATCGGTCGTGAGCGTATGACGATTGTACAGTTTTGTCAGTTGATCTTGTTTTGCGATTCGAATCATCTCGCGTTGTTTCCGTTCCTTTCGAATCCCATTCTCCATCCATCGTGCAAGCAACCGTACCGTCCCAGTCAACTCTTGCAACATTTCCTCATCAAGATGATCATTCAAGTTGCCTTGCTCCGCGAGAAGAACGACCCAGCCAAACACTTGATGCTCATGCGTCAAAGGAAAACTGACAAGCCTCGTGAATTCGATACCATCTACAATCAGATCACCTTCCTGAAGCGTTTGCGCGCCGACCGTTGTCAGTTGATGTAGGGAATGCAGTTCTTCTTCCCCCCAAGTCAAACGAGAGACCCCATGCTCTACTAGAAGACGATGCGAAGGTTCAATCGAGAAGATGACCCCGTGGGAGTAACCGACCCATTCCAATAAAATTTCTTGAACCCGGGCCAATTGATCTTGGAACGGTACACGCAATGCCGTCGCTTCATACAATGCTTCGATTGATTGTTGTCGAGTGATTTGTCTTCTCGAGACTTCCGTGTGCTCGATCTCTGTCATGACCCAATGCGTAAACGATTCGAGCGCCTTCAAGTTTTCTTCTGAGAACGTTCTCGGCTGCCCATCCACTACGCAAAGTGTGCCGATGACGTGACCTTGCTTCGTCCGCAACGGTACACCTGCATAAAATCCGATTCGGTCAATCCAAGGACTGTCACTTTCAATCGCTGCTGCCGCAACATCTTCAATCACCAGCGGAGACTCTGATGTGACAACCCGATTACATAACGTCCATTCCCGTTTGAGGTGAGCGGATTCAAGCTCGATACCGACACACGATTTGAACCACTGTTGGTCTGTCGTCATGATCGAAATGAATGCGATTGGCATCTGAAAGGTTTGTGCGACCAATCGGGAGATCCGGTCAAATCGTTCCTCTTGTGGCGTATTTAAAATTTCCAATCGTAATATCGCTTTGAGTCGTTGCAATTCACGCTCATCTAGAGAAGGATGCAACAACTGCGCAGGCTGCTCCATCTTCGATAACATCATCTGATGGGAATACAAGATTCCGAGCGCCTCTTCTAACTCCGCGAGCGGCATCGGACGACTGAAGAAATACCCTTGAATCTCATCGCAGCCGAGCTGACGTAAGATCCGATATTGTTCTTCCGTCTCCACACCTTCAGCCGTCACCTCTAACTCTAGCTTTTTAGCCAACGAGACAATCAGTTTGACGATTTCATACTCTTTCATGCCGCTCTCCTGATCGAGTTGCGCGACGAACGACCGGTCGATCTTGATTCCATCAATCTCGAACAACTTCAAATAATTCAACGAGGAATAACTGACCCCAAAGTCATCAATCAACAGTCGAAATCCTTGTTGTTTGAGCGATTCGACCGTTTTGATCGCCGCTACCGGTTCATGCATCAACGTGTGCTCGGTCACCTCAAACTCAAATTGTTCTGGCACAAGACCGTACGATACAATGATCGCAACCAGTTCATTCATATGGTGTTCATGAAATAAATTCGGTGAGACATTCACAGCCACGCGGCGCCCTTCAAACTGCTCAGGTTGTGACGACACATCCTGACATACCCGATTCATGACGAATCGTGTCACGTCTTCGATCAAGAGTGACTGTTCAGCCACACGAATGAACGTTTCAGGTGAAACGAATCCGAGAACAGGACTCTCCCAGCGAATGAGCGCCTCAAAATGAATCGCACCGTCCATCGACACTTTCGGTTGATACACCATGTATAACTCATCTAGCTTCAACGCTTTGACCAGTTCCGTTTCGATCATCATCTCATCGATGTAACGCTGCACGTACTCATCATGTTCATATAAACGAATCGTTTGATTTCCCGTCTGACGCGCTTCCAACAGAGCCGTGGAGGCGTTCATGATGACACGGTCGGCATCCGCTGTACCGGCACCAATCCCGATACAACTCGATAACGGGAATTCGGCCTCCGCCACTTGATACGAATGATCTGCAATCACGTCAAGCAAATGCTCGGCGTACATGTATGCCAACCGGATTGGAGTATGAGGTAACACCGCGATAAAGTCTTCACCGTCTACTCGACCGATAATCGAACCTTTCGGAAGCGTATTCGCCAATTGACGTGTGATGTCTTTAATCAACTGATTCGAGCGCTCCACCCCTTGAAGCGACATCATCATCTTGAAACGGTTGATGTGAAGGCGCATGACGCTCGTCTCTTCCATATCATGTTGCTCGAACAGTTGATCAAGTTCTAATTTGACTTTCATCAGATTCGGCATGCCCGTCAAATAGTCCATGTGCTCGATACTCTTTAACAACTTGATCTCCGCCTCCTCGGATAAATCAGTTGTCAAACCGAGTACATAACGAACGAGTCCATCCTCATCTTCAATCGGTACAAGCATAGAAGAAGCGAATCGGGCCGTATTGGAGTCGATGTTCATTTGCGACATGAAGTAGACCGGCTCCCCTGTCTCAACGACCGCATCATAATGTTCAATCAATTCCTCGACCACTTCCGAGCGATACATCTCATGTAAATACCGCCCTTCTACATCACTTGGAAGCGAAGAGGCCACCTTCCCCTGTTCGCTCACATTTACGTAACGATAGCCTGCCTCTGTCACTTCCATTAGAAATACCATTCGATACAAGCGTGTGAACAGCTCGAATAGATAATATGGGTCGCCTTTCATCCGTTGCATCGTATCCCTCCACCCGTTCCTTTTTCTTATAGTGTAGTTGGTTTCGCTCAAACTATGGAGAAAACCTTTGAAAAAATGGGGAAACGTTTTTCTCTTATAAAAAAACACCCTCTCATACTTGAGAAGGTGCTCTTCAGGTTAAAGCAATTCATTCGCCAAGAGACGATAGACGTTCAGGCGATCTTCCTGCTTATGCTGGATGCTACATATCATCGCCTCATCGAAACCGTAACGTTCCGATTCATCCCGTAACTGTTCCGCAATTTGTTTCGGCGTCCCTACGAGGTGGATGGCTCGGTTGTTGGCGATATGAATTTTATCGACCTCCGTGAGCGGATAATCATGAGCCGCTTCTGGACTCAACAACTGTCTCAATTGACCACGCATCAAGAAGAGACGCGACAGATCAGAAGGTCGGGCCAAATATTCGGCCTCTTCTTCCGTCTCTGCCGTCGTGACCAAATACGTGACGCTGATGTCCGGTTTCTCCATGAAATCAGACGGCGTGAAATGGTGACGGTATGTGTCGAGCGTATCGGCACTCAATTGTCCGTTAAAGAACTGGGCAAACGAATAGCCGAGCCCCATCCGTCCGGCCTGCACGGCGCTGTTCCCACTCGAACCGAGTAACCAGGCTTCTGGAAGGCTGACACCAGTCGGAGCAGCCGGTGTATTTTTATACCATCTTTCCTCCGGTGCCTCATCTTTAATCAATTGAAGCGTCGTATCGAGTTTCTCGTAAAGTCCATCCATCATCGGTTTCTGCCCTTGTGACATCGCATAGATCGCGTTCGCATCACCGCCTGGCGCACGTCCGACACCAAAGTCAATCCGTCCTGGAGCGAGCGCGCTGAGCGTCTTGAATACCTCTGCCATCTTGAGTGGCGAGTAGTGCATCATCATGATGCCGCCGGACCCGAGACGAATCTTGTTCGTCTTCGCTGCCAGATAAGCCGTGATGACCTCTGGAGCCGAGCTGGCGAACGACATGCCACCATGATGCTCCGCCATCCACATACGGTAATATCCTAACTCTTCTGCGACTTGTGCGAGCTCGACCGCGCTGTTCAGCGCATGTTCTCCTGTATGACCCGACGTGACCGGCGCCTGGTCTAATACACTCAATCTCATCATGCATTCTCCTATCTCTATAATGAAGTTTCTAAATATCTTGAATTTGTTGGACTCGCCGTCATCATACTAAATGGTTTGATTGAATACGAATGTTTTGCCTAGTATTTAACCTTGTATTTTTCAGAAAATTTCCGCATGTTGTTGATAGCACCTGGTCATATTTTTTATACTAAGAAAGAAATACGTTTCAATAACGGCTGGATGTGTAATGGGGATACATAGACAGCACAAACACTTCGGGGAAATGGGGAATGCATCATGAATGGTTCATCAACACCAGACGGAAAGAAACCTTCTTTTTCGAGTCGAGACTTCTTTAAGTTCTTGATTCCATCACTCATCGGGATCATGTTTTTCATCGTACCAATCTCATCAGAGGAAGGCTTCACGATTCCAGTCGCCTTCTTATCCAATCTGCTGATTGACTGGATTGGGGATTTCGTCCCGACACTCGCCGTCATCATGATGGGGATTTCGATTGTCGGCTCATTATTACTCTTTACGGCACGTCCTGCTTTTATGATGGAGCGACCATCCATCAACGCACTGTTTAGCGTGACACCGTTTTGGTTCGTCATGCGCGTGATTGGTTTCATCGCCGGGGTCATGACGCTACTCACACTCGGACCAGAGATGATCACGTCAGAATTTACAGGGGGCCTATTGCTCTTTGATTTGATTCCAATCTTATTTGCGACATTCTTCTTTGCCGGTATGTTGTTACCGCTCTTATTGAACTTTGGACTTCTCGAGTTCGTCGGGACGTTCTTGATGAAGATCATGCGTCCGCTCTTCCGCTTGCCAGGGCGCGCCTCACTTGACTCGCTCGCCTCATGGGTCGGGGATGCGACGATCGGGATTCTACTGACGACAAAACAGTACGAGGAAGGCTATTACACGAAACGGGAAGCTTCGATCATTGCGACGACATTCTCCGTCGTCTCCATCACCTTCACCATCGTCGTCTTACAGTATGTCGAACTCGACCAATACTTCTTGCCTTACTACGGGGCCATCGTTTTATCCGGACTAGTCGCCGCTCTCATCATGCCACGGATTTATCCATTATCTAAAAAGGCAGACACGGCTTATGAGAAGACCGAGCTCAAACCGGAAGAAGAAGTACCCGCGAACGTGTCACTCGGTAAGTGGGCGTTAATTCAGGCGTTACAAAAGTCACGTTCGAGTAAAAGTTTCCTAGAGACGCTCAAAGACGGCTTCAAGAACGTGCTCGATATGTGGATCGGCGTCCTCCCTGTCGTCATGGCAGTCGGGACGATTGCGGTCATCATCGCAGAATATACGCCGTTCTTCACTATCCTCGGAAAGCCGTTCGAACCGATTTTGATGCTCCTTCAAGTGCCTGAAGCATCGGAAGCCGCTCAAACGATGGTCGTCGGTTTCGCCGACATGTTCTTGCCGGCCGTTCTCGGAAGCGGCATCGAGAGTGAGTTGACACGGTTTGTCATCGCTACGTTGTCGGTTACCCAGCTCATCTATATGTCAGAAGTCGGGGGCTTGTTGCTCGGTTCAAAACTACCGATCTCATTCCTCGACCTCGTCTTGATTTTCTTGTTACGTACCTTCATCACCCTTCCGATCATCGTCGGCATCGCACATCTTGTGTTTTAACGAAAACGACGCCCTTTCTCTTTTATGAGATGGGGCGTCCTTTGTATACTAAAAGAAAAGGAGGGAGACCGAGATGGAGCACCCATTTGCAGGACAACTCGAGGTTGCGAACAACGGCTATGCCGGGATCATCGACCCGGAAGCTTATGTGAACGATCGTTATCACGGACGCTGGACATTAAAGCGTTCTGTACAGATTGAAGGCGTGCCCGTCTTGCTCCAACGTCAGTTCGAGAACGGCAAGAACAACTGTACGTTGACGTCGATCACCGCCATCTTCCGTTTCTATCGAGATCATGGGTATGCGAACATCCCAGATGATGTGACACAGATCCAAGAAGATGTGCGCGAGATCGCCTTCAGGCACCATTTCAAAGACGAGAAAGGGACACCGCCGACACAAATCGCCACCATCATCACGAAACTGTGGAAGCGATACGGGTACGACGGTCGAGGCAGTTCCCGCTATCTTTGGAAATGGTCGACGTTTGAGCGTGAGCTGAAAGCAGGACGCCCGTTTGTGTTGAATATGGCGAACGGCTTTTATAAAAATCATTCCGTCACGGGAGTCGGCTACTTGCAGTTTGAAAAACGGGGGTTCCCGGACGTCATCTTGTTAGCCGTGCTCGATAATCGTTCGAAGGACGTGCGCTACATCGACTTCAACGAATTCAACTTTTGGGGAAGCATCACACGCATCCATCCGCCAGCCACTCGTCCATAATCGTGTCAATCGCTTCTCCGATTTTTAAAAGGTGCTCGCGCTTCGCATATGACCCGTAATGTAGCCCGTTTGAATCACGGCCATTCCCGAGCCCAACGAACACTTCTGAAGGCTTCATATGGAGGCCGATCATCGGGATACCCGAATCATGGCGTCCGATTTCATAGGTGACGGCGGGATATGCAGACAGTCTTCCGATTGTTGAAAAACCGTTCAAGGCACGACAGTTATCCCGTCCGAGCACGATGATACGGATCGGTTTGATGTACGCAATCGTCCGCTCCAACAGTTCGATTGAGGTCGGATGTTCCATCCAGTGGCGCCCCGTCCTCATCTTCCCCATCTGTTCATATGTCGCAAACTTGAAAAAATCAACGTGGATGACAGCTGCCGGATGATCATAGAACGAACGCCCCATCCCGTTGAGGAGTGCTTCGAGTTTGGCGCCATCCGGTTTCCCGAACCAGTTCGTCGTCGCGCGATTCGACTCGAAATAGACCGATGCCCGTTCGAGCGTTTGTTGCAGCGCCTCTTCATTTCCGAGGTAATCGTCAAACGAGAGTATGTTCCGCCAATAGAAATTTTGGTGTTGCCCCGTTCTCGGTGTCCCGTCACGATGTAAAAACTCGCCGCGAGACGGATTCGTCCCGATGGTCAGCCATTGATCCGGACCAGGTCGACCGTACCAAAGGACAGGTGATGCCTCTTGAATCAATTCTTTCCCGAACGTTGTGTCGCACAGTGCTTGTTGAAATCGGATTGCGTCTTGTAACAGTCGTACTGCCTCCATGTCATCCCTCCTCTCCCGTTCGTTTCCCGCTTTCGAGAGTTTATAAAATGCGTTATAGTGAGAGGACGAAGCCAAACAAAGGACGTGTACACATGCGCATCAATAAATTCATCAGTGAATCAGGCAAGGCGTCCCGTCGCCAAGCCGACCGTCTCGTCGAAGAGGGACGCGTCACCATCAATGGGAAAAAAGCAAAAATCGGCGACCAAGTCAAACCGGGCGATGAAGTCCTCGTCAACGGTTCTGTCGCACGGGTTGCCCGAAACAACGTCTACATCGCCGTCCATAAGCCGGTCGGGATCACGAGTACGACAGAAAAAAAAGTAAAAGGGAACTTGGTCGACATGGTCAACCACCCGCTCCGCATCTTCAACATCGGTCGTCTTGATAAAGACTCGGAAGGTCTCATCCTCATGACGAATGACGGCGATATCGTCAACGAGATTCTCCGTGCCGAAGGCGAGCACGAGAAAGAATACATCGTCTCGGTTGATAAGCCAATCACACCAGAGTTCGTCGAGCAGATGGAAGCCGGTGTCAAAATCCTTGGCCAGAAGACACTTCCGTGTAAAGTCCGTCCGCTTTCAAAGTTCGATTTCAACATTACCCTCACGCAAGGACTCAACCGCCAAATCCGTCGGATGTGTGAGGCGCTCGGATACGAAGTATTCCGCCTCCAACGTGTTCGTGTCATGAACATCACGCTCGGGAAACTGCCGCCTGGACAATGGCGCGATCTTTCGAAAAAAGAGCGTGAGCAGCTGTTCCGCGAATTGAATTACGAACCGAAAGAATGGTACTAAAAAGCAGCCTGAGTCGTCTCAGGCTGCTTTATTCTGGTCGAAGTGATGAGACATGGTCGGTCTCACGACGAATGAAACGTTTGAGTTGAGCGCTCAAGTCGTCGAGCTGTCCCATCGTCGTCCTCATTCTAAATTTCATATGAACATGGTCAAATGAGTCAAACTGCCATTCATCATGAATGAAAATATCGATTTGGATGGTCCCAATCCGGTCAATCAACGTGAAAGTTAGATTGACTTGCAAATCATCCGAACCCTCTTCTTCATCGACTAGTCTCCATGTGATTGGTTCTTTGCCCCACGCTTGATTGAATTGATTGATCTTTTGATGAAGATCTTCAAGACTCGCATCATCTAAATAAATCAACTGATTACTGGTGCAGGCAGAAGACCGAAGTTGAAGCTGAACTTGATAAAACAGCTCCGTTTCATCCATCCATACTCGTTCCATCTCAAACTGAATCATGACTTCACCTCTTTTTCTTAATATAACACGAGGTGTCATCACATCAGGATGCTCTCTCGATTATTTCGCCGTCACGCCACCGTCTACCGGAAGTTCAATCCCGCTAATATGATTCGCTTCGTCTGACGCGAGGAATAGGACGGCTGCCGCCACCTCATCCGCTTGTCCGAGATTCGGCAAAGCGATTTGATTCAAGAAGTGCTGCTTATAGTCCGGATGTTCCATATGCGGCGCACTCATCGGCGTCACAATATATCCTGGATGTACCGAGTTGACGCGAATGTTTTGTTTCCCATAATCCACAGCCGCTGCTTTCGTAAGAGAACGGACCGCACCTTTCGAGGCCGTATAGGCCCCAGCACCCGCCATACCAGTCAATGCAGAGATGGAGGAGATGTTGACGATTGATCCTCCCCCATTCTCCGTCATGAGCGGAATCGCGTACTGTGTCCCTAACATGACTCCATCGATGTTGATGCGATACGTGCGTGCCCAGTCCTCTTCCGTCTGTTCCAAGAACGGTTTCGCAAGTGCGATTCCAGCGTTATTGACGAGAATATCTAATTTGCCACACGTCGCTTCCACTTCTGCGAATACGTCCTCCCAGCTCGAACGTGAGGTCACGTCATGCTTCACCGCGATAGCTTCCCCACCTTGCGCCCGAATCGACTCGACTACGCTTTGTACCCCTTGTTCATTGATATCTGTTGCGACGACCGTCGCCCCTTCTTTGGCGAATAGGCGTGCCGTTGACTCTCCCATACCGCTTCCTGCCCCTGTGATGACCGCTACTTTCCCCTGTAAACGCATTGTCCCAGCTCCATTCATTAAATTATGATAGTCTAACTATCATAATCATAATTGAATGTGACATTAATCTCAACGAAACTGCTCGAAGACGATATACTAGGGACAGACAATGAGGTGATGGAATTGAGTAAACGACAACAAAACAAAGAAGAACGAATCCAGCTGATTATCCAAGAGGCCGAACGCTTATTTTTAGAGAATGGCTTTGAGAAGGTTCAGATGCAGGACATCGCGGATGCGGCAGGGATTGGGGTGGCGACACTGTTTCGCTACTTCCCGAAGAAAGATCAATTGATCGTCGCGGCAGCCGTCAAGAATCTACAGCCCACACTCGAGAGATTTGAACAGTTCATGCATGGGGAAGGCAGCGCATATGAGCGGCTCGAGGCCATCTTGAACCACTTTTTCGAGATGCAGTTGGAGCGGACGAACCACGCCCGTTTCCGAGAGGCGTTCGAGAGCTATGCATCGTTCGTCGCCTCACCGCTTCCTGGGATCGAGACATACATCGACGTTCAACGACAGATCATGCAGACACTCGAACCCTTGATCGAAGATGGGAAACGAGACGGTTCATTCCGCTCGGATATCGATGTGAAGGTGACCGTCGTCACAATCATCAATACGTTCGGGACGTTCGGCAACAACATCATGTTGAAGTCGCACATCAGTTATTTAGAGGACGATATCGAACCGGCCGTACAATTGCGTGCTTTAAAAGAGATGTTCCTCGCATCCATTCGAGCATAAGAAAAGCCTCCCTTCGTTTGAAGGGAGGCTAGTTGTATACATAAAAAATGAGCACCTCTCACTAGAGGTGCTCTCGAAAGTCTACCGCGACGGACCACGCTCCACAACGTGCTCCTCAAGGGAATGTCCGCCGTCTTACATAGACCAGCTCATCGCATGTACTCAACTATATGCGAAACCTACGTCCTCGTCAATCTTTTCTTCAATCTCGGTTGACATATTCCTAAAAATTAGGATAATCAATAGTGTTAGCACTCCTATATACAGAGTGCCAAAATATAGACATCAAAAGGAGAACGATCATGACAAAAAAACAGTTTCAAACCGAATCGAAACGAATTTTAGAGTTGATGGTCCACTCAATTTATACACATAAGGACATCTTCCTGCGTGAGCTCATCTCGAACGCGAGTGATGCCATCGACAAGATGTATTATCGTGCCCTCTCAGACGAAAGCATCGAGTTCAACAAAGACGATTACTTCATCAAAATTGAACTCGACAAAGAAGCACGGACGATCACGTTTCGCGATACAGGGATTGGGATGACAGAAGAAGAACTCGAAACAAACCTCGGAATCATCGCAAAGAGCGGTTCACTCGCCATGAAACAGGCAACGAAGATGGAAGAAGACCATAGCCTCATCGGTCAATTCGGGGTCGGGTTCTATTCCGCGTTCATGGTCGCTGACCGCGTAACCGTGCGGACTCGCTCGATTGACAGTGAACAAGGATACGTATGGGAGTCAGAAGGGGCAGACGGCTATTCGATCGAGCCGACAGACAAAGCGGACATCGGTACAGAAATCACGCTCCACTTGAAGGCAGACACAGAAGATGATACGTATTCGTCATTCCTTGAAGAATACGAGATTCGCTCGCTCATCAAGAAACATTCGGACTTCATCCGTTACCCAATCAAACTGGATGTGACGAAACATCGTCAAAAAGAGGACTCGGAAGAGTATGAGGACTACAAGGAAGAAGAGACCGTCAACAGCATGGTGCCGATTTGGCGGAAGCGGAAGAGCGAACTCAAAGACGAGGATTATAAGGCGTTCTATCACGAGAAGCGCTACGGCTTTGATGAGCCACTCAAGCATCTTCACTTGAACGTCGACGGGACGATTCGTTATCAATCAATCCTGTATATCCCGTCAACGGTTCCGTTCGACTATTACACGAAAGAATTCGAGAAAGGGCTCGAGCTCTACTCGAATGGCGTGTTGATCATGGAGAAGTCACCAGACCTCTTGCCGGACTACTTCGGCTTCGTCAAAGGGATGGTCGACTCAGAAGACCTCTCCCTCAACATTTCCCGTGAAATGTTGCAGCAGGACCGCCAGCTTCGCGTGATCGCGAAGAACGTGAAGTCGAAAATCAAAGGCATGCTCGAGAAGATGCTCCAAAACGAGCGTGAGGACTATGAGAAGTTCTATGAGTCGTTCGGTCGCCAATTGAAGTTCGGCGTGTATGACCAGTTCGGTGCAGCCAAAGACGAATTGAAAGACTTGATTCTTTTCCATTCTTCTCACGAGAAGAAACTCGTTTCGCTCAAAGAGTACGTCGAGCGGATGAAAGAAGATCAGAAGTATATTTACTATGCGACAGGCGAATCGATTCATCGCATCGACCTCTTGCCACAAGCAGAGCGCTTGAAAGAAGAAGGATACGAAATCCTCTACTTTACAGAAGAGATCGACGAGTTCGCCATCAAGATGCTTCAGTCGTATGAAGACAAAGAATTTAAATCGATCGCGAGCGGCGATCTCGGTCTCGATGACGCGGAAGCGAAATCGCTCAACGAAGACAACCAAGACTTGTTCGCATTCATGAAAGAAGAGCTCGGAGACCGCGTCAAAGAAGTGCGTGCCTCGACACGTCTCAAGTCGCATCCGGTTTGCTTGACGGTTGCGGGTGACGTCTCAATCGAGATGGAAAAGATTTTGAACGCAATGCCAAACGGCGGCGGCATGAAAGCGGAGAAAGTGCTCGAAGTGAACGCCGACCACGCCATCTTCCAGACGCTCCAACGTGTGTATAAAGAAGATGAAGCGAAAGCGAAACAATATACAGACCTCTTGTATCAACAAGCCCTCCTCATTGAAGGGTTACCGATTGAAGATCCGGTAGCGTATTCGAATGCGGTGTGTGCGTTGATGGCGGAGTAACTCTAAATAGCAAATGCCCTCATCTGAATGAAAATGTCATTCAGATGAGGGCATTTAAATTATTTAAAGTTATTGTACGTCCCTAACAATTGCATCTGCTTCACTTCATGCAACAGGCTCTTTTCATCCTCTTGCTCATGAATCTCCGCAATTCGATGGCCCATCCGCTCAATCAATCCGACGACGAGGGCATTCCCCATTGTGAAATATCGCTTGCGGTCTGTCATAGTGGCGGTCCATCCGTATGGGAAGCCATTCAATCCTTCACATTCTTCCGGACGGAGATAGCGCAATTTTTTCGTATGCGGATCTTCGATAACATGGCTAGAACGGTTGCATGTTCCTTCGCTCGTCAACATCGTTCTACCTGGAAGGTCTAGCGAATCTGGATAGGACATGCCTCCTTCGGCATAGACATAGACGTGACCGCTCGCAGAAGTACGTTCGATTTTTTTCGGTCCTTTCATATAAGCCAATTCCTCTTTTTCCGTACGTCCAGATTTTTTAACCTTCTCTGTATCCAGATAATAGTGTTCCGGAGCAGGACCAAATTGCTCATAGACCTCTTGAACGACTTGACCGAGCGTCTTAGGTGTTTCGCGAACCGGGAGCGTCTCAAGCGTCGTCACTTGATCCCCCGTCATGACTCCCGCATTTCGATAAGTCGCAGAGAATGTGTCCGAGATTTCAACGATGTCTTTCGGTAATTCGAACGTCGAACCTGGATGCTTCTCGCTCGTCATCTCCATGACCGCGAAAGTCGGCGCAAAGAACCCGTCTTTCAACAACCACTGCTCAGGATTTGCTTTCCCCGCTCGGGTTGAATGCTTCAAATCCGCTCGCGTCGCGAAGATGAAGATACGGCGGCGGCGTTGGGCAAAACCGTAATCGGCAGCATTGATGACTCTCCACTCGACCGTATATCCTTGATCGGCAAATGCACGAAGCATGACACTGAAGTCACGCCCTCTTTGTTTCGCAGGTGACTTCATGAGGCGATCGACATTCTCGAGTAAGACGTAAGGTGGCTTTTCCTGTTCGATGATATTCATGATTTCCCAGAACAAGACACCCTTCTTCCCTTGAATTCCTTGCTCGTTCTTTAAGCTACGCGACACACTGTAGTCTTGGCACGGGAAGCCCCCTACGAGCAAATGGTGCGGTCCTGCTTCCATCCATGACAGGGCGATATCCTCATTTACGTGTTGGCCACGCCCTTTAAAACGTTCAGCATAGCAATCAAAGGCCGGTTGTACCTTCGTCGCCGGCTCCCACTGATTGCCCCAAACCACATCGAATTTGTCAGATGTAGGCTCGGCATTCACATCTTTGATTCCTTCAAGCGCGATGCGGAAACCTCCTACACCGGCAAATAACTCAACTACTTTAATCAATGGGAACACCCTTTCGTATTTTCTATCTTAAATTTACGCTATTTTAGGTCCTATCACAACCGAACTAGCTCGATGAAATTAGTTTAACAGAAAAGGTGAATGGGATCAACAACTACGTTATACTCATCTTACATATGTAAATTTATAGGAGGTATTCGATTGCGTTACGAAACGATTCAAGAATTAATGGATAAGGCAAGAGAGGCTGAGGGCAAGACATTCGGCGAGATTGATACGACCGGACGGATTAAAAATGTTCGTTCCAAGGGATCACTCGGTCACATCATTGAAGAGAGCCACTTCGGATACCCAATCAATTCAGATGCCCGACCAGACTTTGAGGAACTTGGTATCGAGTTAAAGGTCACTCCTTTCAAGAAAAACAAAAATGGTACATATTCTTCAAAAGAACGACTCGTCTTGAATATGATTGATTACCATAGCGAGCATAGATACTCGTTTGAAACTTCAAGCTTTTTATCGAAAGCCACAAGTATGCTCATCATGCTCTATCAATATGAGCCTGAGATCCCAATGGATGACTACCGTATCTACAAGTCATTCTTAAACGAGTTCTCGGAGGAAGATTTAGCCGTGATGCGACAAGACTGGGAAACAATCGTTACCAAAATCAAGAATGGAGAGGCTCATCTCATTTCGGAGGCAGATACGATGTATCTGTCCGCCTGTACAAAAGGGGCGAACGGTTCGATTGTGCGTACTCAACCCTTCTCAGATGAACCTGCCAAACCGCGTGCCTTCTCTTTGAAAGCATCCTATATGTCTGGATTGGTTCGTAAATATTTAACACCGGAACTAATGGAATCTATCGCGAACCAAGGTGAGTTAAACGAAATGTCTATCGAGGAACTTCTCGAAACCCGACTCTTACCACACTATGGCAAGACACTGATTGATTTATGTGAAGAAACGAAAGTTCCATATAACCCTAGAAACAAGGCGATGATTCCTCATGTCATGGCCAAACTGTTAGGAGTGCAAAAGACAGACCTTTCCGGTATCGAAGAATTTGCGAAGGCAAACATCAAGTTCAAAACGGTCGCACGAGAACCCGACGGAAAGATTCGCGAACATATGTCGTTCGGCAAGGTCGATTTTGAAAATCTATGCCAAAGTGACTGGGAAGATTCAGACCTATATGACACATTCGCAGAACAGAAATATCTTTTCTTAGAATTTCAATATGACGAAGAATACGTCCCAAAGAAAAAACGAATCCCTCGCTTTGTAGGCATTCGACTCTGGAACATGCCACTCGATACAATCGATGGCGAACTATATGAGATGTGGTCCGAAGCTCGAAAGGTCGTAATAGAAGGGGTTGAGCTGATTCCCATGAAAAATAGAATAAAGAACAACCTGCCCGGATCAAAATTTAACCAAGTCGCACATGTACGTTCAAAAGGTGCGGATGGAGATGACAAAATCCGCCTCCCCGATGGACAATGGATCACAAAGCAGGCGTTTTGGTTAGATCGAAACTACATTCAGCAGATTTTAGACGCTTAACATGAGTACTTCTCTCCCTACAGTGGAATCTTCCTAGTAGAGGGAGGTGAGGGATATGGCCAAAAACGTACCGAAAGCATCGAGTCCAGCCGTGTTCAAGACGATGAGCGGCAACCGTGGAAAAGATACGAAGATGGAAGTCAAAGTCAGAAAAGCGCTGTGGGCGGCCGGATACCGGTACCGCAAGAACAATCGCAAACTTTACGGGACCCCCGACATCTCGTTCCCGGGATTACGCGTCGTCGTATTTCTGGATTCTTGCTATTGGCACGGCTGTCCCCTCCACTTCAAATTGCCGAAGACGAATGCCGATTTTTGGCGTCAAAAGATCGGACGTAACATCGAACGCGATGCCGACGTCACACAACATTATGTAGAAGAAGGTTGGGTCATTCTTCGATTTTGGGAACACCAGGTCAATGATGATTTTGATCATGTCATCTATACCATCACTCATTTTGTTGATATGGCCAAGCAAAACCGACACATACGAAGTGGCTGAGATTAAAAGTACATCAGTCTAAATCTTCATCGAACATCGGTTCATGATAGGTCTCAGTCGTTTCATCGACAAGCAGGTTCGCGTAGAATTCCTCTACGCGACCTCTTTTTTCGCCTTTTTCATTTAAATATTCAACGATTTTGAATGTATCAGGTGCTTCAAGTCCGATAATGACGATCGGTACGGTGAGTTGCGTGTTTAACGGCTTCAAATGGTGCACATATTTCTCATACGTCCCAATGGCTCCATCGAAGTTGCCGGCTCTCTGCAAACGCTGAGTCGCACAGATGATGACCCCAATCCGTGTTTGAATTGCCTTTTCGACATGGTTCAGTTCGCTTGCGATGACCGGTTTCAATAAGTTCCAAGCGATTGTACCTGCATGGTTGAATCCGACTTCTAGTGAGATATTGTCTTTAGCGAAATCAAGACGCCACACATTCTCCGAATAGTCACGATCCTGAAAAATCGGACTTTCGCTCATCCATCCTCTTCTCAAAAACTCCAGTCTGAATAGTTCATTCAAAGCCTTTGATAGACTCTTGTTCTTTTTAGCATATTTTTCATTAAATGTTTTGATGATGTCGTCGTCGCTGATTGACTGAATGATGTCATGAATCTCTGTCCAAATCTCCTTGAACTCTTCATCGTTCTTCAATATCGTCTCACCGAATCGATGAGAATGGACTCTATATTTCATCATAAATCCCCTGTCTGTAAATGATAATCACGAACAGAAAGACGAGAATAACGATCTGCTCTCCATCTTTCAAACAAGTTTGTGACTCATTTAATATTTTGTAAAGATACTACTTGTCGAAAGAAAATACACCCTCATTGTAATCGTTTTCTTCATTGATATTAAGCTAATCATAAATAATTATGAGTTATTTCAACACATTTCAAAGCATGCAAACGCCTTGACAATTCCAGCTCGTTATATGAAGTTAGTATTACATTATAATTATTCTAGTCGAGATAGAAACGCTAGAGTAAAAAACAAGGAGGACATAACCCATGTCATTAATCGGCAAAGAAGTACTACCATTCAAAGCACAAGCATTCCAAACAGGTGAATTCCTCGAAGTTACAGAGAACGACCTCAAAGGCAAATGGAGCGTTGTCTGCTTCTACCCAGCTGACTTCACATTCGTCTGCCCAACTGAACTTGAAGACCTTCAAAACGAGTACGCTACACTTAAAAACCTCGGTGTAGAAGTATACTCTGTCTCAACAGACACACACTTCACACATAAAGCTTGGCACGAAACATCTGAGAAAATCGGAAAAATCGAGTACATCATGATCGGTGACCCATCACACGTCATCTCACGCAACTTCGATGTCTTGAACGAAGAAGACGGCCTCGCAGACCGTGGTACGTTCATCATCGACCCAGATGGTGTCATCCAAACTGTCGAGATCAACGCTGGCGGCATCGGCCGTGACGCGAGCACGCTCGTCAACAAAGTCAAAGCAGCACAATACGTACGCAACAATCCAGGCGAAGTCTGCCCAGCGAAATGGGAAGAGGGTTCTGAAACACTCCGCCCAAGCCTTGACCTCGTCGGTAAATTGTAAGGAGCGATTGCATGTTAGAAGCAGCGATTAAACAACAGCTCGACCAATATCTCCAGCTCATGGAGGGCGATGTCGTCCTCCGTGTGAGCGCTGGGGAAGACAAAGTCTCAAACGAGATGCTCGAGCTCGTCAACGAACTCGCCAGCATGTCATCACGCATCTCGGTCGAACGCGCGACACTCGAGCGTACACCGAGCTTCAGCGTGAATCGTCCATCCGAAGAGACAGGAATCGTCTTCGCGGGGATTCCACTCGGACATGAGTTCACATCACTTGTCCTCGCCCTCCTCCAAGTGAGCGGGCGCGCGCCGAAAGTCGATGCGGATACAATCAAACAAATTCAAAATATCGAAGGCACATATCACTTCGAGTCGTACATCAGTCTCAGCTGCCACAACTGTCCTGACGTCGTGCAAGCGCTAAACGTCATGAGCGTCCTCAACCCGAACATCACGCACACGATGATCGATGGAGCCGCGTTCAAGGATGAAGTGGAAGCAAAAGAGATCATGGCTGTCCCGACGGTCTTCTTGAACGGCGAATCGTTCGGTAACGGTCGGATGTCACTCGAAGAGATCTTGGCGAAACTCGGTACAGGTCCTGACGCTTCTGCGTTTTCGGACAAAGACCCGTATGACGTCCTCGTCGTCGGTGGCGGTCCAGCGGGTGCGAGCGCAGCCGTATACGCGGCTCGTAAAGGAATCCGTACCGGAATCATCGCAGAGCGCTTCGGCGGCCAAGTGATGGACACGATGGGGATTGAGAACTTCATCGGTACTGCTTATACAGAAGGTCCAAAGCTCGTCGCCAGTCTAGAAGAGCACGTCAAAGAGTACGGCATCGATGTCATGAACCTTCAACGCGCGAAGCGTCTTGAGAAAAAGGACCTCGTCGAGATCGAACTCGAGAACGGCGCTGTCTTGAAGAGTAAGAGTGTCATCCTCTCGACCGGTGCACGCTGGCGTAACGTCAACGTCCCAGGTGAGGTGGAGTTCAAAAACAAAGGGGTCGCTTACTGCCCGCACTGTGACGGTCCTCTCTTCGAAGGGAAACGTGTCGCGGTCATCGGTGGCGGTAACTCTGGGATCGAAGCGGCCATCGACCTCGCAGGAATCGTCAAGCACGTAACGGTCCTCGAGTTCGCTCCTGAACTTAAAGCTGACCAAGTGCTACAAGATCGTCTTCACAGCCTCCCGAACGTGACTGTCATCACGAACGCTCAGACGACAGAAATCACGGGTACGGACAAAGTGAACGGCATCTCGTATGTGTCTCGTGAGACGAACGAGTCACATCATGTCGAACTTGAAGGCGTCTTCGTCCAAATCGGTCTCGTCCCGAACACGGACTGGCTCGACTCGGTCGAACGCAACAACTTCGGGGAAATCGTCGTCGACCGTCATGGCGCGACGAACGTCCCAGGTGTGTTCGCGGCAGGAGACTGCACGAACAGCGCCTACAAACAAATCATCATCTCGATGGGTTCTGGTGCGACAGCCGCACTCGGCGCCTTCGACTACATGATTCGCAACTAACAAAAAGACTCGCCCTCTATCATGAGAGCGAGTCTTTTTATAGTTCAAACGTCTTCCCTGAGTCCGGGATGAATAAAATCGAGTCTCCGCTCTCCGTCTCAAATCGATAGCCCACTCGAGGAGAGAATGGATTCCATTCTTCTCCGGTCATCGGAACGCTCTCCATGTACTCCACGTCATTGTACATTTTGCTCAACGTCTCTTCTGCCTCAGCTAACGAGTAGCTCGGAATCGAAAGCAAAATCGCCGCCCCTACACTCATCACTCCGACCGACGCCGCCCAAAGAGTCGATGTCGGCTTTCGAAACTGTGCCAAGACTAGCAACATGATGATCCAGCCAATCGGCACTCCAAACGTCGCCGCATGCCCATACCATTGCGCATTGATCGTCAATAAACTGGCGATCACCACACCTCCAAGAATCCACCACCACTTCATGAACATCACCTCCTCTTTATTATCCCAAAATCAGGAAATGACTCAACATCTTTTATTCACATTGATGTATGATAACTTATAGTGTATGATATATAGTATAAAGATAAACGAATGAAGGAGGCGAAAAAATGTCTGATGTAAAAGCCTCGTTGGTGACGGAGTTGCGGCGCGGCACATTGACGATTGCGGTGCTCAGTCAGTTGAAGACACCCCAATACGGCTATTCTCTCGTTCAAGCACTGCTAGATGCCGATATCAACATTGATCAAAGTACGCTCTACCCGCTCTTACGTCGACTTGAAAAACAAGGACTCGTCACGAGTTCCTGGGATACGACAGAGAGTCGACCACGCAAGTACTACGTGCTCAGCTCGGATGGGATGGACATTTTGAATGAGTTATACGTGGAATGGATGAACATGTCGAAAACGTTGATCCGTCTAATTGAAGGAGGAAATGATCATGAATCTTCGTGATGTGTATATCGATGAAGTCACCTCTCGAATCCCAGAGTCGATGCGGCAAGACGTCGCACTCGAATTGGAATCGACCATTGATGACATGACTGGAAATGACCCGTCTGAAGCGGCTTTATTTGAAGCATTGCGCCAACTCGGCGACCCTCAAATCCTCGCTGCTCGCTACGCGAACCGACCACTTTATCTCATCGGTCCTGCTCTCTTCACACAGTACGTGAACATCATCAAAATCGTCTTACCGATTGCCGTCACGGTTGTCACCATTCTCTCCATCATCGGTTATTTGACCAATCCCATCGACGACACGTCTTGGAGTCAATTCTTGATTCAAGCATTCCTTCAAACTGGGGCGGCTATCTTCAATGTCGTCGTTCAGACGCTATTCTGGATCACCCTCACGTTCTTCATCATTGAACGTGCTGTACCTGAGGGCGAAGTTCCTTTCTCTAGTTGGAAACCTGAGCAACTCAAGAAGGTAAAACCACGTTCGACCTCGATTTCTTTTGGTTCGATTTTGTTTGACTTTATCGCCACCGTTCTGATGGTCGTATTGTACGTCAACGCCGAGCAGTTGATTCGTGTCGTCACAGATAGTGAATCCTATCCGCTACTCAATGCGTCGGTCTTGGATCAATTCTTCCCGTTTGTCATCGCCCTGGCCGCCTTTGGGATCGCCATCGCCATTTACAAATGGCTGGTTCGACATTGGACAAAGCCGCTCGCCTTGTGGAACGCGCTCTTCAATATCGTATGGATTGTCGTCACGGCGCTCATTTTACTGCAACCTGATTTAATTTCTTCTAATGCCGTCTCGTTGATTGCTGAGCAAATCAACGCCGACCTCGAAACAATCAGTCGTTGGGGCGTCTGGAGTGTTTTACTCACCATCATCATCGTGTGTATCCTCGATTTGGCAGAAGGTTTGATCAAAGCGTTTCGACGTTGACCTCACATTCAAACGTTTCATTTCCGATGAAAGTGGAATAGCGGAGAAGAGGACGGATTTTGAATGGGGAGGCATTTGATGGGTATTCCAACAATCAAGCTACATGACGGTTATGAGATTCCGGCCATCGGACTCGGGACGGTTTATTTGAAAGGTGAAGCAGGGGTCGACGCCATCACATGCGCCATCCGGAACGGATATCGACTCATCGATTCGGCGATTCGCTACGATAATGAAGGCACGGTCGGTGAAGCGGTTCGCCAATCCGGCATCCCGCGTGAACAACTTTTCTTAACATCGAAACTGCGCGCGCAATATTATGACTACGATCAGGCGCTCGAGATGATTCGAGAGTCCCTATATCGAGCGAACCTCGACTATTGGGATTTGTTCCTCTTGCATTGGCCAAACCCGAAACAAGACAAGTACGTCGAGGCATGGCGTGCGTTGATTCAAGCGAAGAAAAACGGATGGATCCGCTCTATTGGGGTCTCGAACTTCATGCCGGAGCACCTAGACCGCTTGATTGAAGAAACGGGAGAAACACCGGTCATTAACCAAATCGAGTTACACCCGTACTTCTCGCAAGTCGAACAGCGGAAAGCCGATAAAGAACGCGGCATCATCACAGAAGCGTGGAGCCCACTCAGTCGCGCCCGCACGGTCATCCATGACGAGAAGATCACCGAGCTCGCCAAACAAAAAGGAAAGAGCGTGTCTCAAGTCATCTTGCGTTGGCACGTGCAGCTTGGTGTCATCCCGCTCGCCCGCTCGTCTAGCGAGTTGCACCAAAAAGAGAATCTCGACGTCTTCAACTTCGAATTGACCGAGGAAGAGATGGAGACGCTCAATGCGTTGACGAAACCGGATGGTCGCATCGATGACCAAGACCCGCGAGAATACGAAGAGTACTAAAAAAGATTGAGCCTAGATGGCTCAATCTTTTTGTTTAAAACGCCGGAATGGCCGTTTCATCATAGTTCTCTTGCAAGAACGCACGGACTTCGTCACTTGTGAGCGCTTCGCCGAGTTTTTGGATCGCTTCGTCATCCTGGTTGTCTTCACGTGCGACAAGCGTGATGGCGAAATCATTCTCGACGCCTTCTGTTAAGAGTGCGTCACTCTTCGGTGTCAAACCGAGCGGTGCAGCGTAAGCCGGTGTCATCAAGACCGCATCGACATCATCGTACGCGCGCGCGAGCATCAATAAGTCGACTTCTTCAAATTTGAAGTTTTTCGGGTTCGATGTGATATCGGCCTGTGTATAGTACGTGCCTTCTTTCTCTCCGAGCTCGATCACATCATGTTGTGCGAGAAGGGAGAGCGAACGGTCGATGTTCGATACGTCGTTGGCGATCGCAATCGTTGCGCCTTCCGGAATGTCTTCCATCTTGTCATAGTTTTTTGCGTATACACCATAGTTTGCGAAATAAATCGGTTCGATTGGAACGAGATTCGCATCGTTGCTGCGGTTGAACTCCTCCATGTACGGAACGTGTTGGAAGAAGTTCGCATCGACTTCTTTCGCCGCAAGTGCCGAGTTCGGTTGAACGTTGTCTCCGAGAACGACGATTTCGAGTTCGATGTCGTCTTCCGCGAGCTGTTCTTTCGCGATTTCAAGCATATCTGTCATCGGTGGGATGAGTGATGCGACTTTCAATGTCTGTGGTTCATTTGCTTGTTCCGTTTGTGTTTCTGTATCGTTCCCACATGCTGCGAGGACGAGTGTGAGTGAGGCAAGAAGAGCCATCAATTTTTTCATATTCATTTCCTACTTTCTATTTAGCGTTTGTCGATGATGCGTGCCACGGTCGTGCCCGTGAATTGAATCAACTGTACGAAGACGAGCATGATGAGAATCATATAGAGCATGAGTTCTGTCTGAAATTGTTGATATCCATAACGGATGGCAAAGTCACCGATGCCACCACCCCCGACGACTCCCATAATCGTCGAGTATGAGATAAAACTGATGATGGATGTAGTCAATCCGAGGACAAGACCGGACCGGGCTTCCACATATAGAAACTTAAAGATGATGTCTTTAACCGTTGCGCCCATCGAGAGTGCCGCTTCGATGACCCCGCGTGGGACATCAATCAACGACTGTTCGACGAGGCGCGCATAATGTGCAATGGCAATGATGGAGAGCGGCACTGTCGCTGCTGCTGTTCCGATGGCCGTCCCGATAATAAGCCGTGTAAATGGAATCAAAAACACGACGAGTAACAAGAACGGGAAAGACCGGACGATGTTCACGACCAGATTGAGGACGGAGAAGACGATTTGATTCTCTAACAATTGTCCTTTACGCGAAAGGTAAAGCCACGTGCCTAATGGCAATCCGACTAGAATAGCGGCGAGAATCGATACCCCGACCATAATGAACGTCTCAGCAATGGACTGCCAAATCTCTGATTGATAGCGGACCAAGATTTCAGGCATTCGCTTCACCTTCCTCTCGCAACTGTTCGACGAACCAACTTGGATTCTGATCGATGGCGACCACACCTGTCGGCTCCCTCTCAATCGTCTCATGAACGGATCCGTCTGCCATGACGGTGACGCGATGACAGATTTGACGGATGACATCCATCTCATGCGTGACGAGAACGACGGTGACACCGAGTTGTTCATTGACCGACTCGAGGACACGCAGCACTTCTGCCGTCGTATTCGGGTCGAGAGAAGAGGTCGGTTCATCGCAGAGGAGTACGCTCGGTTCGCTCGCGAGTGCCCTTGCGATCGCGACACGTTGCTTCTGTCCCCCACTCAACTGGGAAGGATATTTATCGCGATACGCTTCGAGTCCAACGAACCGGAGACATTCCATCACGCGTGTCTCCCATGATGATTTCGGCCGTTTGGCAAGCTTCAGTGAATCGAGGACGTTATCAAAGACGTTCTTATTCGCAACAAGATTAAATTGTTGAAAAATCATACCGATTCGATGTCGCTTCTTGCGTAGTTCCCGGTTGGAGAGTTCGGTCAACTGGTCGCCATCGACCGTGACGCTCCCAGCATCCGGTTTCTCCAACAAATTCATCAATCGAAGAAGCGTCGACTTCCCGGCACCGCTCGCGCCGATGATGCCGTAAATCTCCCCTTTTCGAATATGAAGCGATACATCGCGGACGGCCATCTCTTGTCCATAACGCTTATGGACGGACGACAATGTGATCATGGCGGACATCCTTTCTACATCTCGTGAGTGAGTCAACCGTTTATCATTTTATCGAAGTAAAGAGTCGATGTCAGTTCATGTGCTCACATGAAAAGAACCCCCCTGCGGTTCAGAGTGGATGTCTTTTGAAATGTTCAGCAATGTGTCGTTTCATGGCGTCTCGATTTTCGGCGAAGATGCGATGGCGATGACCGTTCCCACCAGACGGATGTGGAAACCCACTCACTACGCGATCTTGATCCAAGAGCCCTCGCTCAACCAATAACTCCACGGCTCGCCTCACGTTCACGCCCATCGGTAGGATGAGTGCATCTTGAAGATGGGCCATCTCTTCTGCGAAGATTCCTTCTACGTATGGTCGAAACAGCTCTGTTCGAATCATATCCGGGCTCGATCCGTTATAGTTCTTGCCTTTATAGAAGACGGGATAAGGGAGGACCGCCGTGTTTTGAACGAGATGGTTCGCTGATCCAAACAAATCGAGGGATGATTCAATTCCCAAATGATGATGTAACTCCAAATCATCCAGCATCGTCACTAAGTTCTTTCGAATCGGACCGGAAAAACTGCCACGTTGTTTGACGGCTCGAAGCGCCTCTTCGTCTGTTGCATCCTTCAAGTCACGGATTGCCTCGAACGACTGACGCATTTGATACAAGCCTGGCGTGATTCCCGCGATGACGACTTTCGCGTTTGGATTGATGTATTCAAACGGTGCGTAATAGATCTCAAGTTGTTTCTTTTCATCACGGTCTAACAAAAAGTCTTCATTTTTCAACGTCTCTTCTTCTAAATTTGATAGCTGCAAAATCTTTGATTTATATGTGTGAAATAACGCTATTCGTGTCATATAAATAACACTCCTTTCGTCTACTTTCTCTATCTCTATTTCCCTAAATCTTTGTGTGAGAAAAGTTCATCTTTCAGACAAATGCCCTTTAAACATTAAGCGTTTTCATTCCATTTTTTGTGCTATCCTGACGATGTGATTGAGAAGGGTTTTCCATCAGGTTCGCTAAATTTTCACAAGGAGTGTGTTCAAACATGAGCGCAGTCATTGTCAATTCAGCAAGCAAGGCCAACATCGAAGTTGTCGAAAAGGAACTACGTCCATTACAAGCAGGCGAAGCGCTCGTCGATGTCGAGTACTGTGGCGTATGTCACACGGATCTTCACGTCGCAGCTGGTGATTTCGGAGATGTCCAAGGACGCGTGCTCGGTCATGAAGGGATTGGGATCGTATCTCAAATCGCCGACGATGTCACGAGTTTGAAAGTTGGCGATCGCGTCAGTATCGCTTGAATGTATCATGCATGTGGTCGTTGCGAATATTGTACGACAGGCCGAGAGACTTTCTGTCGAAACGTTCAAAATGCCGGATATAGCGTGGACGGCGGGATGGCTGAACAAAGTATCGTCGTGGCCGACTATGCCATCAAAGTACCTGACGGATTGGACCCTGCGCAAGCTTCGAGCATCACATGTGCCGGCGTCACGACGTATAAAGCCATCAAAGTTGCCGACGTGAAACCTGGGGAGACGGTCGTCATCTACGGTTGCGGTGGACTCGGCAACCTGGCCATCCAATATGCGAAACACGTCTTCAACGCACACGTCATCGCCGTAGATTTGAACGATGATAAGCTCGAACTCGCCAAAGAGAGTGGAGCTGATTTGACGATTAACCCATCGACTGAAGGAGATGCAGCTGACATCGTACAAGAGAAGTTCGGTGGGGCTCATGCCGCTGTCGTCACAGCCGTCTCAAAAGTCGCCTTTAATTCTGCAGTCAATGCAGTCCGAGCATGTGGGAAAGTGGTCGCCGTCGGTCTTTCTTCTGAAACGATGGACTTGAACATCCCTCGTCTCGTCCTCGATGGAATCGAAGTCGTCGGCTCACTCGTCGGGACACGTAAAGACTTAGAAGAAGCCTTCCAGTTCGGGGCAGAAGGGCTCGTCGTGCCTGTTGTTCATAAACGCTGTCTTCACGAGGTGCAAGACGTGTTCGAAGAGATGGAGCAAGAGAAAATCCAAGGACGCATGGTCATCGACTTCAAAAATAAAGACTGCTAATCGGAACGGGGCCTCGTGCCTCGTTTTGTTCTAGATTGACGTTGACGGGGTATAGTTGCTTTTGTATAGTTAGGAACGTCTAAAAGCCGGAAATGAAAGAGGAGTGACTTGATTTGACTCCATTAACGTCAACCCGTCTACTTGATTTATTGTCAGAGCGAAATGATCAAGTTCGACGCATGAGTGAACAATCTTGGAATGAACAAAGTGATATCCAACTCTCGAACTCGGAGTGGTATATTCTCGCGACACTTTATCAGTCGAAAAGAACGATTGCCGAAGTCACGCACAGTGTCCATATTTCTCGACAAGCGACTCATAAACTGATCAAGAACCTAGAGAGTAAAGCGCTCGTTCTTGTGACAGACCATCCGCAAAATCGAAAAGACAAATGTATCGAGTTGACCTCGCTCGGTCACACTTGTTATGAGCAAAACGAGACGCTCAAAGCACAACTTGAGCAACGGATCCAAGAAAGCATCGGCCAAGAGGCGTTTGAACAACTGAAAACCATTCTGCGCGTGGATTGGAAACTATGACCGTGTCAGCTTGAAGGCGACACGGTTTTTCATATGCATACATGGACAAAAACGTCAACCGAGTTGACATTTCATCTTCTGAATGACTATGCTTATAGATAAGGAAGAGGTGATCGACTTGTTTAAAACTGGAGACTTAATCATCTACTCGACCCATGGCGTATGTCGCATCGACGACATTTCGGACAAAACGGTCGCAGGAGAGACGAAATCGTACTATACGCTTCACCCCATCAACAACTCACAAAAGTTGCAGATCAGCATTCCCGTCGACAATGACAACGTGATGATGTTGACGTTACTCGAAGCAGATGAGGCATCAGAGATTTTAGAGTCGTTCCGCTCACCTGGTGTGGAATGGAATCCGCATTCCAACAACCGCAATCGTGAATTCTTGAATGTCGTGCATTCAGGAAACCGTCATGAGATTGCCCAAGTGGTGAATACATTGAGCCGTAGACAAATCGAGGCACTTCAAGCGAACAAAAAACTATACGAGCAAGATCGTAAGATTTTAGAGAACGCCAAAACGATTTTGGTGAAAGAGCTCTCCCTTGCCCTCGAGCGTTCAGAGAGCGACATCGAGCGCACGATTGGCGAGTACTTACATGAAAGCATGGCGACACTCACACCTTGACCTCTTCCAGTGGAAGTGGTCTTTTTTTGTTCTATTAAAATAATATACTTTTTTTTACATTTTTCGGGTATCCTAAAACAAATATACCTTATGATATAGGGAGGATGTTAGGATGCAACTGCACTCTAGTACGACCCATGTCACCGACACGCACGTCGTTCGGGCAATCGAAAACAATCTGGCCATCATTCGCTTTGATGAAAATCGCCGTGTCGCCTACGTCAATGAGATTTTTGCCAAAACGATGGGCTACGAAGTCAAGGAACTGATGGGACGCCCCCATCGTGATCTTTGCTTGCCCGAGTTCGCGAACAGTCCCCAATACGACCTGTTTTGGCGTAAGCTCATGCAAGGGTTGAGTTATCACGACAAGATTGAACGACGTGCCGCAGATGGTCATAGTGTCTGGCTAGAGGCGACCTACATGCCGATCTTCGATGATGCCCACCAGAACGTCATCGGCGTCTCAAAGATTGCAGCCGATATCACGTCACGGCAACAAGACGTACTCCACATGGCGAATAATCTTCAAGAGACGTCTGAATACTTATCTGCCCAGTCCCAAATCGGGAAACAAGACGGAGAACACGTACTCGAAAACGTCAAACTGATTGAACAAGAATCGACTCAAAACCTAGAGCATTTACACGCTCTCCAACAAGAGGCGAAAACGATCACGGATATTGTCCGAACGATTCGTGAAATCGCTGCCCAAACCAACCTTCTCGCACTCAATGCCGCAATCGAGGCGGCACGCGCAGGTGAACATGGACGCGGCTTCAATGTCGTCGCGACAGAGGTGCGCAATCTTTCAAACAAAGTCTCACTCTCCATTACAGAAGTGAACAACAACATTGAAGGCATTGTGAAACGCATCGATGACGTGTCGATGAGCATCGGACGAATTTCTCATAAAGTCAAAGATAGCTCGGGACAACTCGAGCATACGGTCCGAGAGTTCGAAAAATTAGCAGATTCAGCCGCTACACTCGAACAGCGGGCAAAGACGTTTCTCAAAATGGTATGAGCGGCCCGATAGGAGATCGCTTTTTTCTATACAAAAGACGAGCATACGATTGTATGCTCGTCTTGAATCAATTAATTGTGGACCATGTCCTTTTCCTCTAAACCGAGCGTGACCGCCGTCGATTCGTGAATCGTCTTGAATAAATCCGGGTGTTCCGACAGCTTCAATCCATACGACGGTACCATTTCTTTGATTTTCGCTTCCCACTCCGGTAAGTGTTGCGGGAAGCACTGCTCGAGCACTTTCAACATGACGTGCACGGCCGTCGATGCGCCTGGAGAAGCACCGAGAAGCGCCGCGACCGACCCATCTTCGGCACTGACGACTTCCGTTCCGAATTGAAGCGTTCCTTTTCCTTGCGGTGTATCTTTGATGACCTGCACACGTTGCCCTGCCACGACGATCTCCCAATCTTCATTCTTGGCATTCGGGATGAATTCACGGAGTTCATCCATCCGTTTGTCGTGAGATAAGAGTACCTGCTCGATCAAGTATTTCGTAAGTGGCATCTCTTTCGCCCCTGCGGCAAGCATCGTGATGACGTTGTTCGGCTTGACCGAACGAATCAAATCCAAGTTCGATCCTGTTTTTAAGAATTTCGGTGTGAAGCCGGCGAACGGTCCAAACAGCAACTCTTTGCGTCCATCGATAAAACGAGTGTCGAGATGCGGGACCGACATCGGTGGTGCCCCGACCTTCGCTTTACCATACACTTTGGCGTGATGTTGCTCGATGACCTCGCGATTTTTACAAACGAGGAAGAGACCGCTGACTGGGAATCCTCCGATTTGTTTCGATTCCGGAATCCCTGTCTTTTGTAAGAGCGGCAAACTGCCACCACCGCCTCCGATAAAGAGAAACGGTGCCGTATGCGTCTCAATCGTGTTCTGAGACATGTCTTTTATTTTCACTTCCCAATGACCGTTCTCGAGGCGCTTCACGTCCTCGACGCTATGGCCATAGTTGACTTCGACCCCGTTCGATGTGAGATGGTCAAACAACATACGTGTCAATGCGCCAAAGTTCACGTCTGTCCCTGAGTCGATTTTCGTCGCAGCAATCGGTTCATCCGGTGTCCGTCCGTCCATGATGAGCGGGAACCATTCCCGTAATTCATTCGGATCGTCCGATAAGACCATGCCTTCAAACAGCGGATTCGCTGTGAGCGCTTCCAAACGGCGTTTCAAGAAATCGACGTTCTTCTCCCCTTGGACCATGCTCATATGTGGGATCGAACGAATGAAGGCTCCTGGATTCTCAATCAGTCCCTGCTTGACGAGATGCGCCCAAAACTGACGCGAGATTTGGAACTGCTCGTTGACGTTGACCGCTTTGGAGATGTCAATCGTCCCGTCTGCGTTCTCTGTTGTATAGTTTAATTCGCAAAGTGCGGCATGTCCCGTACCTGCGTTATTCCACTCGTTTGAACTTTCTTCCCCTGCTGCATCGAGCTTTTCGAACACTTTGATGTTCCACTCCGGTACGAGCTCTTTAAAGAGTGAACCGAGCGTTGCGCTCATAATGCCTGCCCCAATCAAAATGACGTCTGTTCTCGTTTGCGTACTGCTCATGAAAACCCCATCCTTATCCCCTGAATTTTTTGTCATACGATTGAAGAATCCCCATTCCTCGATCGTATATTTTATAATCGTTATACCGATTATAACTCTTTTGTGATGAATGATAAGGGTTATGTATGATTTTTCGTGTTGAAACTTTTTATGAAAATGGAATGATCCCATGAAATGAAGGAGGTGTTCTTTTGAGGCGTGGTTTACGTTTTACAATACCCAATCAATATGGGCAATTTCTAAAAGCAATCTTAAGTCCAATCCCTCTTGATCAATACCGATGGAAAGTGATTGACGAGGAATCATATATTGTAAAAGATGGGCACCTGAATCGCCTGTTATTTTCGGATTCGATCGTAATCGATGGTCGTCAATTCGCTGAACTGCTCACACAACATGAACACTATTTGATTTTCGTTGATATCAAGGCGTTTCAATCTCATATGTCCTCGGAAATCGTAACGTACGAAGACTTTTTACATAGTACGTGTGAATTCGCTCTATTGGTGACGGACAGTCAAGACGTCACAATCTACTGTAAAGACCAAGAGATGCTCAATTCACTCTATCAAAATGCTTCTTGGTATGGATTTGAAGATGTCACATACATCACACGTCATAATGACTCGAGGACACGTTTATCTTGCTGGTAACTAGACGGTTTAAAAAGGAGAATCCACATGCCTACACTCTATTTGATTCGACACTGCTCAGCTACGGGCCAAGAACCTGACGCCTCGCTTACAGAAGACGGTCACGCCCAGTCCTTACTGCTTCGCGACTTCTTTTCTGAACTCACAATCGACCGAATCATCTCTAGCGATTATACCCGTGCAGTCGCTTCGGTCACGCCACTCGCCGATGCTCATCACCTCTCGATTGAACGTGAACCGTTACTGAGAGAACGCATCCTATCTCACGAACCGCTCGAAGACTGGCTGACCCCATTACGTCAGTCGTTCAGCGACCCGACGTTCAAGTTGCCTGGTGCCGAATCGGCTGAGGAGGCGACGCAGCGCATCCTACAAGTCGTCGAGCACGCCAAAGCTCCGCATGCTTCGACCCTATTAGTGACACACGGCAATCTGCTCGCACTCTTATTGCAACATCTCGACCCGCAATATGACTTTGAGACATGGCGTAAGATGCGTAACCCAGATGTCTATCGTCTCGATTATCACGACAGCACACCGGTCATCGAGCATATTTGGCCAAACAAATAAGCCGTCTCGCGATGAGACGGCTTTTGTCACTTCTCTACGAAAAACATCGAGATGGCACCAAGCCCGACATGTGTCCCGACCGAGACACCCATCTGCATGAGGTAAATCTCGCCGGCAAAATCGGTTTCGGTTTCGAGCTTCACTTTTAAGTTCTCCGCAATCCGTTGGTCCGATGTGTACCCGATGATCACGAAATTCGTGATGTCCGGGTTGACGCGTTTCACGAACTCGTCCTTATAATGCTTCAGCACTTTACGGGTGCCTCGTTCCTTGGCAACAATGGCACCTTTCCCGTTTTTCATACTCATGATGGGTTTTACCATCAGTAGTTTCCCGATGATAGCACTCGCGTTTGAAATCCGTCCGCTCTTGATCAAGTGGTCGAGGTCATCTACGGATAAGAAGTGCTTCACTTTCGTCTTGTACGTCTCATTGAAGTCAACGAGCTCTTCGAACGTCGCACCGGCTTCACGCATCTGTGCGCTCTTCAACAACAGCCAGCCGCTACCATGACTCATCGAACGAGAGTCGACGACATGGATTTTGACAGGTGAGTCAGGATGCGCCTCTTCAAAGTATTCTTTTCCAATGACCGCCGATTGATACGATCCGCTCGTCCCACTCGACATGCAGATACATAAAATCTCCTCATGGCCGGCAGCGACCGCATCTTCCATCAATCGTAAGAACGTCGCTGGGCTCGGCATCGCCGTCGTTGGGAATTCCGGGAGCGCTTCCAACATTCCGTAAAAATCATCCGGCTGGATATCCACCCGGTCCTGGTAAGACATATTATTCATGGTGATGATCAACGGCGCGACCCCGATGTTGTACTGTTCAAGCACTGCATCTGATAAGTCACACGTCGAATCTGCTAATAATTTTATCATGCATTCCTCCAAAACTTTCTCCATAAGTGACGGGAATCATCCTATAACTTCGTCGATTCCGACGTCACGATAGGACCTCTTCTAGTGTAGCAGATTTGGAGGGGGAAATGTTTTTTTACTGGGGTTGATGTGCGACTTGTTTTTCATGTTGCAAGAGCCATTCTTTTCGCCAAAGTCCACCGGCATAGCCCGTCAATTTCCCAGTCGATCCGATGACGCGATGACAAGGCACGACGATGCTCAGTTTGTTGCGTCCGTTCGTTGCTCCGACTGCGCGAACAGCCGTAGGTCGCTTCACGCGTTCGGCAAGTTCGCGGTAAGAAGCCGTCTCCGCATACGGGATGGTTTGTAACGCATCCCACACGTCATGCTGAAACGTTGTCCCGATTTGCTCAGTCGGGAACGTGAACGTCATACGCTCGCCACGAAAGTAGGCGTTTAGTTCATCCCGGCACTGTCGCAATACATTTGGTACATCTTGCTCCATACTTCGTTTGCTTTCCCGTTCGACGAATAAGATCGATTGAACGACCTGCTCCGTCCCGATGATTTCTAGGACGCCAATCGGTGTCTCCACGTCTAATTTATACGTTCCCATATAATGACCTCCACAGATAGAATGTCGCGTATCCTTCCCAACCTTGCCACGATTCACCGTAACGCTTCACTTCTTCAATCGTTGGTTTCTTCGCTGTCCCTAACTGATGCTGAATCGCTTGATGCAATCCGACATCCGCAATCGGAAAGGCTGATGCGTCCTGAAAACACTTCATCAACACATAGTCTGCCGTCCATGCTCCGACACCTCTTATCGCGAGTAACCGTTGACGGATATCAGCTGAAGAGTGTGATTGTAAAGCCGTTTTTGACAGGTCTCCATTCGTTATTTCCCGTGCAATATCAATGACATACTCTGCTTTCCTGCGACTGAATTGAAGCTCACGTAATTCTTCCGGTTCGAGCAAGGCGATTTGCTCCGCCCGCGGGAACATCCAGTACGTTCTTTCTTCGACGACTCGTTGGTCTCCATAGCGTTCAACGAAGCGCCGTTTAATCGTATAAGCAAACGACAAGGTGATTTGTTGTCCGATGATGGCCCAAACGAGTGCTTCGAACAAATCTGGGAAGCCAATCATCCGTAATCCGCGATGTGCTTCAATCAAAGGAACCAGCAATTCATCCTCTTCACCCATCGCTTCAAACGGCGCTAAATCACGATCAAGGTCTAACCAGTCTCGTACCTCACGTGCGACACGTTCTTTTTCTGTCTCTGATACTTCATCGAAAGGGAACCGTACATGAATGTGATTCCCCTCTTCTCGAAGCTCGATCAGGATGAGCCGTTCCCCGATTCGCATCAACTTTCGAACCGTGTCAGGTGTGGTCACATGGAGCACTTCTTGTTCTGACCGACTTAAAAAGACGAGACACTCTTGAAAATCAAACGGCTGCTGAACAGCAAGTAGCATCTCTGTCATAGGTCCTCTCCTTTTCGATACATGTTCGGTGTACAGCCTTTTACTTGTCGGAACACACGGTAAAAGTTCGATGGTGTTTGAAACCCGACCTCATAGCAAACCGTCAGATTACTCATGTCGGTCGTTCGCAATAAATAAGCCGCCTTGTCAATTCGAATCCGTTCAAGTAGTTGCCTCGGAGTCTCTCCTGTCGCCTGGGTGAATGTCCGCTCCAAATGAAAGGGACTCAGTTGGGCGTGTTCGGCAATCTGTTCAAGGCGAATGGGTTGTTTATAATGGTTCACGAGATACGCCGTCACTTGTTGAACGAGCGCACGGTGTGGGGCGTGTTCGACTTCTGGCTGACATCGCTTGCACGGTCGAAATCCATTTGTCTCCGCTTCTTCTCTCGTTAAATAAAAATCAACGTTCTCTTTCTTCGGTTTGCGGGATCGGCACGAAGGTCGGCAATAAATTCCTGTCGTTTTCACGGCTGTATAGAATAATCCATCGTAAGTTGCATCGCAGGCGAGCACTTTCGCCCACTTTTCGTCAAACGTCAGCATCTCCACACCCCTTTCTCCTCTCACTGTAGCAAATCTAAAATCAACATTTCGTCCTCTTTCTTGCGCTTACAATCCCCTCTTTTTGAAACGTTTTACAGATTTCAATCGTATCCTATAGTACGATTTAGACAGAAGTTGCTGTCAGTCCTATGGCAGATAAGGAGAAGATTGCAATGCGTACTCGTTTTTCATGGAAACAATTAAAATGGCTCATTCCTATAGCGTTAATCGGTTTGATTTTGATTCAGAGCGGACAAGAGTTGAAAGACCTCTCGCTCGCGACCGCCTTCACGACATTGAAACAACTGACCGGTTGGGAACAGTTCACACTCATCCTGCTCGGTGGATTCGCAGTCTTGACGATGACGGGCTATGACTATTTCCTGCTACGCTCTTTACATATCGAGCTACCGAAACGAAAAATCGTTCAAACGGCGTGGATCACGAACTCGATGAACGGGATGCTCGGCTTCGGCGGCGTGATTGGGATTGCCCTTCGTACCTCCCTCTACCGTCCCTATACAGATACGAAACGCTTGCTCCGTGCCATCGGTTGGATGACCCCGACACTCATCAGTGGTCTGTCCATTCTTTCCATCGGTGTGCTCCTCGGAATCTTTCCAGCTGGTGGGCTCGTCGGTACGAAACCATGGATTTGGCCGGTGTTACTCGCCGTGAGTGCGATGCTCCCGTTTTATTTATTCGTCACATCACGCCGATCAAACGTCGGATGGTCTACTCTGCTCGGGTATACGATGACTTCACTCGCAGAATGGGTCACCGCTGGAATCGTCGCCATTTATGCTTTGACGTTACTAGACGGTTCGGCTTCGTTCGTGCAACTCTTCGGGGTATTCATCGTCGCGACGGTCGTCGGTGTCGTCTCCCTCGTCCCTGGGGGTGCTGGAACGTTTGACTTACTGTATCTCGTTGGGATGACTCAACTTGGGATTCATCAAGACATCGTTTTGTCTTCACTAATCATCTATCGATTCGTTTATTTTGTCGTTCCCTTTTTAATTGGACTTTTTCTCGCAGCCATCGCATTCGGAGATCAGGTCGTCAAACAAATCGAGTATCGGCCAATCATCGGGTCTTCTTATGAGATTGGGACCGTCGTCTGGCGCATCGTTTCGCGGACGCTTGCGAGGATTGGACGCCTGACTGGAAGTCTCATCGCACTCATGAGCAGTCTGTTGATTTGGTTCCAGACGCTTCTCCCGAGCGTGACGCCACTCTATGAAGTGAATCGCTGGTTTGAATGGATTGGGACCCTTTTCTTATTGAGTGCCGGACTTCTCATGTTCTTATCCGTCTATGGCATGTATGTTCGGACAAAACGAACGCTCTGGTTACTCAACACTGCCTTCATCTTGGCGACCATCGGTGTCATCGCTCGTGGGTTAAACCTGTTTGAGACCTTCGTCGTCATCGGGTTTGCGATGTTCGTCTGGTTGACACGCAAACGACACGTCCGATACCGGTCGATTTTAACGACAGGACGTCTCATCCGAAGCTTGATTTACGTCCTGCTCTATGTCGGCACCCACGCCCTCTTATTGCAGTCATTCGCAGGTACAGACAACTTATTCTTCACATCGCATCAAGCCGGTTGGTTGACGACGTTCGTCTTATTGTTAACTTCAATCATAGCAAGTGTACTTCTGCTCTTGTTCGATCGTTGGAAACGTCCGGCGCTTGGAGAAGCCTATGATGAACATCGCATCCGACAGTTCCAAGCAACACAGCCCACATCGAGCAGTTTTGATTTGGCCCATATGGCAGATAAGCGTTTTTACATGAACGAGGCAGGAGATGCGTGTCTGTTGTTTGCGACGACTCGGAACCATGCCATCGTCCTTGGTGATATCCAAGGAGAGAAACAGGCTGCGATTTCTCTTTTGACACGATTCATTGAAGATGCAGATCGGATCGGGTATATCCCTTTATTTTATCAAATCACACCGAATTGGATGCCCCGCCTCCATGATGCCGGATTCACGTTCTTCAAACTAGGGGAAGAGGCGACGATTGACGTCTCGACCTTCTCCTTATCCGGGAAGAAGCGTGCAAATATGCGCTCTCTCTACAATCAGTTTGAGAAGAAAGGAATCACGTTCGACATCGTCTGTGAACCAAGCCTCTTGCTGTTACAAGAGTTAAAAGACATCTCAGACGAATGGATCGGGAATCGAAATGAGAAAGGCTTCTCTCTCGGATTCTTCGACTATGAAACGTTGACACGTTATCCGATTGCCTTGTTGCGAGATGCGGACGGTGTCGTCGTGGCTTTCATTTCGCTACTCCGGGGAGAAGGGGCCATCTCCATCGATTTGATGCGTTCGAAAAATGATGCGCCGACCGGATCGATTGAAGTGTTAATCCTTCACATCATCGAATGGGCTCGCGCAGAAGGCTATGATCATGTCGGACTCGGCGTGGCACCACTTGCCGCCGTCGGAGAGCAGACGTTCTCCCATTGGCCGGAGCGCGTCGCCGCCGACATTTTTGAAAACATCAGTTACATCTATCCGTTCAGTGGCTTGCGACAGTTCAAACAGAAGTTCAAACCATCTTGGGAAGGACGCTATCTCGCGTTCCGCCAGCGTCGTAAATTGTTGCCATCGATTTTACGAACAGCGCGATTGATTAGTCGGAAACGCTAAAAAACAGGAATTTCTCACGATGAGAAATTCCTGTTTTGTGTATCCTCTTACTTCAACGTCACACTCACATTGTCAATCGTGATGTCATGAGCCCCGAGTGGCGACCCTTCTGTGCGTCCCATCAAGAACTTCAATCCTGTGACATCTGTTACCGGCATCGTCACTTCAAACGTGTACGTGTTCGTTTCTGGTGTGACCGCTACGACTTCGCTCAAATAGCGATAGTACCCGACATTCTCTAACGTCACTTCGAATGAACGAGCGATTGTAGAAGATGCATCGAATTGGACGACGTACGTTTGATCTTGTTGTAACTCGAGACCGCCTTGTTCTATGAGGACACTCCACGCTTCGTTCCCTTCTTGCGTAATTGAGATACGTGCCGCCTCATTCACCGCTTCGACAGCAGCCTGTGCGTCAAAGTGGACATAGGAGCCCCAGTTGGTGAGACCTTCTGTGAATGCACCGTTTTTAAGTGGAGACGGGTCGATATAAACCGGTGCGACATCGCGCAACTCGACGTCATCGATTTCAATCACACCTTTTTCAGAACCGAGAATGAACTGGAGTTGACTCATGAGGTCCGTTCCGGCTTCCATCGTGAACGGAATTTCATACGTATCGAATGCTTCAGATAGCGCGATACGCTCTAGCGGAAGGTAGGCATCCTCATTCGCTCCGTTCAATCCTACTAGCAGACCGTCTATACGCTCTGCTCGTGCTTTGAAGCGAAGAACATATTCATGTCCCTCTTGTAGCTGAATGCCTTGTTGCACCAATGTGGCGGGTGCTCCTTTTTTCTTGTTCGTTTCAAAACGGAAGAGACGCTCTACTGGGTCGACTGTTCCTGTCCCTTTCGTGACACCTGGGTCGAACGTCCAATACGTCATACGATCCATCGCACCTTGGTCGAACGTGCCGTTATATACGTGATTTCCGTCGCCAAGCATCGGTTTCGTTGCATTCGGATTGAATGTCTCACGAGGCGTCTGCTCGACACGGACGTTCCCGATTTGGACACCCGACGTGCTGAGTCCGACGTTGAACTCGAGACGTGCCGCAAGATCCGTTTCTTCTGTCATATCGAATGTCATCGAGTACGTTTGAACGTCTGTCGTCAAATCGAATGACCCTTCATCAGAATATTTTGCATAGCCTCGGTCCGGACCCCCACCGACTTTAACGGCAATCGAACGCGCGGCATCCGCCTTAGCGTCAAACGTCACTTTATAGTGGCCACCTTGTCCGAGCGATACGTTTTGAATCAATTGATGCGAGTATGGTTGGCTTCCTGCTTGATCAATCGAAATGTCAGCAAAACGTGACCCTGCCAAGTCGATCACATCGATGGAACCGACGCCACCAAAGTCAGGAAGCGCCACGTAGTTCCAATACGTCGGGTTGAGCGCCTGCGCACCGTTCGTTACCGTCGTAATCGGTTCAGTGTAGTCTTCGTCATAGACGAGGTTCCCGTCTTCTAAAGGTTGTTTCGCACCTTCCGGTAACACGACTTCCTCATCCGAGTACGTCGGCTCGACAGCATCGCGATACTTCCCGTTCTTCAAGTCAAAGACGCGGACGTAATCGACTTCCATCTCTGCCGGGAACGGTGTCGTCTCGTCAACATCCCCATCGAACCATCCACCGACCGCCAAGTTCATAATCAAGTAAAAATCTTGGTCGAATGGTGCAGGGTAGCTATATTTCGATGCTTTGTTCGCTTCTTTCGCATACCAGTCATTTTGCGTTTGATAGAGCTGACCGTCTACATACCAACGAATCTCACCTGGTTCCCACTCGACCGCATATGTATGCCACTTGTCGATGCCGTCACCTTCTGCGAAGTGATAATCTTTCCCCGTATATTTGTTGTTCGGCCACGTTTCTCCGTAGTGAATCGTGCCAGCGACTTTATCTGGCTGACTGCCCCACGATTCCATGATGTCGATTTCACCTGATGCGGCCCAACCACCGTAGCGGTCTTCTTCTGGCAGCATCCAAAACGCCGGCCACAGTCCTTTACCGGTTGGAAGTTTGGCTCGCATTTCATAACGACCATATGTCTTACCGAACGTCCCCTTCGTCGTCAACTTCGCCGATGTGTAATCATAGGTACCGAATTGATCCGATGCTTGTTCTTTCTTTGCACGGATGACGAGCTTCCCGTCTTTCACGAAAGCGTTTTCGTTTTTGTCCGTGTAAAATTGCTTCTCATTGTTTCCCCAACCGGCAGCGACTGGATTTCCGTCTTTGTCGACAATCCAGTTCCCCGTTTCAAAATTCCATTTCGAGTGATCGATTTCAGACTTGCTAAACTCATCTGACCAGACAAGTTTCCACTTAGCGTCATCGGCTTTTGAACTCTTTTCAGCCGGCACCTCTTGTGGCAAGGATAGGGCAAGGCCTGTCCCGAGTGCGAGTGCAACCCATTTCTTCATCGTGCGTCCTCCTTTAGGATAAATGATTGTCATATGTCAGTCCGTACTTTTGAAAGCGATTTCCGAAAGCGCTTTCGATAAATCCATTATAGATTTTTCTTTGCTAAAACTTCAACCACTTTTCGGAAGTGAAATCAAACTGACACATAAAAAAGCACCGACTCACGTCGATGCTTCCCTTAGTTCCCAATTCGAAAATGTCACGTCAAAACCTGTCGCATTCACATCCGGACTACAGGCATATGGACCGATGCGTAATGTCGATACGTCATGGAGATGGGCAATGCGAAGCTGTTCACGCATACCGTCACCATATTCAAAGAAAATCTCCACATCTCCATCTGTATACACGATTTCAAACGTCAACGGATTGCGAACCATGTCATTTGAAAAATCACGTGTCGACCAATCTGAATAGCCAAACGAGGTGACGACTGCGCCAAGATGGGACGGTCTATCCGGAATGTACTCGACAGACGTCTTGATCCAATGGTCATCGTTCACATATAAGACGATCCCGGCCTGATCATATGTATGGCTCGGTTCCATCTGGATTGTCGCCCGACATGTGAATCGTTGGGTTTTGACGTCTGTTAGTCGTGCATGCGCCGTCATGCGGTTAAATCCGTAATGTGTATTTCGCCAAAAGTCTGTATCTGGCAGCGTGCGAAAAGTGAGCGGTTCAAATCCGTTCACGCTATTCGGTTCATTTATCCACTTGTACGTATGCATGATGATCAATCCCTCCCCATTGACCTCGCATGGCAAACAGTAACGGTATCATCGGTGTGTGATACGGTATGAATTCATGCTGTTGAATCATCTGCAGAATTGTCGCCTCATCCGCCCATTTCACGGCCTGTACTTCAGATTCTTGAAGCGTCAGCTCATTCAAATCCACTTCCATTTCGACCAAATAAATATCGTCAAACCCTTCGTCAAAATTGACTGTCAGGTGCGGTCGCGTCTGGGATAGATCAAGCTTGAGTCCAATCTCCTCTTCGAGCTCCCGCATGGCGGCTTGCTGGCTTGTATCTCCTACCGTGGCACTTCCACCGACTGTGATATCCCACATGTTGGCCCAACCATCCTTGAACGGTTGGCGCTGTTGAATCAGCATCTCGCCCTTCTCGTTAAAGATACACACGTGAATCACAAGGTGATACTCGCCTTCTGGCAATCGACTTCCTCGTTGCCACGTGCGACCGGTCTTTTCTCGGTCGACCGTATAGACGTCCCAAAATTCCATTCGATACTCCCCTTTATGTTGCTGCGCTAGATGCCGCTGCTTGATCTGCTTTCGCGCAATCGATTGCTACGACGATAGAGATAAGAAGGTGCTCCATCTCCGGTTCTTCGACACGAATCTCGTAACTATCGCCCCATGAGAACCATTTCTTTTGTACACTTCCGATCGAATGTCCGTTCTTCGTCACATCAAAATCCATGTCCCACCAATCTCCTTGGACATCGATCCCGGCTGCATCGATTGAATATTTCGGTTTGAAAAACGAGAACTCTTTCGAGATGGTCATCATATCTGTGCCGTCCACTTCCACAAAAAATTTCGGTAAAAAACTGAACGTCTTTTTCGTGATTGTCGTGACCGTCTGATCGTTCGTATCTTTGATTTCGAATGATTTTGGAAACTTCATAAAGCTACCTTCGATGAAATATTTGTCATGTCCGTCCGCATCCTTGATGGTGAAACGTCCGCGTAAGCTAAACACTTTTTGTTTCATGTAGAGCGTGTGCATGATGATCCCTCCGATTTGTTGTAGTCCTTTACTTACGAGTCCAATCCAGAAATCGATTCACTTATAGCGAAGCCGTCTCCTTTGAAACGATATCGAGAACTTCTGCCAAGTGATTCACAACGTAATTCGCTTCTTGTAACTCTACTTCTTGTGCGAAGTCAAAACGACAGCCGATTGAAATGAGTCCGATCGCTCGTGCAGCCGAGATATCCGATAATCGGTCACCTACCACGAAGCCCTCCTGCAGTTCATACTTCTTCACGATTTCAGCCACCAAATCGCCCTTATCCAACGTGTCGATTTGTTGAATGCTATAAGTTTCTGTGATCCAACGATCCAATTCATAGTGCATGACGATGGCTTGTAAATAGTCCACCAAACCATTGCTTGCGACGAAGATGGAATGCCCTATTTGATGCAATTGTTCAAACAGTTCGAGTACCCCTGCATATAATGCTCCATTCCCGATTTCAATGTTTTTGATGAGTCGTGTTAAGAAATAGGCATCGACCTCTTCTCTAGTTTGCTCATCGTATTGTGGGAGCAATGTGTTCCAAACAACAGGCAATGGTACGCCCATAATCTTTCGGTATTCGTCAATCGGTGTCGGCCCATCCCATTCTCCATTTTTTCGTAGGTGTTCAAACGTTTCAGCCAACGCCAACTCTAAAATCAAATCTGTCCGAAACAATGTTCCGTCCATATCAAAAATCACTGCGTGTTTCATCCGCTTCCCCCCTCGTTAATCGAATCATGGTTGTCTGTCTATCATACGACAACCTCACAATAAAAAAACTACGCAGGAATTCCGCGTAGTCTTAGCATATTCCCTTACTTATTTGATTTTCCCTTTATTCTTCAACAAGTTGAAGATTCGTTTCGCCTGATCGGTGTTATCACTCATGCCGACGAACTTCTCTTGTTGTGGTCCGAACGCATATACCGGCACGTCGTCACCCGTATGACCGTCCGTCGTCCAGCCCGTTCCCGAACGCTGATCGAAGATTTTCTCGATGGCATTGTCGATTTTCGTGACGTCATTCGTCTCAGCCGCTTTCTTCACAGAAGTAATTTCTTCAGACGTCAATTCCAAATCAATGTTCTCACGTAAGACAGCTTCTACGTCCGCTCCAGCTTCGATTTCTTTCGCCATGAAGTCCGGTGTGCGTTTCGCTGCTTGAATCGGTGTCGGATCCCAGTTATAGTTCCCGTCCGCCCCGATTGAAATGCCGCCAGTCGAGTGATCCGCCGTCACAACGACTAACGTTTCACCGTTTTCTTTGGCGAAGTCACGAACGACCTCAAACGCTTGCTTAAAATCCTTCATCTCGCTCATTGCGCCGACGACATCGTTGTCATGTCCGGCCCAGTCGATTTGACTTCCTTCTACCATGAGGAAGAATCCATCCTTGTCCCCTTTCAGTCGATCGAGAGCGGACGTCGTCATGTCCGCGAGGCTAGGTTGTTTCTTGTCACGGTCGATCATCTTGTCCAATCCGACTTCCGCGAATAGACCGAGTACCTGTTTGTTATCGTCCTGCTTCATCTCTTCTGCTGACGTGACGTAACTGTAGCCGTCTTTTTGGAACTGCTTGGCGATATTCCGGTCTGAGCGTTCGAAGAACTTCGTTCCGCCCCCGAGCATGACGTCGACTTTGTGTTCCCCATCAATCAAATCATCATAGTAATCATTGGCGATCGCATTCTCACTCTTACGTTGCTCCTCGTGCGCGCCGTAAGATGCCGGTGTCGCATGCGTGATTTCTGACGTCGCGACAAGTCCTGTCGACATACCGTTCTCTTTCGCTTGTTCGAGTACCGTTTTCACGTCTGTCTTGTCATTATCAACGGCAATCGCGTTGTTATATGTCTTCACACCCGAACTCATCGCCGTTGCGGCCGCCGCCGAGTCGGTCACGTTCTCCGCATCGTCTTCAGGATACGTCGACTGCATGCCCACCAAATGTGGATCGAAGGCAGTCGGTTCCATCTCCACCGTCTCTTCATTGTCGTTCATGTAACGAAGTGCTGTCGTATACGGCACGCCCATCCCGTCCCCGATCATAAAGATGACATTTTTCGCCTTATGATTCTTTGAATCCTTTGCTGCTTCTGCTTCGTTTTGTTGTTGAACACCAACGATTCCCCCGAGCGCAAGCGTCGACACGACTGCGAGTGGAACGAACTTCTTCATTGTCTTTTTCATCTGTAAACCCTCCCGAATATGTGCTACTTCTGTAGCCTAACGAACTTTTGTAAAGATACATTTTCAGAATGAATACAGCCCTGTATGGTTTTTGTAAATGCCGCCATTTCAACAACATAAAAAGCCTGACTCTCTCGTCAGGCCTGTAACGCTGTATGAACAAAAGTATGCAAAGCCTCTTGGCTCGTGATGTGTTCGTTGCACGTCTTACTGTCGGCACATATATATGTGCCAATGGCTTTGTAATAGTCCGGATTTTTCGCTTGTTTCGCTTTCGTGATCGTAACGCAGTACGTCACATCCGTGAACTGATTACAAAAGGCACATATATTTTTCTTCGTATTCGTACTCGGTTTACATGCAATGCCAATCAATTGACCTTCGTATTGGCAAATCATCAACTTTTGATCGGAACGTCCATCATTCCAACTCAAATACGTGAGTCTTCCAAAATCAACATCGGATAACTCCGGCAAGCGCAGCTTCTTTTGTTTCGGGAACAAACTCTTCAGCTGCTCGGCAGAAATAACGGGAAACGGTTGAACCCATTCTCGTAATTGTTGCATGTATTCGTCGAACGCTTCGTTCGTCTGTAGCGTCTCGAACTGTAACAGCTTCAGTTGTTCAGTCGTCGCTTCAGGGAATGCATACATCACTTTCGATTGTGCCAAGTCGATGACTGCTCGCAAGACAGAAGGCGGCAGGCTTTGCGTTCGACTCCCTTTGACGAGCGTCACTTGTTCTTTGATGAGATTATATTGTTCGTTTTGAATAAATGGATCTGACATTTTGTCGCCCCCTTCCTCCATCTTCAGTTTACAGGAAACGATGCTTCCTTACTGTGTACACTTTGATTAAGAAACATAGTCGACCTAAAAAGGTACGACTAGCGAACTAGTCGTACCTCCTTCATCTCGAGCGGTATACAATCTTTCGAATCGTATGCGTCGCCAAATGATAGGACTTGGCCAGATTTTCGATTCGCTCTCCATTCCGAAACGCTGCGCGTATGGCTTCGTTTCGTTCATCAAGTAATTGTTTTCCACCGTTGACCGACCCCCATTTCCGTTTCGTGTCAGTCGGGGTCGGCACATATAACGTTTCACCTTGTACGTATTGTTGCACCTCTTGCAACAATCGTTCTGGCAGGATTTGTTGCGCATTGACGTACTTCATCATACCTCGCTCCTTATTGAATGAATCCAATCCGATAAGGGAGCAAAGCCAAGTGGTTTACGTTAAAATCAAGCGATCAAGGTATTCGTTTCGCCCCATGCAAGTGATCGCCTTTCGTCCAAATGGCTTTGCATGAGTGCGTGAAGACCTAGAAAATCGAAGCCGATTTTCCACGGGTATGCGCCTCCTTTACGATGTGTCGTTCTTTCGATTATACAGGATTCAATGAATCGGCAAAAGGGCGGCTCAGCCGTTCTTCATACTGAATTCATCTGCGAGCTTGAAGGACACGTCCTTCACTTCTAATCCGCTTAACGCGAAATAGAGCTGGAGATAATTATGTTGGTTCAAGAAGAAGACCTGCTTCGTCTGCGTCACCCATTCTCCGTCCGTCCCATTAAACGTGAACGTCGCACCCGGGATATTGTTCGCAAATAATGTCACCGGCATCTGTGCCAACTCTCCCGCGTTCGAACGGGCAGTCAACGTGATGTCATACGTCCCCGTTTGGTCGACCGAGATGGCGAAGACGTGTGTGTTCCCTGTCGAAGTATCGATTCCTGACAAACCCACATGTTCCCCGTTTTCGAGATGTTGGTAGTCCAACTCAAATGTATCCTGTTGATTCATCTCATCCTCAAAGCCGAGCACCTCGACGGAACCGTCATGAATCCCGAGAAGACGCTCCATCGCCGGTGATTTCAAGATGAACGTACAAATGTTGCGCGCGCTCCGCAACAACTCGCCCCGTGTGACAATCCCTTCTTCGAGTGATGCCATCGTGTTATCCTCGAACGAGTTGAGGTCCGGACGGTCGACGACCATGTACAAGTCGTTTTGTGAGCGAACCATCGCTGCCGTATTTTGACGATTGGCCGACTCATCCTCACGGAAGTTCACTTTTGCCCACCAGTCTGTCATGACGATGCCTTCAAAGCCCCACTCATCACGTAAGATACGCGTATTTTGATCGTATAGACCAGCCGTCCAGATCCCGTTGACCGCGCCGTATGTCGTCATGATGGACGATGCGCGTCCTTCTTTCACCGCCATCTCGAACCCTTTCAAATAAATCTCGCGTAACGCCCGCTCCGAGACGACCGAGTCGATATCGTGACGATGCGCTTCTTGGTTATTGGCGCTGAAGTGTTTGAGCGTTCCCGTCACCCCGACACGATGCATGCCGTTCAATTGAGCGACCGCCATCTTCCCAGTCAAATGCGGATCTTCCGAGAAATACTCGAAGTTCCGTCCGTTCAACGGGTTACGGTGAATGTTCATCCCGGGTCCGAGCAACGTATCGATGCGGTTTTTCCGCATCTCGAGCCCTGTCATCTCGAACAAGTCTTCGACGAGATCGACGTTGAACGTAGAAGCCAAGAGTGTGCCGTTCGGAAGCGCGAACGCCTTCGTTCCGATATCCATGCGAATGCCTGATGGACCATCGGCACAACACGCCGCTGGAATCCCGAGTTCGTTCAATCGGTCGGACACACCACCGAACGCCGCTGCCGTCCCCGGCGTGACACGCGGTGAGTTCATCCCTTGTCCGCGAACGATTGTCGCCAAATCCTCATCTGTCAATTGATCTAAGAATGTGTCAAGTGACGCCTTTCCATGATACACATCGCTTAATTTGATACCTTGGTCACCCGTGAACACTCTAGTCTCAGGGCGTTCTTCCAAATAACGTGTCTCGACGTCAACGGCGCGAAGCGGCGTCGACTCGTAGCCCACTTCAAATCCCTGTTCGCCTTGAATTGGTTTCATCCGTTCGAACGGGAGGACAGGCGCCATATTTTCGCTTAACGTCTCGAGGACACGTTGCTCCTGTTGCTCGACTTCGAGAGCGAGTGTAGCCGAACGCACATCCGTTCCGACGTACAACCGATACGTTCCTGCCTCTAAAACGAAGCTCGATTCATAACCCGTCACGCCAGAGTCGTCATAGCTCGCAAAGTCAGTCATGTGGACGTTGAAAGAAAGGATTTGGCGCTCGCCCGGTTCAAGAAGCAAGGTTTTCTCGAACGCCACCAATGACCGGAACGGATTCCCGAGCTTCCCTTGCGGTTTCTCGACGTAGAGTTGGACGACTTCTTTCCCATCGCACTCACCCGCGTTCGTCACTTCCACCTCGACCGTCAGGACACCATCAGTTTCTGCGGTATGCTTTACCCCCGTTTTGAACGTCGTGTAAGACAGTCCGAATCCGAATGGATATAAGACATCCTCCTTCGCGAACGTTTCGAAGTAGCGATAACCGACATAGATGTCTTCTTGATAAATGCCTTTATCTGCATGACCAAAGTTCTTCGTCGACGGATAATCTTCAATCGATTGAGCAATCGTATCCGTCAGTTTCCCGGAAGGACTCACATCTCCGACGAGCACGTCGACGAGTCCTTTTCCACCTTCCATCCCACCTTGCCATGCATAGAGGATGGCACTCGGCTCCTTCGCCCACTTCATGTCGATGATGTTCCCAACGTTCAACACGACGACCGTCTTGTCGAAGCGTTTCGTGACGCGCTCGATCATCGTATGTTCGATATCCGTCAATAAGTAACTACCCGGATCGGCCGTGTTGTCACGGTCTTCTCCTGCCGTACGTCCAATCATGATGAGGGCGACATCTGATTCTTGTGTCGCCTGTTCGACGAGTTCGTCCGTTACGTCCATCTCCTGTTGCGACCACGGTTCACCGGCCCAACCGACACCTTGGTCGAATGGATTCTCCTTCACCCATTCCTCATACGTCGCATAGAGCGATTCATTGATATGAATATCTGGACGCTCGCGCAATGCTTCGAGCGGCGTCGTGACATGTCCGACGTTCACCATCCCGCCTGAGCCCGTACCGCTCTTGTAGTAATGGAACTGGCTACGACCAAATACGGCGAGCTTCGTCCCTGACTGTAATGGGAGGGTCTTCTGTTCGTTTTTGACTAACACGACACCTTCCGCGACCGCTTGACGTGCCAATTCCTCATAACGAGTCCAATCCAATGTATACTGTTTCATTTCGTCAGCTCCTTAAGTCCTTTTGCGATTACATTCATACAATCGTCTGCCTGTGGATAGTCTCCCAACTTGTCCATGAAGGCATGGTCCATCCCCCGATATTGAATGAGGCGTGTCGGGACACCCGCTCGTGCCAGTTTCCGCGCATACGCCTCCCCTTCGAGTCGTAAGTAATCGTACTCCGCCGTCACAATCAAAGTCGGTGGTAGGCCTGAGACATCGTCTGCGAATAATGGTGAGACGAGCGGATGCGTGACATCCACCTCCCCTTGAAGATAGAGGTCATTTAAGAGCGAATCCGAGTCGGCGAGGGCGAGCACAACACCTCGAATTAGGTCGTGATGATGCGAGATATCATAAGCATCGAGCGCCCATTTAAAATCATCTGTCGGAATCGAACCCAGATTGACGACGGGATAGACGAGCGCTTGATAACAAATGCGTCCTTCCCCTCGTTCTTGCTCCATCAGACAGCAAGCCGTTGCCAAATTACCGCCAGCACTATCCCCTGCGACAGCAATTTGATCACGAAGGACGTTCAACTCCGTCGCGTTGGCATATACCCATTCCAAAGCGCGGTAACAGTCATTCAATCCGGCCGGGAACGGATGCTCCGGGGCGAGACGATAATCGACGGAGAGGACAACCGCGTTCGCTCGTTCCGAAAGCAATTTACAAGGATTCTCAACCGTCTCGAGCGTGCCTCCGAAGAAACCGCCACCATGGAAGAAGAGAATGGCTGGGATGGCTTCAGTATGATGCGGACGATACAGACGAACCGGGATGTCACCGTCCTCACTAGGAATCATGAGATACTCGGTTTTGATATCAGTCGTCGTCTGATCCCGGTTCGGCCACCCCATGCCGGCACGTGCCACCTCGAGGTCAAATGCTGTATCCGGTTCATCGTGTGAAGAATGATTTGTGGTCAACGTCGCAAAAACACGTGGGTCAAGGTCGCCGGTACGGTCTGCATCCGGTATGGGTTTGATGACGGTTTCGAGGTGGTTTGTTCTCGTAAGTTGCTGATGCTGATTCAAATAATCCATGAGATTTTCATAACTGTGTTTCAATATGTAGACCCCTTTCACCAGTACTTATTTTTATATGAAATTGGCTTTCCTAATGCCTTTCGGTCTATAATGGACTGTATTGCAAATAGACATTGAAATTTTCTGAAGCAGAAGTTTTCACGAAAGAATGAGGTTACCCATGAACAAACAGCAATTTACTGATTATCGCCTGAGCGACGAGATCACGCGCGCATTAGGCATTATGAAATACGAATCACCGACTGAAGTACAACAGCAGGTCATCCCGCGTGCGCTCGAGCGTGAAGACTTAATCGTCAAAGCACAGACCGGAAGCGGAAAGACAGCTGCTTTCGGAATTCCGGTCATCGAGCTCATCGACTGGGCCGAAAACAAACCCCAAGTGCTCGTCTTGACACCGACACGCGAACTCGCCGTTCAAGTACGGGAAGACATGACGAACATCGGACGTTTCAAACGAATCAAAGCGACTGCCGTCTACGGGAAAGAACCGTTCTCGAAACAGCGTGAAGAGTTGAAGCAAAAGACACATATCGTCGTCGGTACGCCAGGTCGCGTCATGGACCATATCGAGCGTGAGACCCTCTCACTCGACTGCGTCGAATACTTGATCATCGATGAAGCGGACGAGATGCTCAACCGCGGCTTCCTCGCTGACGTCGAGAAGATTCTTCAACAGTTGCCGAAAGACCGCGTCACGATGGTCTTCTCTGCGACATTCCCACAAGATATCGAACGTCTCTGCCAGAAGCATATGAATGCTCCGGCACGTGTCGCGATCGAATCGACCGGCATGACCGCTTCGACAATCGAGCACCGCCTCCTCCCTGTTCACCGGAACGAGAAACTGGCTGTGCTTCAAGACATCACGGTCGTCGAGAACCCGGACAGCTGTATGATTTTCTGTCGGACGAAAGAGAACGTCGACACGGTGTACGCCGAGCTCGACAAAGCCGGTTACTCGGCTGAACGCCTTCACGGCGGACTCGAGCAAGAGGACCGTTTCGCCGTCATGAACGGATTCAAGATGGGTAACTTCCGCTACCTCGTGGCGACAGACGTCGCAGCACGTGGAATCGATGTCGACAACGTCGAGCTCGTCATCAACTATGACGTTCCTGTCGAAAAAGAAAGTTACGTGCACCGGACAGGTCGTACCGGACGTGCCGGCAAACAAGGAACGGCGATCACGCTCATGACCCGTCAGGAAGAACGTCTCATCAACGCGATTGAATCATACGTTCAATTCGAGATTCCGATGATCGATGCGCCGACAGAAGCGGAAGTTGCGGCTAACCAAGATGCCTTTGAGCAGAAGTTGAGCGGACGACGCGTCGTTCGAAACAATAAGACAGCTCGTATTAACCAGGACATCATGAAGCTTCACTTCAGTGGCGGGAAGAAGAAAAAACTTCGCGCCGTCGACTTCGTCGGAACAATCGCCAAAATCCCTGGCGTATCCGCTGACGACATCGGAATCATCACAATCAATGATCAAATGACTTACGTCGATATTTTGAACGGAAAAGGTTCGATTGTCCTTCAAGCGATGGAGACGACGCCGGTCAAAGGGAAGAAATTAAAAGTAAGCAAAGCGCGTAAATAATACAACTCTAGCCTCAAAGATGATATTCGTCTTTGAGGTTTTTTGTTGTTTCATAAATTCCGAAAGCGCTTTCGATAAACACTAAAAAAAATATAGCTTTTAGAAAACGTTTTCACCTGCATCATACCTGTATCAAAGATTGAATTCAACCTTCCTCACTCGATTGTCAAAAAAGAGCCCAAGGTTTACGCCTCGGACTCTTAGCTTGAACGTTCACTCGTGAACACTACAACATACTCGATTGGATGTATCGCTATCTTGATTAGTCTAATGATTCTTCAGAGATGAGCTTGAACCCTTCAATCTCCGTCTCCTCTTCCACTTCAATCAACAAGCACGGTTTCCCCTTATAGTTCACCTGCTTCACATATTTCAAGTCTTGCGGACTGACGGAAATATTGGCCACTTTCGTATTAATTTTAATCGACTTTGACGTATACTTCGGAACGACACTCGTCGCTTTCATCTCATATTTCGTATCGTCGACGACTTGCTTGAACGCCTGCTCGACTTTCTCCGTCGTCACATCTTCCACGCCACTCGCCCGTAAGACGACCTCGACGGCACGGGAGTCGAGCATCGCTACCCTCTCTTCTTCCTGTTCGTTCTCTTCTTCGGCGACAATGATTTGATTGATCTCATCATAAACGGTCGCGAGAGTCCGGGAATTGACTTCTTCTCCGATGACCGCTTTGACCACTTCTTCGAAGACCGCCTTCTCTTCCACTGCCGTGACAATCTCCGAACCGTTCAACACGTTTTCAATGAACGTCATATCCGGTTGATGCGCTTTGTGTGCCGAATAAAGCACATGGTTCACATCGGCTGCGTTATCCGTGAAGCACGGGAATAAGAATCCACCGATCGGCGCCTCGAGTTTGATGATCGGATTCACAATCAGGCTGGCTTTGAACTCCCGCTCGACGAAGTCAAAGACGAGTGATTTTTTCGGAAGCTCTGTCGGGCTGATGCTGCCGAGGATGAACTTCGTCGTATACACCTCATCGTTCGCGTGAATCTCAGACTCTTCCGAGTACCGGTTCGTCGGCTTATTATAATTCCCCCGGATGAACGTCACGACCATATCCTTCTCAAACGGCGTGTCTTTCACCATCTTCAACGCGATGCGTTGCATATAGTCCGTCCAGACGTCGGTCTCTTCCGTACGAAGTCCTTCATACAGCAAGCCTTGCGTATGGTCGACCTGACCTTCCTCAGGATATTGGAACTTCACTTCGAACAGTTTTTCATCAAGTTTTCCACCGAGCACTTTTTTGAAGTTCGTCAAAAACAGCTCCTGCTGCTCTTCTTCTAAGAACGGGAACGGACGCAACTCTTCGTAATAAATCTCATTCGTTTCCTGTCGGATGTAAATCGTATATAAGTCAGCAATTTTTAGCTTTGTCGCATTTACTTTAAACTGTCGGCGAATCGCCGCAATCTCTTTCTTGTTCATTCCATCCACCTCTTCTTTTCTCTCCATCCATGTCACCCATTATACCAGTCCTGATCGCTCACTAGTTCCAAAGAAATAACACCGGATTGTCCATTAATGCTAGAGAAGGATTTGCGATAGTCTTTCTAATCATTTTGCAGATTTTCACACTTTTTCAAAATCGTCCTGTGTATGATCAAGTTGAATTTATCGCGTGATGTTTGTCTCACTAGTTGTTTGATGAAAGGTTGCCCACTTGCTCGACAAGTGTTCATTCCAAATACATAGTAGGAGGCTTTATATGTTGAAGAAACTTATGTCTGTCGCACTTGTCGCCTTGCTCGTCTGGATTTCCGCATCGTTTGACGCTACACCAGTCTCTGCTTTCCCACCGAACATCCCATCGAAAGCGGACGCGCTCACGAAACTGAATGCCCTCACTGTCAAAAATGAAGGGTCGATGACGGGGTATAGTCGTGACCTCTTCCCGCACTGGTCGAGTCAAGGAAGCGGTTGTAACACGCGTCACATCGTCTTGAAACGAGACGCTGACTCGGTCGTCGACGAATGTCCGGTTGCGACTGGCTCATGGTACAGTTACTATGACGGAATCACGTTCACCTCAGCCTCTGACATTGATATCGACCACGTCGTTCCGCTCGCTGAAGCATGGCGCTCTGGCGCAAGCAGCTGGACGACGACAAAACGTCAAAGCTTTGCGAACGACTTGAACGGTCCTCAATTGATTGCGGTGTCCGCTTCATCGAACCGCTCAAAAGGAGACCAAGATCCGTCGACATGGCAACCCCCTCGCACCGGCGCTCGCTGTGCGTATGCGAAGATGTGGGTCGAAACGAAGAGTCGTTGGGGCTTGAGCCTTCAATCAGCGGAGAAGTCAGCACTCACGACAGCCATCAATGCTTGCAGTTACTGAGTTAGAAAAGGAGTCTTCGAATGAACGAAATCACTTCGATCTTTAAGGCAACCCACGGTGTCATGACGGAAGAAGTCGGTGTCATCAGTGGTGAGTTGGAACTGACGACGGCGTGTCAGGAAGATGGTTCCTTGACACTCCACATCACGTACGTCGGAGCGAAAGATGTATATACGCTCCCCGGCAGTCCCTATCAGCTTCATGACCCGAACGATCATACTGTCATCCATCAGATGCTCGTGAATGTTCTCGAACGGACGTAAAAAGAAGGAGTTGATCACTCGATTTGAGTGACCACCTCCTTCTTTTACTTTTTTATCATTTTTACAATGGATCGGATGACAAGATATGTCACACCGAAGACGAACGCCACTAAAAGAAGACTTGCACCACCAATGATTCCGAATGTGAACATGTTTGTACCTCTTTTTCATTTTCTGAATTAGAACATGATGAAGATAACATATTTTCCCATCCTTATGAACCATGACTAGTTTTGTTGTTGCTTCCGATTGACCTCTCGAATAATCGCGAGTGCCTCTTCATAAGACTGTCGCAACTCATCCGGCATGTCTTCGACATACTCCCCAGCACGTACTCGGATCGATTCTTCTCGCATAAGCGCTTCGATATATGCGTCATATTCGTCAGCAGTCAACACGTCACGTGCAGCAGGCTGATCGTTCAATTGATCGAAGTATGGCTGAAGATCAGCAAGTGCCTGCTTCACTTCCGCTCGTTCCGCCTTCGGAATCGCTTCATAATCGACATTTCCGTTCGTATTTCCATAAGCGATTCGCGTATCCGTGAAGGTGCTCAGACCTCGCTCGAACTCTTTATATTCTGCCTCACCCAATACTCCTTTCGCTTGATTCAATTTGGCGTCCAATAACAAGTATTTCTCTAAAGTAGCACTGACGATATGTACTTTCATCTCGCCAAACGAACCGTATAACTCATCCGCCAAGAGGGATTGATAAGCGAATGCACCAGTAGGGATGAGTAGTGCCGCTGCGATTCCGACCGTCATCAACCGCCGACGGATAAATCCTGGTTCCCGGCGCATTTCTTGTTTCGCTCGCTTCACACCTTGGCGCCCCCGCTCCCGTAGCTCACCCGGAATTTCGATGTCTGCCAACACTCGCTTCATCTCACGATCCATAGCAATCAGCCTCCTTCCATTCTCGTCTCAATTTATCGACGGCCCGATACAAGGTTGTCTTCACCGTACCAATCGGCCATTCTAATAAATCTGAGATTTGTTGAAACGTGTAGTCCTGATAATATTTCAGCACGACCACACTGCGTTCATCCTCATGAAGAGAATCCATCATATCAGCGAGTGTCATCGTTATCGCGTAATCCGTTTCCGCAATTCCGATTGACTCTTCAAACTCCGGCTTCAATTGAATCACATTTTGTCTCTTCTTCATGACATCGAGCGCACAGTTGATGGTGATCTTCATCAACCACGTCTTCAAAAATTGTAGTTCCCGTAACATCCCGATCTTTTTAAATGCTTGATAAGCGACTTCTTGTACGACATCGAGTGCATCGTCCGGATTTTTGACATATACGTAGGCCATCCGATATAGGTCGGCCTCGTAATGCTGAAAGATTTTTAAGAACGCTTGATCATTGCCTCGTTGCGCTTTTTGAATGAGACGTTTCATCGAACATCCCTCCTTTTCGTTTTTTCCCTTACACTTATTAGACAGGAAACGCATGCATTTGGCTTTACTCATTTGGAAAAAAATGAAAAAGGCATCTCAGAAGAGACGCCTTTGATAATTAACCGTTCTGATATTTTGTTAATAAGTCTTTCGGGATATGACAATAATCGTCCGGACAACGCGTCAGGCGGTCCTGATGCTCGTCCGCACTTCGCACATAGTTCGTGAGCGGCTTCACTTCAACAGCAATTCGTTCCGCATCCGATCGTCGATCAATAAACGCTTGCGCCTCCACCAAGTGTCGTGACTCCTCACTGTAGACGCCCGTCCGATACTTCTCGCCGACATCGATTCCTTGTTGATTGATGCTGTATGGGTCGATGATTTCAAATAAATAGTGCATCAATTTTTCGACCGTCACCACATCCGGATCGAACGTCGTTTTGACACATTCCGCATATCCGTCATATTCCCCATCCAACGTGTCCGTCGTTCCGTTCGCACGTCCCGCTTCAGTCGAAAGGACGCCAGGTAATGTCCTCACAAATTCTTGAACGCCCCATAGACATCCGCCCGCTAAATAGATTGTTTCGATTGGAATCACTCCCGTTCCATATTATCATCTTCATCTTGAATATACCCCAACCGCTTCAAATCTTCATAAACAAGCGTAGACAATAACGTTCGCCCGTCCCCATTCAAATGGTCCGGGTTATGGAAGAAGGATTGTTTGTGAATGAACCGTTCATCCCCCATGTAATTGAGGAAAGGAACATCTAAATCCAGCTTCTCTAGGTGCTGAAACACGAGACGTTCCATGATCGCTTCGTCAAAATACGCATGATACGATGAATGGACCGGCTCTATCGCTAAGACGACGCGATAGCCTTGCTTCTTGCAATAATCGATGATGTCTTGTAAATATGCCATATTCTCTTCAATCTCGTGATTGTTCACGGCATTCTCATATTGGGCGGCGACTTCCTCATACTTACGCTCGGAATAGTTCAGCCCCCCATTCTCCCATGGCTTATGCGCATCGAAGCGAAAATCTCGGATTTCCCGGGAAATGGCGGCGTACGCGCTCCCACTGTTCAGTGCAGGGAAGCGTTCGTGTGTATAGTAGTTGAACCAACTGACCGACTCCAAGTCTTCCCGTTCCAAGACGCGATAGTAGTTTTCTTTCCGACCGACGTTCGAATTGCTGAAGGTGATTTGTGATAACGACACAATCACGACCCCACCTGGCTTCAGATGTTCATCGTATTCTTTTAACATCTTCAAGTCATATTCGATTGGCTGACTCGGTAACGCCAAATCCAGATGCGATAATCCAAGCGACTTGAATGAATACCCGTACATCGCATGGGACGTCCCCAAATTGATGATGTCGACCGGGTGAGGGTCTTGCTTGAAGGCAAGGACAGCTCGGTTATTATTATATTCCCACGACTCTTTCACGAACTCGTTGACGGGAATGAAGATTGCGATGATGACGAGTAATACGACACCTATTTTGATTCCTAAACGCTTCATGCTAATTCCTTTCCATCCATCTTAGAACCCACCGTATACAAATCCTTGGCTCGACACGCCAAATAAGAACGCTGAGATAATCAAGAACAAGTTGATGGCCACACTCGTCACGGCAGACTGACGTGCCATCCAATCCCAAGCCGAACCTCTCGTCCGCTCGATATGTTGGAACAGATGAACGACGACAAAGACGACGAGGAAGATGATCAAATCGAGCAATGAGAAGATTTGAATCGCCTGCAACATGCCTGACGGTGCCCATGAAGAAGGCGTCACGTACAGTTTGGCATGCGAGAACGCCTCCGCCATGGAGTGCGACTGGAAGAAGACACGTGAGAAACAGACGAGCTGGAACGTGATGGCGATTTTCCACCACCGATGCAGTGTCGGCACACGGTCAAATCCGACCCATGACGCCATTTTTTCACGTTGTTGTTTCGTATGATCTCCGAAGACGCGATAGATTCCATGAATGAGTCCCCATAAGACGAAGTTCCATGCGGCTCCGTGCCAAATTCCACTTACTAAAAATGTCGCAAGGATGGCACCATAAATTTGTTCGCGTTTCTTCTTTCCTTTCGCGAGTGGCATGAAGATATAATCCCGTAGCCACATCGAAAGCGTGATATGCCAGCGGTTCCAGAAGTCGGCAATCGATACGGCGAAGTGCGGTTGCTTGAAGTTTTCCGATAAGCGAATCCCGAGTAAGCGTGCACAGCCGATCGCGATGTCACTGCATGCCGAGAAGTCCGCGAACAATTGAATCGAGAACAACATCGTCGCGAGCACAATCTCCGAACCGGTCGGGTCCGGGCTATTGAACACACTCGCGACAATCGGGGCCAACCGATCGGCAATCAATGTCTTCTTGAAGAAACCCCAAATGATGCGCTGGATGCCATAGCTGATGTTGTCGTAGTCGAGATGTTGCTCCGTCTTCAACTGTGGCAACAGTTTTTTCGCCCGCTCGATCGGACCCGCCACAAGTTGCGGGAAGAAGGCAAAATAGACCGAGAAATAGCCATAATGACGCTCCGCCTTTTGCTTCCCGCGCGAGACGTCCACCACGTAACTGATGGCCTGGAACGTATAAAAGGAAATCGCCAACGGTAAGACGATTTCTCTATACGGGACGTCATAATCAAATCCGCTCCATGCGGCGAACGAACGGAGCGAATCATTGACGAAATTAAAATATTTGAACCAGCCGAGGAAGAAGACGAGCACCGAGACACCGACCCACATGAGCCGTTTTTTCTGTTCTTTCCTCTCTTGCTTCTCGATCAAAATCCCGATGACGTACGTAAAGGCAGTACTGATCAGCAGGAGCGGGATGAATTGAACGCTCAACGTGGCGTAAAAGACATAGCTCGCCAACAAAAGGAGCACCCACCGGTATCGATGTGGAACCACATAGTACGTTCCGACGATGAGGGTTAAAAATAAGAGAAATTCAATCGAAATAAAAGTCATATTTACCACCTGATGTTATGAAACTTGACGATGTACCGATTCCTGACAATCAGGTGGTCACAAGTTCTCGCTTCGGCAATGCAGCATAACGAATCTTCCCGAACGCATTCCGCGGAATCTCGTCAATCTGCATCACCCGAACACCTTTCACCTTGATTTGTTCTTTGATGATTTTTTGAATGCATGCGACGTCATCTTGTAACGTATACACGTATAGCTGGTCGTCTTCCCCGGCACAGACGCAATCATGTCCATGCTCTCGAAGGAGCGCCTCGACTTCGTCTAGGCTGATTCGACTGCCATACAGTTTGATCATGCGCTTGATTCGGCCGACGATGAAGAAATATCCATCCTCGTCGCGATACGCCATGTCACCTGTTCGTAAAACACCGTGATTGTCATCACCTTTTGAAAGGTCCGCTAACGAGGTCGCATACCCAAACGACACGTTGTCGCCTTGATATACCAACTCGCCTGTCACGTTCGCCTCTTTGATGTCATTTCCGGCTTCGTCACGCAACGTGAGCGATCCACCAGGGATGGCAATTCCGATGCTACCTGCTTTTTTCGCATGCATCCGATCCGGTAAATACGACATCCGGGCCGTCGCCTCCGTCTGACCGTACATGATGAAAAATTGAATCCCTTTCTCTTCACATACCGTTGCGAAGTGCTGCGCAAGCTTCGGATCTAACTTGCCACCGGCTTGTGTCAACTTCTTCAGACTTGGGAGGTCGTACGTCTCAAACTTCAATCGTTTCAGCATCTCATAATGAAACGGGACCCCACCAAACGTCGTCGCCTTTTCGGCACGACACAGTTCCCAAAACTCCTTTTGAACGATCGAACGGTCTGTCAGGATGAGGGTCGCCCCTTTCAACAGATGACTGTTGATGATGGAGAGTCCATACGAATAGTTCATCGGAAGTGTCGTGATTGGTTTATCCGTTTGATCGATGTCGAGATAGTCGATGATCGATGTGGCGTTCGCTGATAGGTTCTTATAAGTGAGGCGGACAAATTTCGGGCTTCCTGTACTCCCAGAAGTCGTCAACAAAAGAGCCAATTCATCATGAAGTAAATGGTGAGCTGCTGCTCCTGTTTCAAATAAAGCGTAGCCGCCATATCCATAGAAGGCATCCAACGAGTTCGCCAAATCCTCCCTCGTCTCAGGAGCCCATACGTGAGTTGGTTCATACCGATCCATCAGCTTCTGTAATTGTTCTACTGGAATATCTTCATCGAGCAAGACCGGGACGACCCGTCCACGGAGAAAGCCGATATATGCGAAGAGCGACTCGACTCGGTTAGCACATAAGCAGAAGACGAGCGACCGTTCGCCGACTTCTTGACAAATCGAGTCCCCGACTTCCACCATCTCTCTATATGAATAAGAGCGGTCCGCATAGACCGCCTCACGATTCGTGTACTGCTCGAGTGTTTGAAAAAGCATCATGATTGGATGTCCACACCGAGGCGTTGCAACAACGCAATACCAGACTGATACGAATGGAACTCTGTCATTTCATCCGAGTCAATATATACGTCAAACGCGTCCTCGATTTCGGCGATGAGGGTCATATGTCCAATCGAATCCCACTCTGTCGATTCCCCAAGCTTCATCTCTTCAAGGACCACATCGTCCTCTAGTTCCAATCCATTTCGAAATGCCATGTTATATGCTTCAAGCATGCTCATTGTATTCATCCTTTCACATTCACTCAACCTTATTCGATTCCATCTATTCTTATCAACTGATAATGATAATCATTTGCCTTGTGATTCTATCACAATTTTTCGAAATCCTCAATTCTTCATAGGAGATAAAGCTTGAAGTTGAGCGATTTTTTGCATGAAAAAGACCACATCGTTATGATGCAGTCTCAGGAGATGATAAAACATATTCGAGTTGTAAGTCGAGTGGTTCTGCCTCGTAGACTTCTGGCACGATTTCTTCGGCAAACGTACATCCCATCGCTTTGTAGAAATGATACGTATCAACGGCCGGATTCGCCCCGATGTATAGTTTTTTCGCACTCCGTTCGATTGCTGCCTGACAGACACGTTCAAATAATCGCATCCCGATTCCCTGACCTCGGCAAGGACGACTCACATGAATGAAACCCAAATTCAAATACTGGCCTTCCGTTCCGAGCGGTTGTCCGTTCAGTCCGGCAAAGCCAAGTAACGTCTTGTCATTTTGGATTGCAACAACAACTCCGCCACGATCGATGTAGTAGTTGAGAATCTCGATGACCTGTTTCTTTTTCGCATCGTCCCATTCATCAATATAGTACTCGTCTTTTTGATAAAGCTCACCATTTGAATCCACGGCATAGATGCGATGCGTTTCCTGAAAACGTTCGAAGGTGTTTAGAAAGTTTGGATCTAGTCGATTTGTTAGGAGGTGAATCGTAGCGTTCATCGTAGTCTCCTTGTGGTATAAAAAATTTGTAAACGATTATTTGAACTCGATTGCCACCGTTTCATAACCGCTATTCTTTAAAAACTCTGTCAAGAACGCTTCAATGCGCTCGTCTGCCTCTGTCAGCAAACCTTGATCGATCTTAGTCTTTTCCATTTTTGCCTTCTCTTTATTGATTTCATCAAAAATCAATTGCGAGGGGTAGTCAGAAAAAAGTGTCCCTTTTACATCTGTCACTACAGCATCATCTGTATTCGCTACGTTGTCCAAAATGGTTGAGTGAGGTACAGTGACAGTCAATTTCTCAGTCGTGTCATTGTAAGAGACCTCCATGCTAGAGAGGTCCGTACCCGCCTTGAGGTATCCTGAGTATTCAATCAGCTTGATTGCTTCCGCTAGTTTGACATCTTTTAATCCGATCAACGATACGGATGTCGTGTTTCGACTGACAATGACGTTGCTGTATTCATACTTTAACGTTGTCAACTCCGTCAATTCGACGAGTCGATCTTTGACGAGCGATACATCAGCCTGTTGATTAGTTGAAAATACACCTGGCTTGATCACTACAATCGCAATGACACCAATCAAGACGAGTGTGAGTAAAACAAATGAAACTCTTCCAATCATTCTTTTCATAATCAATCTCCTTTTAATGTATTCAAGTACCTTCTAAAATTATGTAACGAATCCTTCATATACATATTATACCTACTTTAATTCCATAAATTTAATTTTTATTCAATTAAATTAGTTTTTTCAAATAAAAGAGTAGATGGTTTGAGACCCATCTACTCACTCAGTATTATTCGTCTCCAAATGCTTTTTAGTTCAGTAATCATGCTTGAGATCCGAACAAATATCATAAACAATGTTCATCGTATGAATTCTTTAAAAATGTTACTTAACTCTTGTGGAGTTTCTTTCATGCCAGTCTTCATCCACCTTTTTACAATGCTTGCTAATGAATCCGCGTATACCGCATTCGCATAAACTTCTGCTTTTTCAGATACATTGCAATTCTCATAAATTTGAAAATCTGTACAAAGTAAATCGAAATGTTCCTCAAAGCGATTTAAAATCGGAAGTAAATCATTTTCTTTTAAGAGATTTAAAAACTCGATGTTGTCACTCCATATTTCAAAATACAACGTATCGAAATCAAGTTGCTCCTGTTTCGCTTCTGTTGAGGCAAGTTGAATCCTCTGTCGAAATATATGATACATATGATAGGTTAGTACATCTTCTTTCGTATCAAAGTGAGCATAAAATGTATTTCGCGCCAATCCCGCAGTTTTAGTAAGTTCTGATATGGTGATATTCGTAAAATTCGTTCGATGCATTAATTCCAACATAGTATCCACTAAAAGATTGATTGATCTCTTAGAATTCGTGTTTATTGGTTTTTGTTTTAGCATAAGTACTCCTTAATTTGTACAAAATGAGGGATTTGTATAAATACCTCTCTACTTATTGACCTAGCGTCTACACTAACATTATATTGCAGATATATTATTTGAGCAATTGTTCAAATAAAAGCATATGCTCAAATTAAAGGTTATTTAAATTCTAAAAATAGTAGGAGGGTTACCTATGAAAACAACAATCATTCTTGCTCATCCATGGCATGGTAGTTTCAATAAATCTATTATGGATACAACAATTGAACAGTTAGTCCGTCGGAAAAAAGATTACCAAATCATTGACTTAAATAAGGATCAATTCAATCCTGTATTAAGTGAATCTGATTTATCTCTTTACTCGAAAGGTCAATCCCAAGATCCCTTAGTGAATCAATATCAGAAGATGCTAAGTGACAGTGATGAGTTAGTTTTTATCTTCCCTGTTTGGTGGTTTGATGTTCCAGCCATTTTAAAAGGTTTTTTTGACAAGGTCATGTTAAAAAATTTTGCCTATGTAGAGGAATCTACTGGATTGAAAGGATTACTAACTCATATTAAAAAAACCACTGTCATTTCTACTTCTGAAGTGCCAACGTGGTATTTAAAATTTCTGGCCGGGAATCCCATTGAAGGGACTCTTATTCGTAGAACATTCAAAGGGATTGGACTTAAAAATGTGAAATGGTTGAATAGTCCGTTTACGAGTAGTGGGAAAGATCATCGAAGAAAAAGATTTTTAGATAGAGTAGCGAAGCGTATTTCAGTGTAATCTACAGTGCACAACCAAACTTTTTGTGATTCATATATCATCCATGACCTCAAATTTTGTTTTAATAGCCAGTAGCAACATAAATTTGAGGTCCAACTTAGATGATTTTCATGAATAGTCACGTTCTTCGCTTTTGTTAAATTCATTTGCTTCACGTAAATAACAAAGAGAAGAGAGTTCGTTAATATCTGTACCTCAGAAATAACGTTTATTTGTGATACGGCTCATTCCGATTGATCCGATATGCCCGATATATCTGTTCACACAACACGAGCTTCATGAGTTGGTGGGGAAATGTCATCTTCGAGAACGAAATCGTATCATCCGCTCGTTTCATCACATCGTCCGACAGACCAAGCGATCCTCCGATGACGAAGGCGATTTTACTCTTTCCATACGTCGCGAGTTGATCGAGTTCACGGGCGAACTCTTCACTCGTCCGCTGCTTTCCTTGAATCGCCAAGGCGATGACGTGCGTATCTGGGGATATCTTCGCCAAAATCCGCTCGCCTTCCTTTTGTTTTACTAGTAACATATCTGCCTCACTCAAATGCTCGGGTGCTTTTTCGTCTGAGACCTCGATTTCCTGCACTTTAGCGTAGGCAGACAGCCGCTTTGTATACTCGGCAATTCCTTGTTTTAAATATTTTTCTTTCAGTTTGCCGACCGTGATAATTGAAATATTCATCCAATTCTTCCTTTTTCCACAGTTTTTTTGGAGTTATCCATAGGGTTATCCACAGAGTTATCCACAAATCCACATGTTGATAATTAGTTTTTGCTTGACACAATATATGTTGCATCGGCTTCACAGAACTCACATGTCACGTGTTCACTTGTGGATAATTCCTCTAGCAACGGGTATTCACCTGTTTCATCCACAATGATGTCTAAAGCGATTTCAACATGTTCCTTGCATACTTTTTTTTCCACAGTTTTTCCTCCTTAAAAAAGAAGCGTCGCCGCTTCTTTATGTTGCTTCAGTTAATGTCGCCTCGGTTTCGCTTGCTTCTCCGCGACGTAAATACTCAATGGAGATTGTATCACCGACCGTCGCGTCCCGATATAACGCATCGCGTAAATCGACGTATCGTTTGATCTCCCGGTCTCCGATTTTCGTGATGACATCTCCAACACGCAGTCCCGCTTCTTCAGCCGGACTACCCGGTGTCACTTCTTCGACGAAGACACCGTCTTCCTGGTCGAAGGAGATCCCATACTCTTCTCGGACGTTTCCGGGTACAGCGATGACTTCCTGAATCGTGACACCGAGCTGTGCCCGCGTCACCTTGCCGTCGCGTTCTAACATGTCAATGACCGGTAGCGCCACGTTGACGGGAATGGAGAATCCAACCCCTTCTACGCTCGCCTCGGCGATTTTCATCGAATTGATTCCGACGAGCTCTCCACGAATGTTGATGAGCGCACCTCCCGAATTCCCCGGGTTGATGGCCGCATCCGTCTGAATGACTTCCGCGTTATAATCCATCAAGCCGTCGCTGTTCGTATCGACCGGCACCGTCCGCTCGACACCACTGACGATACCACGCGTAACCGAGTTTGAGAAGACACCAAGCGGATTTCCGATGGCCATGACGGTCTCGCCAGCTTGGAGAACGGTGGAGTCACCGAGAACAATCGGCTCCACATCGATGTTTTTTGGTAACTCGACCTCAGCGACAGCCAAGTCGTTGAGCGGGTCTTCGCCTAAAATGGTTGCCGATGCGATTTGACCATCGGAAAAGGCGATGTTGACCTCGTCCGCTTCTTCGATGACATGGAAGTTCGTGACGATATAGGCCGTGTTTCCTTCTACTTTATAGATGACACCGGATCCGGCACCCGCCTCCCATTGCGAGTCCGAGGTGAACGCACGCTGGATATTGGTGATGCTGACGACGGACGTCTTCGCCCCAAGGACAGCGGTCGTGACGTCCGATTCGGTGACGGTGACGGCCTGTTCGGTCCGCGTCAGTTCATTCGTCACAAAACGAGAGGTCGGCGAATCCCAGAGCATCACGATGACAAAAAACAAAGCCGCTCCTAAGAATCCGCCAACCCCTCCGAGTAACAACGGTTTTATATTTGGTCTCGGCTTATGGCGTACGTGCTCCTCTTGCTTCGGTCGCCATTCGCTCCGAGACGGATACGTCGATTTCTCTTCTGTTGCTTCGTGTACTTCAGGTTCGACGTCTTGAGGTTCATACTCATGGTGTCTCTCTTCGTTCACGACGCGTCCCCCCTTCAAGACAGTGTGATAACTGTCTTTTCCCAAGTTTCCTTATAAAGAAACGAGTGAAGTGGGGATTGTCGGGTCCGTGTCGCACAATTTGATTCGACCTAAGTCGACGTCTCGCATACCGAGTGTTTGTGAGACGCTCATCTGTGCGAGCTCTTTCATGTTGTTGTCTTTACTTAAATGGGCCAAATAGATCCGTTTCGTGCGGTCACCGATGACCTCACTCATCGCGATGGCTGCATCCTCGTTCGAGACGTGGCCATAGTCGCCGAGGATTCGCCGTTTGACACTCCATGGATAACGCCCCATCTGCAACATCGAGACGTCATGGTTCGACTCAAAGATGAAGTCGTCCGCTCCACGGATGATCCCTTTCATCCGGTCCGAGACATAACCCGTGTCGGTGATATGGGCTAATCGTTTCCCGTCATGGGCAAACTGATAAAACATCGGGTCTGCCGCATCATGGCTCACGTTGAACGTCTCGATTTCGATATCCCCGAACTGTTTCACATCTCCGACTTCGATTTGAAACTTCAAGGCAGGATCAATCTTTCCAATCAGTGATTCCATCGCCGCCCATGTCTTCGCATTCGCATAAATCGGTAAATTATACTTACGTGCTAATATCCCGACACCTTTAATATGGTCGGAGTGCTCATGGGTGACGAGCAGTGCGTCGATTCCGTCAAATGACCGACCGATGGCTTCGATGCGCTGTTGCATCGCTTTTCCGGTCAATCCGGCATCGACGAGCAGCTTCGTCCGTTCCGTCTCGATATAGAGGGCGTTTCCGGTCGACCCGCTCGCTAACACACTATACTGTAAAGTCACGCAATCACTCCTTTCATTCTTTCGTTTCAAACTCCACGTGCTCGACTGTTCCATCGATTGCATTGACGAAGTAGACCTGATCATCAATTCCAATCGACCAAAGCGGTGGCATGATGATCAAACTGCCAGAGCTGTCGAGCGGTAAACTGTAAAATCCGGTATTGATGGCCCGCATCTCCTGGTTCGGTTGGAAGTACTTCCGAGACGCGAGTTGTGAGATGGCTTCACTGGCCGTCAACACGAGGTCATCTTGCGTTTTTGAGGAGAGGTCTTTTAAATGACGCTGTTTATAATCCGTCACTTCGAACGACTCGTTCAACTGAATGAGGATGAGGGAAGGACCGATGTACATTTCCGTGCCACCCTCGACTTCAGGTGCTGAAAAAATCTTGTTGTCCTCGAATGTTTGTACGAAAGCAACCTGTCTCGTTTTTTCATCGTAGCGCCAGTAGGCGTACTCGTTTCCAAACGGAACATATTCCGCCACAAACGTCGAAGCGGTCGTCCGCAAATCCTTCGCATCGAGCGGCACGGGTTGTTTCAACTCGACTTCGAGTTGCATGTTGTCGAGCGTCGTCGCGAGCTGCGCCTCCCGATTTTTCGTGATCATCGCAGCTGACATCTCTTCAGACGAACCCGTCAAATAGCCGATATCTCGACCCATCCGTGGCAATTTTGCCGGATCGACGTTCCGCTGGTCTAAAATCTGCGTGATCGAGGTGTTGTCATTCGTCACGACTTCGGTCGCCCATGTTTCCGTCAGCAATTGAAACAACAGATAGATGTTCAAGGCGAGGAAGGCGAAGATTAAAATCGATTTCGCTTTACTCCAATCCACGATACATCATCCTTTCTGTCCAATCGTCTCCTTGATTGTATGGGACCCAACGGCCCGCCTCACGCACGAACCAGTTCGGTGAAAACGTCACATAGCGGCTTGTGTCCTCGTTATATTCGATCTCATAACCGATTCGAATCTCGGTCACGTTCTCAAATCGTCCGGAGTTGATGAGCGTACCGAGCACTTCATCCGCATCAGCCAACTGTGTCGTGCCGACGGTGATCAGGCGATCGATTTCCAAGTGGTTACGTGTGATCGATCGGACCTGTGCCCCGTCGTTTTCCACACGTAATGTGGATAAATCGATGGCATCGTTGTTGATAAACGCCTCACGCTGACTGAAGACGGGATACCCTTTCACGTGAAAACGGAACACGGTCGTTTCAAATCCTTTATTGGCCGGTGTGATGGCATCGAATCGAAGAGACAGCCCTTGATTCTCAGACGCTTCATCGACCCATCCCCCGTGGAAGTTCACGAATTCCACAATGGAATCTAACCCGATTGCTGTATCACGCTCGGTGCTATTCCGAGACAGGTTTCGATAGCGACTCGCATTCAATTTCGCATCGTATTCTGCCACACTGACACCGTTCGTCAACGCCCCGACCGAGCTTGCCGGGTCGACTTCTTGAACGTTCGGGTCACCTGGGAAGAACGTATCTCGCATCCAGTCGAGACGAGTATCGATTTGAATCGACGACACGTCATACGCGAACAACTCATTCATCTCAGGTCCGACGACCGGGATATAATTCACGCGTTCATCCGTATACGTCACGCGCTTCATCGTTCGACTCGAGTTTTTTAAGAAAAGACTGTTCACATCGCCGTTTCCGACTTTCGTCAACTTCCCTTCCCAAATGGACTGGTCGCTCATGATGGCACGAATGTTGAACGCACTGTCATCCATATAGATGAGGATTCGCTGTGGAATCTTCCCAGACAGACTATACGTTCCCGGAAGCATATAGCTGAGCGTGTCCGCATAGTAGGCCTCCGGTAAGATCAACTCCAGTCCCTCGTTGATATCCGTATAGAAACTCGGGACGTTTTTCACAGCGAGCGGCTTGAACTCACTCGCTTCAAACGAATCCCGAATGACACGCATCAGTTGCTTCGGTGTATTCTTTGAAGCGAACACAGCATTGTTGTCATGCACGACCGCTTGAACGGGAATGATGACCTGGTCCGCTCGACGCTGCAATGACTCGTCCACCGTCGTGAGTTGCGTTTCAGATTGGACGGCCTGATACGTGGGATGGTAGTCCCACAAGATGATGGTTTGAACAATCGACGTGACGATTAACGTGAGCAAAATGAACGACTTCCACAGTTCCGGCTTTGCAATCGTAAACCGTTTCATCAATCATTCACCTCCACAATCGTATCGAACGGGATTGTGAAGTAAATTGTTGTACCTCTTCCAAATTCACTCTCTGCCCAGATGTCGCCACCGTGAGCAGATACAACTTCCTTGGCAATCGATAGACCGAGTCCTGTACCACCGATGTTTCGCGCCCGCGCCTTATCGACACGATAGAAACGTTCGAAAATTTTCTTTAAGTTCGACTTCGGAATCCCGACCCCTTCGTCTTTGATGCCGATGACAAGGCGTTTCGCCCGAAGCATCGTCCGGAACGTAATCGTCCCACCTTCTGGTGAGAACTTGATGGCGTTCGTGATGATGTTGTCGATGACTTGAGTCATCTTATCTTGATCGGCATGCACGTAGACGCGACGCTTCATCAGTTTGCGACGGAATTGAATCGCATCCCCTTTCGTCATCTCATGACGGTCGATGATATCGTTAAAGAACTGCACGAAGTCGAACTTCACCTTCTGCATCTTATATTCTTTACTGTCCATCTTCGAGAGCTGCAACAAGTCATTGACGAGGCGAATCATCCGCTCCGTCTCGTTTTGCGTCGTCTCTAAGAAACGTGGCGCCAATTCCTCATCCTGATAAGCACCTTCTGCAAGAACCTCCAAGTAACTACGCATCGTCGTGAGCGGTGTCCGCAATTCATGACTGACGTTCGCAACGAATTCACGGCGGTCCTGTTCGACCTGTTCTTGTTCCGTGACGTCATGCAAGACGACGATGAGACCTGTGATTGGTCCACTATGTTTTTGAATCGGTGAGAAATAGGCACGAACGAGGAACAATTCTTCGTCCGTACTGAGGTCAATCAGTTTTGTCGGCATCGTGCCGTCTTCCGGAATGATGATTTCCTCTTCGAATGCGAGGAGATTTTGTAGATTCGTCCCCATCGCCTCTTCTTCATCGACCCCAATCATGTCGCGCGCCTGGTCGTTCATCAAGATGACCCGTAGTGAGCGGTCGGTCGCGACCACACCGTCGGACATGTTCTCAAGGACACTCGTCAAGCGGCGTCGTTCGGCTTCCGTCGTCGCGTTCGCCTCCATCAACTCGTCCGTCAATTCATTGAATGCGTAAGCGAGTTGACCGACCTCGTCATCCGAATACACTTTAACTTTTCGTGAGAAGTTCCCTTTCCGCATCTCGACGGCCTGCCTCCGCATATCGGCAATCGGTCGCGTGATGGTGCGCGATAAGAGAATTCCGAGGAACGAGGTGATGATGAGTGCGATCAACGTCCCTGTTGCGAGGATACGTGTCACTTGTTCCATCTGGTTGTAGATGGACTTCATCGATGCCTCGATATAGATCATCCCGGTCGTCGTACCGTCCACTTCCGACTTGATCGGAACGGCAACGACGCGCATTCGGTCATTTGAATCTTCATAGACGAGCGTCTCTTGCGCCCCGCCTGTCGCGAATGACTTTTGAATGAACGTGCTCGCGGTCCGTTGTCCGACGAGACTTTGATTATTTTGGTTCGAGGTTGCCCGGACGACACTGTTCGTGTCGATGATTTGGACTTCTCGAATGTCGTCAGCTAGCGTCGTGCTCTCTGTAAATTCAGACAGCAGCTGATCCAGTAACTGGTTCAACTGCTGGTCCGTGGTCAAGTCACTCTCGTTCGCGGCAGTCCCCTCACTGATGTTATAGCTCAGTAGGTTCGCCCGGTCGACAAGTGACTGCGAGAAGTTGTTGATGTATTGCCGTTCCAAAGAACGCACAAAGTACACGCCGATGACTTGCATCGCAACGAGAATGAGCAGCGCATAGATGACGACGAGCTTCCACTGGATTGATTTAAAGAAGTTCGTCCGTTTCATCGTTTAATCTTCTTCTCCTGCCTTCAAATAATACCCGACGCCACGACGCGTAATGATATACGTCGGAGTCGATGGATTGTCCTCCACTTTTTCACGAAGACGACGTACTGTGACATCCACGGTACGCACATCACCGAAGTAATCATAGCCCCATACCGTTTGGAGCAAGTGCTCCCGCGTCATCACTTGCCCGATGTTTTGGGCGAGGTAATGAATCAATTCGAACTCACGATGTGTCAATTCGATCTTCTCATCCCGTTTCGTCACCATGTACGAATCCGGATGAATCGTCAAGTCGCCGATCACGATATCGTTCGCGTTGGCTCCTTTTGCTTCTGGCGCCGGTGCTGTCGCATGACGTCGCATGTTCGCTTTGACACGGGCTAACAATTCACGTGAGCTGAACGGCTTTGTGACGTAATCGTCTGCGCCGAGCTCTAGTCCGAGTACTTTGTCGATCTCGGAATCTTTTGCCGTCAACATGATGATCGGCATATCGTATTTCTTCCGCACCTCACGGCATACTTCCATGCCGTCCTTGAGCGGAAGCATGATGTCGAGCAAGATGAGATCCGGTTGAATCTCTTCTACTTTGACGAGTGCTTCTTCACCGTCATAGGCAACGTGCACCTGGTAACCTTCTTTTTCAAGTTTAAACTTCAATATATCTGCGATTGGTTGTTCGTCATCTACCACTAAAATCGTACGATCCATTCAGTGAGTCCTCCTCTTATCATTAAACGTACATGCCTACATTGTAACTCTTTTTAAACAGCTTAGAAAGCGTGGTCCATTTCCGTGGAAATAGAAAAAGAGAGCCCGGTGGCTCCCTTTCTTATGCTTCGTAAATATCACGCAAGATGACTGTCTGTTCACGAGCCGGTCCGACCGAGAACGTCAACAATTCGATTCCTGTCAATTCCTCGATGCGACGCACGTAACGCTGTGCGTTCTCCGGAAGGTCTTCAAAGCGACGAACCCCTGTGATATCCTCTGTCCAGCCAGGAAGCTCTTCGTATACCGGTACACACTTCTCAAGGACGCGGAAGTTCGGTGGATACTCGTCAAGATGCTTTCCTTCATACTCATACGATGTACAAATCTTGAGCGTCTCAAGACCTGTCAGCACATCGATTGAGTTGAGGCAAAGATCTGTGATCCCACTGACGCGGCGTGAGTGACGCACGACGACCGAGTCGAACCAGCCGACACGGCGTGGACGACCTGTTGTCGTTCCATATTCTTTCCCGACTTCACGGATTGTATGACCAATCTCATCGTCGAGCTCTGTCGGGAACGGACCGTCTCCAACGCGTGACGTATATGCTTTACAGACACCAACCACGTGATGAATCTTCGATGGCCCGATTCCGGCACCACTCGATACGCCGCCTGATGCAGCATTCGACGATGTGACAAACGGATACGTTCCATGGTCGATATCGAGAAGGACCCCTTGAGCCCCTTCAAAGAGAACTTTTTTCTCTTCGTCGAGCGCATCGTTCAACACGACCGATGTATCACACACGTATTTCGCGAACTGTTGACCATACGCGTAGTATTCTTCAAAGATGTCATCGAACTCGATTGGATCGACTTCATACATTTTCACGAACATGCGATTTTTTAGTTCAAGTACAGTCTTTAGCTTCTCCGCAAACACTTCTTTGTCGAGAAGGTCGGCGATGCGAATCCCGATACGTGCCGCCTTGTCCATATACGCTGGACCGATTCCTTTCAGTGTCGTACCGACTTTCGCGTCACCTTTCGCCTCTTCTTCGAGACGATCTTGAAGCTGGTGGTATGGCAAGATGATATGCGCCCGGTTCGAGATCCGGAGGTTATCCGTGCTCACACCCCGTTCATGTAAGTAAGCGAGTTCTGTCACGAGTGATTTCGGGTTGACGACCATCCCGTTCCCGATGACACACGTCTTATCCGAATAGAAAATCCCAGACGGAATGAGGTGAAGTTTATATTTCGTATCATTGAAGACGATCGTGTGACCAGCGTTGTCTCCCCCTTGATAACGCGCGACGACTTCGGCTTGTTTCGATAAGAAATCGGTGATCTTCCCTTTCCCTTCATCGCCCCACTGCGTTCCCACTACGACTACTGATGACATAATGAATCCTCCTTATTAATCAACGTTCTGTTCAAACCATCCGTAAGTGTACACTTGAAAAGCAAGAAAGTCAATTGAATACCGAACGTTTTATATAAGATGTAACTATTCGTTCGTCATTTTGATCTAATCCTATACAAAAAAAGACACCACCGACGTTACATCGGTGGTGCGAAGGCTTGCGTCTCCATATTGACGAACTTGTTGTACTCTTTCCTGAAGGAGAGCTTGACCGTGCCGGTCGGACCGTTACGTTGTTTCGCAATGATGATTTCAATCGTATTGGCGTCTTCACTCTCTTTATCGTAATAGTCATCACGATAGAGGAAGGCGACGATATCGGCATCCTGCTCGATTGCTCCCGATTCACGGATATCGGACATCATCGGTCGCTTGTCTTGACGACTCTCTACGCCACGTGAGAGCTGAGACAAGGCGATGACCGGTACTTGTAGTTCCCGTGCGATTGCTTTGAGCGTACGTGAGATTTCCGATACTTCTTGTTGGCGGTTCTCGCCCGGTTTCCCGTTCCCGACGATGAGCTGCAAGTAGTCAATCATGATCATCCCGAGACCATGTTCCTGCTTCAATCGGCGACATTTGGCTCGGATTTCGTTGACCCGAAGACCCGGTGTATCGTCGATGTAGATGCCTGCCTGTGAGAGCGACGACATCGCAAGGGAGAGACGACCCCAATCTTCCGCTTCAAGACGACCGGTCCGGAGGCGCTGGGCATCGATGTTCCCTTCCGCACATAACATACGCATGACGAGTTGCTCGGCACCCATCTCCAAACTGAAGATGGCGACGTTCTCACCCGTACGGACCGCGACGTTTTGCGAGATGTTCAAGGCGAACGCGGTCTTCCCGACAGATGGACGGGCGGCCACGATAATCAAATCGTTTCGTTGGAAACCGGCCGTCATCTTATCCAAATCCGTGAACCCGGTCGCAATCCCGGTGATTTCACCGCTCGACTGATGCAGCTTTTCAATCGTCGAGTACGCATCGGATAAGACAGAACCAATCGGGTGGAAGCTCGATTGTCCTTTTCGCTGCGATACTTTTAGAATATTTCGCTCGGCATCAGATAAAACAGAATCCACCTCATCTTGACGCTCATAACCATCCGAGACAATGTTGGTCGCAGTTCGAATCAGGCGACGGAGTGCCGCCTTTTGGTCGACGACGTTCAAGTAATAGCCGATGTTCCCGATGGCGGGAACGGATTCCGCGACCTCCGCCAAATAGTTGAGGCCTCCGATTTCGTCCAAAATCCCTTGCGCCTGTAACTCGGAACTGAGCGTGACCAAGTCGACGAGCTCGCCTCGGTCATTGATCTTTAGCATCGCTTCAAAGATGCGTTGGTGGCTGACACGATAAAAGTCGTCCGGGTCGACCCGCTCTGAGGCCGTAATCAACCGATCCGAATCGAGGATGATTGCCCCTAAGACGGCTTGCTCCGCTTCCACGCTATGCGGTGGTGTATTGACTTGAATCGCATCACTCATCCGTCTCTACCTCACCTTCAAGCTTCTTGTACATGTACATTCAACGTCGCGACGACGTCATGGTGCAACTTCACTGGCACTTTCGTGAAACCGAGCGCCTTGATCGGATGCTCGAGTTCAATTTTACGCTTATCGATTTTGTAACCCATCGATTTAAGGGCATCCGCGATTTGCTTGCTCGTGACCGAACCGAACACGCGACCGCCTTCACCGGCTTTTGTCGTGACGGCAATCGTCTCTTTTTCAAGCTTCTCTTTGAGTCGTTTCGCTTCGTTCAACTCTTCTTCTGCTGCTTCTTCGGCACGACGTTCTTTCGCCGCGAATGCTTTCAGGTTTCCTGGTGTCGCTTCCACTGCTAAGTTCTTCTTGAACAAGACGTTTTTAGCGTAAGCATCGGCCACGTTTTTCACTTCTCCAGCTTTCCCTTGTCCTTTTACATCTACTTTCAAAATGACTTTCATTCTAATTCCTCTCCTTCAGTTTCATCTGTTAAATAATGATCGATTGCCTCTTTCAACATGACGTTCGCTTGTTCGCGACTCACTTCAAGTTGCGTCGCTGCATTCGTCAAATGGCCACCGCCACCGAGCATTTCCATGATGACTTGGACATTGACGTCGCCGAGCGACCGCGCGCTGATTCCCGTACGTCCGTCCGGTAAGACGGCGATGACGAACGAGGCTTTGACGCCTTCCATATTCAGCAACTGGTCTGCAGACTGAGCAATCAACACTTGATGGTGTGCCTCGTCGTCAGAAGCGACCGCAATCGCCATCCCACCTGCATAAATTTCGGTGTTTCTCAAAATCTGAGACTGCTCGATATAAGCATCGAGGTCTTGTCTCATGAAGTGCTGTACGAGAACCGTGTCAGCACCTTGAATCCGTAAGAAGGATGCCGCATCAAACGTACGGGATCCCGTACGGAGCGTAAATCCTTTCGTATCGACCATGATCCCCGCGAGAAGTGACGTCGCCTCTAAAATCGAGAGCTTTCGGCTTCCCGCCTGATACTCAATCAATTCTGTGACGAGCTCACTCGTTGATGATGCGTAAGGCTCCATATACACGAGAACCGGATCTTCGATAAACTCTTCCCCGCGACGATGGTGGTCGATGACGACGACCTGCTCCGACCGATCCAAAATGTCTTTTGAAATGACGAGGGACGGACGGTGTGTATCGACGACGACGAGTAATGTCTGTTCATCGATGAGTGGCTGTGCCTCATACTCGGTCAGGAATTGGCTGTATAACGAGTCATCGTTCTCTACTTCATGGACGAGCCGCTGAATCCCGACACTCGTCTCACCGGATGGAATGACGACATACGCCTCGCGCCCGACAAACTCAGCCAATTTCATGACACCGATGGAAGCCCCGAGCGAGTCCATATCTGGATTCTTATGTCCCATCACAAGGACACGGCTCGATTCCCGAATGAGGTCACGCATCGAGTTCGAGATGACACGTGCCCGGACACGCGTTCGCTTCTCGGTCGGATTTGTCTTCCCGCCGAAGAAACGAACTTTCCCATTATGACGCTTAACGACTGCCTGGTCACCACCACGGCCAAGTCCTAAATCTAGACTCGACTGAGAGAGATTACCGAGCTCCGTCAATGTCGTTTCACCGCACCCAATCCCGATTGATAACGTCAACGGGATTCTTTGTTCCTTCGTCGCATCACGCACTTCATCCAAGATTGAAAAGCGGTTGTTTTCAAGTTCAGATAACGTCCGTTCATTCATGACGAGGAAAAAGCGGTCCGCAGCTGTACGACGCATGTAGATATGATGCCGCTGCGCCCATTGATTGAGGAGCACCGTCACCCGACGATTGACTTCACTACGGACCTGTTCATCCACCGCAGTCGACATCTCGTCATAGTTATCTAAATACAAAATACCGATAACCGTCTGCGTTTGAACATACTTTTGTTCCATCTCCGCTTCTTCGGTCATATCAAATAAATAGAGGGTTTGATGGATTTGATTGTAATAAACACGATAGACACGGTCACCCACTTCAATCGTGGCTTCATCCTCTTCTTCTTCAATCAATTCATCGAAGGCGGAATGGAGCGCATCAAGCGGTATTCCAATCGCCATATCGAGTTCGAAAATCAATCGTGATTGTTCGTTATACCAACTGATCCGTCGGTCCTGGTCAAAGACTAAAATCCCAATCGGCATCGTCGTCAATGCTTCTTTTCCGACCTCTTCGATTTGATGAGAGAGAGAGAGGACATACTGTTCCCAATTTTTACGCTCCCGTCGCATCGTCACTTGCTGATAGATGAAAAAAATCAGCGTGCCCATAAACAGGGTGATTGCCGCCACAATGTTGTAGAACGCCAATCCTAACGAGACAAGGAATCCAATCACGTATGGAATCATGTGCCGCGCGTATTGGTTCTTCACGGATGTTAATGCTTCACCACTGTGCATGTATGCCTCCTAAAATGAGTAATGTTCACCCATGGAATCGTAAAGGTTTCTGCTCTATCATACCATATTCGTCGGTTTCACTTACACACTTACAGACGAGATGAAATACAAAAAAACGACTTATCCAAGAGGATAAGCCGTTCGTCAAACAATTACTCTGCAACGTATGGAAGCAAAGCCATTTGACGTGAGCGCTTGATAGCGACAGTAAGTGGACGTTGGTATTTCGCTGAAGTACCAGTCACACGACGTGGAAGAATTTTACCACGCTCCGAAACGAAGCGTTTGAGCAATTCTACGTCTTTATAATCGATATGAGTGATGTTGTTCGACGTAAAGAAACATACTTTACGACGACGACGACCTCCTGGACGACGTGCCATGTGAAGACCTCCTTTATAGGTTAGTTTTTATTGTCCATGATGATTAGAATGGCAAATCATCATCTGACAAGTCGATTTTGCCGCCACCCGAGAACGGATCTGCGTCAAAACCTTTATTCGAATTCGAGGACTGAGATGAAGTCGAAGCGGCTCCTGCGCCCCATCCTGATCCACTTGATTCACCACCACCGAAGACATCTCCAGATGGTGCTTGCTCACGTTGCCCTGAGGCTCCGCGTGGTTCAAGGAAGCGTACGCTGTCTGCGACTACTTCTGCCCGGTAACGACGTTGGCCATCTTGTCCTTCGTAACTACTGATTTGAAGGCGACCGTCAACGCCGGCCATGCTGCCCTTTTTCAAGTATTGTGCTACGTTCTCTGCTTGTTTGCGCCAAACGACACAATCAATAAAGTCCGTCTCGCGCTTCCCATCTTGTCCAGCGAATGGACGATCGCAAGCGAGAGTAAGGCGTGTTACGGCGATTCCGCTCTGCGTATAACGCATTTCGGGATCGCGAGTCAATCGACCAACTAACACAACTCGGTTAATCATCTCCAAGCTCCCCTTTCACGATACGAAACGTTAAGGATTAACGCTCGTCTTTTGTTGTCATTTGACGGACAACGTCGTCAGAGATCTTCATGAGACGCTCTGTTTCTAAGATCGCTTTAGGTTCAGCAACGATGTTAAGAAGAACGTAGTGTCCTTCGCGCATCTTGTTGATTTCATAAGCGAAACGACGTTTACCCATGTCTGTTGTTTTTTCAACAGTACCACCGTTTTCAGTGATGACGTTGTTGAAGCGCTCGATTAAAGCTTTCTTCGCTTCCTCATCAACTGATGGACGGATAATGTAAAGAAGTTCGTATTTACGCATTATCTTTCACCTCCTCTTGGACTAACGGCCCCTACCGGTTGTAGGAGCAAGGAGCAAACAATTGTTTTACTCACGTCATAATATACTATCAAACTTCCTTGACTTTTACAATACGTTTCCGTAAATCAACTTATACGTTGAAGCGGAACGTGACAACGTCGCCATCTTGGAAGACGTATTCTTTTCCTTCTGAACGAAGTTTCCCTTGTTCTTTCACCGTCGTCATGTTTCCTGCTGCTGAAAGGTCGTCATACGACACGACTTCGGCACGGATGAATCCACGTTCGAAGTCAGAGTGGATGACACCAGCACATTGTGGGGCTTTCATCCCTTGTTTGAACGTCCATGCACGAACTTCCTTCTCACCTGCCGTGAAGTATGTCGCAAGACCAAGTGTCGAGTAAGCCGCACGGATCAATTGATCAAGTCCTGACTCTTCGATTCCGAGATCTTGTAAGAACTCGAGGCGTTCTTCCGGTTCGAGTTCTGAAATTTCTTCTTCGATTCGTGCACAGATGACGATGACTTTCGACCCTTCTGTTGCCGCGTGATCACGGACTGCTTGTACAAACTCGTTCGAATCGGCATCTGCCACTTCATCCTCACTCACGTTCGCCACGTAAAGCATCGGCTTCATCGTAAGCAATTGGAAGTGTTTGACGATCGCGAGTTGATCTTCTGATAATTCAGCGACACGTGCCGGGCGCTCTGATTCAAGAACATCTCGCACGATTTCGAGTGCTTCAAGTTCTTGTACCGCACCTTTATCTTTTGCCTTCACCATTTTTTGAACACGTGCGATTCGTTTATCGACTTGCTCAAGATCAGCTAAGATCAATTCAAGATTGATAGTCGTAATGTCATCGATTGGTGAGACACGACCTGCGACGTGCGTGATGTTCTCGTCTTCAAAGCAACGGACGACTTGGCAAATCGCATCGACTTCGCGAATGTTCGCCAAGAATTTGTTTCCGAGACCTTCACCTTTTGACGCACCTTTCACGATTCCAGCGATATCTGTAAACTCAAATGCTGTTGGTACCGTTTTTTTCGGTTTGACGAGTTCTGTCAATCGATCAAGGCGCGCATCCGGTACTTCTACGACGCCGACGTTCGGGTCGATCGTCGCGAACGGATAGTTGGCCGCCTCGACTCCTGCTTGTGTAATCGCATTAAACAATGTCGATTTCCCGACGTTTGGCAATCCGACAATTCCTGCTGTTAATCCCACTAGTATTTCCTCCTCATCCGGTGTTTCCCGGGAAATGTTAAGCCGTCTGTGGAGTGGGTACATTCAGTACACCACACCGTCACATCCTTCACAATTATAGATAGTCCACGATTAAACCGCAACTCACGTTCATAACCTAAAGAAAAACGCCGCTTATTCGGCGGCGTTCCCTTGTTCAAGCACTTTCTTGAATCGCTTATCGAAATCACGGCGTTGCATGAGCACACTGGCTCCGCAGCCTTGACACTTGATTCGAATGTCCATCCCGACACGCGTGATTTGCCAACGGTTCGTCTTACAGGCATGTGGTTTTTTCATTTCCACAATATCGTTCAATGCATAGGTTTTACTTTGCATTTTCTGCTTCTCCTCCTTTAGGAGCCGAGTTCGGTGGCATCATGACCGTACGTGGGTATGGAATTTCAATCCCCCGCTCGTCAAGTCCAGCCTTTAACTCTTTATGCAAAATTCGACCAGCTGCGAAGTGCTGGGTCGGCGGCACTTCCGCCATTAATCGGTACACCACTTCCGATGGTCCGAGCGACTGCACTCCAGCCAAGTCGATTGGCTTGATGAACAAGTCGTGATAGCGTGCTTCGACCATTTTCGCAATTTCCTTGAGCGCTTGCTCTACTTTTGACATATCTTCTTCGTACGCAACCCCAATATCGACAACGGCGACACTGTTTTCAAGCGAGTAGTTCGTCACTTGTAAGATTTGTCCGTTCGGAATAATCGTCACTTGTCCGTTTAATCCTTTTAACTTCGTCGTCCGGATTCCGACCTCGATGACCGTCCCGTCGACTTGTTGGTTCAAATTGACGTAATCCCCGTTCTTGTATTGGTTTTCAAAGATGATGAACGCCCCTGTGATGACGTCTTTCACCAAACTTTGTGCCCCGAATGAGATTGCAAGACCCGCGACCCCGGCTGATGCAATCAAACCGGCGATATTCACACCGAATTGTCCGAGCACCGTCAAGACCATAATCAACCCGATCACATAGCGGATTGTGTTTTGGGCTAATTTTAATAACGTTTCATTCTGTCGCTGGGCGACGATATCATGTTCTTTTATTTTGCGGAGCGTAAACACACGCTCGACCATCGTTGTCAAAATGCGTGTTGCGATATATAAACCAAGGATGATGAGCGCCACACCGGCGAGCTTGATCCCTAAACCAATCCACATGTCTGTATCTTTAAAATACTCCACGAATCGGTTCACGCTGTCGATTGTCTCATCGGCAACCGTATTTAAATCTTTTTCTGTATTTTGCGAAGCCATCTTTTCACCTCAAAGTCGTAGATTCTAAATTATCAAAACATATTTCACGACTTTTCTCAAACACTGCATTCGGAAGTTAGAAGTTTTCCACTTTTGGGAATGGGTTAATACGAGATCAATCCCCCAACTGCAACTAGGAATAGGCAGCTTAGAAGAGAGGATGAGATTCATGCCGTTTCGCTTAAAACCTCATAAACCATACTCTTTCTTCATTGAACACACTGAGCGGAGTGGATCCAGATTGCTTGCGGACCAGCTTCATGAACAGTTGGTCAATGAAATCCATCGCCCCATCGTCCTTGTTTGCATCGGTTCGGACCGTTCGACCGGTGATTCACTCGGTCCGCTCGTCGGAACGTTTTTAGAAGAACGTCATATCCGAAATTTACATGTATACGGCACATTAACGAAGCCTGTACACGCACTCAATTTGGTGGAAACGTTACATGAGATTCAAACGCGCTTCCATCAACCGCTCATTATCGCTATCGACGCCTGTCTCGGACGTTTATCAAGTGTCGGTTATGTCTTCTTTTCGGAAGGTCCGCTCGCTCCAGGGGCCGGTGTCCAAAAAGAACTTCCGACAGTCGGCGCTTACAATATTAAAGCCGTCGTGAACGTAAGTGGATTCATGGAGATGATGATTCTACAGAATACCCGTCTCCATCTTGTATATGAACTCGCACGTTTCATCACAGACGGATTCGCCGATTTTGATACACGGATCGGGCGCCTGCATCACGAAGAGGCGGCCATCACGCGTCTTCGTCAGTCACGAGATGAATCAAAGTCTTGAGGCGATAATAACGTCAACAATTGTTCCAAGTCGTCTTGTGAAAAATACTTCAACTCGAGGACGCCGCCTTTTCGGCGCGGACGAATCGACACATCCATCTGAAGACGCTCCGCAAGCACCGCTTCGACCGCTTCGATATCGGCGTTCGATCGCTTCAGCGTCTTTTTTTCTGTGCGCTCTTTTTGTAAGTAACGCTCGAGGCGACGGACCGTCCAATGCTCGGCAATGACCCGTTTCGCAATCTGTTCCATCGCTTGTTCCGATTTCATACCCGTGATGGCACGTGCATGTCCCATCGTCAAATCTCCGACCATGACCGCATGCTGGACGGCACTCGGCAATCGAAGGAGGCGAAGACTGTTCGTCACATGACTGCGGCTCTTCCCGACGCGATCGGCCAACTGTTGTTGCGTCAGACCTAGCGTCTGCATCAACTGTTCATAGGCGACAGCCTCTTCGATGGCATTCAAGTCTGCCCGCTGAATGTTTTCAATCAGCGCCAACTCCATGACGCGATCGGAGTCCGCCGTGACGACGAGGGCAGGAATGTCTTCTTTCCCAGCGAGCTTCGCCGCCTGAAACCGTCGTTCCCCGGCAATGATTTCATAGTATCCTGTCGCTTTTCGAACGACGATTGGTTGTAGGACGCCATATCGCTCAATGGATTGACGCAACTCTTCTAATTTTCCCACCTCAAATTGTTTCCGGGGCTGATTCGGGTTTGGGCGAATGAATTTTAATGCTAATCGTTCCATCTACAAACCTCCTTCATTGTATAAAAAAGCACGGACTCATTTTTGAGGCCGCGCTTTCGGGATGCGAATTCGAATTTCAACAAATTCCTCTTCGTCTACTTCTTCAGTTTGGACGTCAATCCCTGTTTTCCCAATCAAATCGATTGAGTCACGAATCGTGTTGATGGCGATTCGCGTGTCACGCGCAAAACTTTTCGTCCGACGACGTTGTTTTTTCGGCTTTCGCTTCTCTTCTTCGATCGGTGTTGTTAAAAAGGCGACGCGTTCTTCTGTCTCCTTGACGTTAAAATCCTGTTCTAACACTTCTGCGAGCACTTGAAGTTGCAATCCTTCTTCCTTCAACGGCAACAACGCACGCGCATGTCGCTCGTTGATCCGACGATCGCGAAGCGACTGCTTCACATCCTCCGGCAATTTTAACAAGCGCAACTTATTGGCAATCGTGGATTGACTCTTGCCTAGACTCTTCGCGAGCGCATCTTGCGTCAAACCGTTCAAGGCGAGTAAACGATCATATGCTTCCGCCTCTTCAATCGGGCTTAACTGCTCACGCTGCAAGTTTTCAATCAAGGCGAGTGCAGCCGTCGTATCATCGTCCATATCGCGAACGATTGCCGGAATCGCTGACCAACCAAGCGATTTCACCGCACGGAAACGACGCTCCCCGGCAATGATTTCATAGCAGTCCCCATCTGCCTTTCGAACCACGATTGGTTGAAGGAGTCCATGTTCCGAAATCGTCGTTGCCAACTCTTCAATTTTTGCCGGTTCGAACACTTTACGCGGTTGATAACGGTTTGGACGCAACCGTGATAACGAGAGTTCTTGTACCGTGTCATCCGCTCGAACTTCCGCAATCTGCGTCACGGCAACTTCGTCTTTTCGATTCACACCGAACAATTTCGCAAATCTATTCTTCAACGTCGGGCACCCCTTTATGTAAAAAAATAAGCAGACTCCACCACTGGAATCTGCTTTTGTTTCACGTGAAACGACATCATCAGATAAGTGGCTCTTTCGCCGGTGTTCCCGCTTTACGCGGATATTTCCCGGGCGTTTTTCGTAGTTTATCTACAACTACGATATTACGCTCACTCATCTCTCCTGGCAATAGGAACTGGTGTGTCGCTTTTTCTTTCCCACCTAGAACGGCTAAAGCGTTTTTGGCGTCTGCCATCTCGTCAGAAACCTTGGCTGCTTTAAGCGCGACGAAGCTTCCGCCTACTTTCGCGAGGGGCAAACAGTATTCCGCCAACACGGTCATGCGGGCAACCGCACGCGCTGTGACGACGTCAAACTGTTCGCGGAACTTTTTATTTTTTCCGAACTCTTCAGCGCGACCATGATGGAACGCGACACCTTCGAGCCCGAGGGCGAGGGCCAATTCGTTCAAGAAGGTGATGCGTTTGTTTAACGAATCGATGATCGTGACGTGTAAGTGTGGGAATAAAATTTTAAGCGGAAGACTCGGGAATCCCGCTCCTGCCCCGACATCACATACGGTTTCGACTTTCGTGAAATCGAAATGAAACGCTGCGCTGAGCGAATCATAGAAGTGCTTCAAATATACTTCCTCTCGGTCCGTGATGGCCGTTAAGTTCATTTTTTCGTTCCATTCGACGAGCATTTCGAAGTAACGTTTGAACTGACTGAGTTGTGTCTCACTCAGTTCAAACCCTTCAGCTCGTAACGCTTCAATAAATTGAGATTCGTTCATCGTTTCACTCCACCGTTGCGTATTGTCCCTGTTCGATATAGACGAGCAAGATTGACACGTCTGCCGGGTTTACGCCTGAGATACGGGACGCTTGTCCGATCGAAAGAGGACGAACTTGTTTTAGTTTTTGTTTCGCTTCTGTCGCGAGACCACCGATCGCATCATAATCCAAGTTTTCTGGGATTCGTTTTTCTTCCATGCGACGCATCTTCTCGACTTGTTCAAGCTGTTTGGAAATATAGCCTTCATATTTCACTTGAATCTCGACTTGCTCTTTCACTTCATACGACAATTCTTCCGTTGACGGAACGACCGTCATGAGTGCTTCATAAGATACTTCCGGACGTTTCAACAAGATGTTGGCATGCGTCGCTTCTTTAAGCGGGTGCGCACCGACCGATTCGAGCATCGCATTGACTTCAGGTGTCGGTTTGACGACAAGTGACGCAAGTCGCTTCACTTCTTTTTCAATCGCTACACGTTTCTCGTTGAGGTGAGTGTGACGATCTTCTGAAAGTAAGCCGATCTCATACCCGATGTCGCTGAGTCGCAAGTCCGCATTGTCATGACGCAACAAAAGACGGTATTCGGCACGTGATGTGAGAAGGCGATACGGTTCGTTCGTACCTTTCGTCACGAGGTCATCGATTAAGACGCCGATGTACGCTTGCGAACGGTCCAAGATGACCGGATCTTTTCCGAGCACTTTGCATGCGGCGTTGATTCCCGCCATGATGCCCTGTCCAGCCGCTTCTTCGTACCCGCTCGTCCCGTTGATTTGTCCCGCTGTGAAAAGACCTGGGACAGCTTTTGTTTCGAGAGTTGGCCAAAGCTGTGTCGGTACGACCGCATCGTATTCAATCGCATAACCGGGACGCATCATCTCTGAATTTTCAAGACCCGGGATCGTGCGAAGCATCTGATGTTGCACGTCTTCTGGCATACTCGTCGAAAAGCCTTGGACATAGATTTCTTCCGTATCGCGACCTTCTGGCTCTAAGAAGATTTGGTGACGCGGTTTATCATTAAAGCGAACGACCTTATCTTCAATCGATGGGCAATAACGTGGTCCCGTTCCTTTAATCGCACCCGAGTACATCGGTGAGCGATGCAAGTTCTCATCAATCAATTGGTGCGTGCGCTCACTCGTGTACGTGAGCCAGCATGGGATTTGTTCGATCGGATCCAAGTCCGTCGATGTGTACGAGAAGAATGATGGATTCTCGTCTCCTGGTTGAATCTCCGTCTTCGAGTAATCGATCGTCTTGCCGTCGATTCGTGGCGGTGTTCCCGTTTTGAATCGAACTAAGTCGAGACCGAGCTCTTCTAGATGCTTCGATAGCTCGACCGAAGGCATTTGGTTGTTCGGGCCACTTTCATATGCCAATTCCCCGATGATGATTTGACCGCGCATGAACGTTCCCGTTGTGACGATGACCGCTTTCGCGCGATATTCTGAACCTGTGTTCGTTACCACGCCACGTACTTCTCCGTCCTCAATCAACAAACGTTCGACTAGCGCCTGACGAAGCAGTAAATTCGGCTCGTCTTCTAGCACTTTCTTCATGTGATTTTGGTATTGGAATTTGTCCGCCTGTGCACGTAGCGCACGTACCGCCGGCCCTTTCGATGTGTTGAGCATCTTCATTTGGATGTATGTCGCGTCAATCGCACGCCCCATCTCGCCGCCGAGCGCATCGATTTCACGTACGACGATCCCTTTCGCCGGCCCACCGATTGATGGGTTGCAATACATGAATCCGACCATATCAGGGTTCATGGTGAGCATCGCTGTTTTCGCGCCCATTCGAGCAGATGCGAGTGCTGATTCAATCCCTGCGTGTCCGGCCCCGATGACGATGACGTCAAATTCGCCTGCCGTATAAGCCATATTCGTTCCTCCTTATTATTTCCCAAGACAAAACTGTGAAAAGAGCTGATCAATCAAGCTCTCCTGTACGGTATCTCCATTGATTTCACCGAGCGTATCCCACGCACGACGTAAATCGATTTGAACCATGTCGATCGGCATATTCATGACGGCACTACCGAGCGCCTCATCAATTTGACCAATCGTTCGTTTGATTAACTGAATGTGTCGAGCGTTTGAGATATACGTCATATCCTGTGACTCGACACCTTTTGCGAAGAATAGATTTGCGATGGCCGCTTCAAGGGCATCGATTCCTTCATCTAGCAAGAGCGATGTCGCCACAATTGGACGTCCTGCCGCTAGTTTCTCTAGCTTAGAAGAATCCATGTTTTGTGGCAAGTCTGTCTTGTTGATGATGATGATGGCATTCATTCCTTTAACTGCCTCAAATAACGCCTCATCCTCGACAGTCAATCCCTCATGTCCGTTCAAGACGAGAAGGACCAAATCTGCCGCTTCTAACGCTTTTCTCGACTTTTCCACACCGATTCGTTCCACGATATCTTCCGTTTCGCGAATCCCTGCCGTATCGATCAATTTGAGCGGAACACCTTTCACGTTGACGTATTCCTCAATTGTGTCACGTGTCGTACCGGCAATTTCGGTGACAATCGCTTTTGTCTCTTGAACGAGCGTGTTCATCAAAGAAGATTTTCCGACGTTCGGTCGACCGATGATTGCCGTGGCCAAGCCTTCACGTAAGATTTTCCCTTGTCGCGCTGTCTCGAGTAACTGTTCGAGGACACGTTTGACCTCGCCCGCTTTCTCTTCGACGATGGCCTGGGTCATCTCTTCTGCGTCATACTCTGGATAGTCGATGTTGACCTCGACCGCCGCAATCGTCTCGAGCAACTGTTGACGTAACTCGCGAACGAGGCGTGACAAACGTCCTTCCATTTGCGCCATCGCAACGTTCATGGCCCGGTCCGTCTTCGCTCGAATGAGATCCATGACGGCTTCCGCCTGAGATAAATCGATTCGGCCATTTAAAAAGGCGCGCTTCGTGAACTCGCCCGGTTCTGCCAAACGGATGTCGGGTTGATCGAGAATGAGCTCAAGGACACGATTGACCGCTACGACGCCTCCGTGACAATTGATTTCGACGACATCTTCTCGCGTAAACGTCTTCGGTGCGCGCATAATACTGACCATGACTTCATCGACGATTTCGCCCGTATTAGGATATTTTAACGTTCCATAATGAATCGTATGTGAATCGACTGTTGTTAAGTCTTTCCCAGAAAACACATTGTTCACCGTTTCGACCGCCAAATCGCCCGATAGTCGGACGATCCCGATGGCACCTTCACCCATCGGCGTCGAAATCGCTGTAATCGTGTCAAACTCTAGCATCTTTCTCCCTCCAAACCTAAACATCTTCTTCTATCATATGCATAACGAACCTACTATACACGATATTCGACTTGAACGAAAGAGTTGGACCATTGATAAAGTCATTGCCATTCGACTCATCGTTTTCGTACAATAAAGAAATATATTTACATAGGAGAGAGATGATCTAAAGATGAAACAGCAAGACGCAATCCGAATCATCACCGAACGATTACAGCACGATGAAGCGGTTCAAGCGATTTTTATGAAGGGTTCATTCGGTCGGGGAGAAGCCGATGAACATTCAGATATCGACCTCTATGTCATGGTACACCCCGATGAAGAGGTCTCTTTTCTATCTAGACGCCTCGAGCATGTAACCGCCTATCGTCCGATTCTGTTAAAAGACGAGATTCACATCGTCGCTCCACAACTCATCGCCGTCTTTGATGATTTTCTTCACCTCGACCTGTTCACGGTCACGCAAGAGACGTTGAATCATCAAGACTCGATTCATGTGCTCTACGACCCACAACAGCGACTTGCTAGACACGCCACTTCCTTGCAATTAGACGAAGCGGCAATCAGTGACCATGCGTTCGATACCGTGTGGTTCTTTTTCCAATATACAAAATCACGCAATCGAGGCAACGCGATGTGGGCAACGGAGATGCTCCGGCAAGGAATGGTCCATTTCGCATATGTGTTAGCCGCTCACCACACACCGGACCGGGCTTCCCTTGGTTTAAAAGATGTGACGCAGCGACAAAAAATCGACCTCCGCTCATTTTATGACCATTTGACCCCCGCCTCACACGAAAAAGCCGCCCACATCTATCTGGAGCGACTTCAGGTAGAGCAAACTTTTTTCACATCACTACCTGGCTACAACGTGTTCGGACCGTTCATGGAACAGTTGATTCAACGAGAAACAAGCCGTCCTGGCATATAGGGCGGCTTGTTTTTTAGTATCTTGCTTGGCGTTTCGTCGAACGAATCGTGAAATAGAGGAACAGTTCCAGTATCGCGATGGCGATGAGAATGCCGCCGAACAGTTGGAACAAGACAAGTAGGCTACTGAACGGATTCGTCAACATGAGAATCCCGACACCTATCCACAATAGACTTCCAATCAAAAACCAAAGCCATCGTCCCGACATCGATTGACGGTAACCGAGTGCCTGAATCAGACGGATAATTCCACCGAATAAGAACAAGGATCCGATCAAAATCGGGAGAAGACTAGCTAGCGTCTCTGCGAAGAAAAAGACGACCGCTGCCAAAATCAAATAGATGAGACCCATAAAGAAAGTGGGTGGCAACCCTCCCTGACGTCGACGCAACCCTTGAAAGATCATCCAAATCCCCATGATTGCTAAATAACCGGCAATGACATACACCATGACATCAAAGAAAAATCGAGGATATAACAAAATGAGAACACCAAGTACAAAATAAATGACCGCTTGCCATAACGTCGAACGTTCCAAACGCTGAATGAATGCCTCCATTTTCCCACACCTCCGTTTACCCGTTTCTATCTCTATTCCCCTCTGACCGGCTTGCAATCCCACAAAAAAAGCTGAGCGTCAGAAGACACTCAGCTTAGCGATTATTTACGCTTTTTCTTTTTGTTTTTCTTTTCTTCTTCAGCAAGCGCTGCACGCTCTGCTTCTTTCGCAGCGATTTTCGCTTCAGCCGCAACCTTCATCTTCTCACGCATCGGGAGCATGATTGCCATCGTGACGATGATCGAGATGATATAACCGACTACCCAGTATAACGAAAGGGCAGCTGGAAGGTTGATCGACATGACGAAGATCATAACCGGGAAGATATAAAGCATCATCTTCAACTGCGGGTTCTGTTCTTGACCCGCCATTGAGATTTTTTGTTGTGCGAACGTCAAGATTGCCGCTAAGATCGGCAAGACGAACGTTGGATCCGGAGCACCGAGGTCGAACCATAAGAAGTTCGCTTCGAAAATCTCAGGTGTACGGCGAATCGCATCATAGAATGCGAAGAGAATCGGCATTTGAATCAAGATCGGCAAACATCCCGCGAGCGGGTTGATTTGGTATTCCTGATAAAGCTTCATCATCTCTTCTTGGAGTTTACGTTGTGTTTCCTGGTCTTTTGAGCTGTACTTTTCACGAAGCTTCAGCATTTCTGGTTGCAACACTTGCATCGCACCCATACTCTTCGTCTGCTTGATCATGAGTGGGAGAATCAATAACCGGACGATAATCGTCGCGATGATGATTGAAATCCCGTATTGCCACGGGCCACCGACCAAGTAAGCAACTTCCTTCAAAAGCCATGCGAGCGGCCATACAAAGTACTTCGCCCAGAAACCTTCTGTGTCAGCCGTTACTGGTTCGGCTTGGATGGTAGACGGATCCACACAGCCTGCCATCAGCATGATGACCGCGGTCATGGCAGCGAGTAATCCTAATTTTAGCTTTTTGCTCATAGTTCCTCCTACGCTTTCTTTATCAATTCTTTTTAACGCACACGTCGATCGGGCAATCTTATCAGACTCTAATTATATGAGAGAACAAATTCAGATTGTCATGGTCACCGGCCCTGCTTTTGCCAAACCTTGGCCCGTTTGAATACGTGTTTCAAACTCTCGGTCACTTCCGACTGCGTCAATGCGGTCGCAGGTTTTCGAGCGATGATGACATAATCATTCGGTGCAACGTTTGGTTCGAGCAAGCGAAGCGACTCACGCATCAATCGTTTCATCCGGTTCCGTTCCACAGCATTTCCAAGTTTCTTACTGACGGAAAGACCCACTCTGAAATGCGTTTGATCCGCTTTGAGCGTGTAGACGACAAACTGACGATTGGCCACGGAGCGTCCTTCGCGAAACACCGCTTGGAACTCTTCATTCTTTTGCAGGCGGTATTCTTTTTTCAAAATTCTCACTCCATCCTTCGCTTCAAAAATCGTCAACTAACATCATATCATATCCACATCATTTGAACGAGGGAGAATCCATGAAATACTACGTTTCTGTGACAAACTAAAAAATTGCCCGAGGAAAGGATCCCCGGGCAATCTTCATTCAGAATTATACAGTCAAGGCTTTACGGCCTTTACGACGACGAGCAGCAAGAATGTTGCGACCGTTTTTAGTCGCCATGCGTGCACGGAATCCGTGAACTTTCTTACGCTTACGGTTGTTAGGGTTGAAAGTTGGTTTCATGGTTACAGCACCTCCTCAAGATTAACGCTCTATTAGCAAGTTATAGTTTCATTTAAGGCAGTCTTTAAGATTATATAAATCGATTCAACAATTGTCAATGTATTTTCGGATGGTTTTCGAATTCGTAGAATGAGGCACTCAGAAAGCATTCATCCACATGGATTCGATCCTTATCCGAAAGACGAGTAGGGGATGAATGTATACACAACCTTTACGTATTTTATAAACGGTCTTTATAAATAGCCACGTTGAGCCATTTTATCCACAAAATCTCGAAGTTATCCACATTTATATGTGAATAACTCCTCTTTTTTCATATTCTCATTCTTTATTTTTTCATTTTCTTCTTTTACAAAAACAATCTTTCATTTCACTTCTTCCTCTTTTGTGTATAACTTTTTCATCTCACATTCCATCATTAGTGCTTTATCCACAATATATCCACAGGTTATCCACAAAACACACAGCATGTGGATAAGTGGGTGTGGATACTTTTCTTTATCTGTGGATAAATACCAAAAAGCATTGCCACGTCTATTTTATTTTGCTAAACTGAATGTGCACAAACTTGTGGATGAACAATTCGTGATTCCAAGATATACACAGGCTGTGGATAAGTGTTATCCCCATAATGAACACTATGTGGATAACTTTATCCACAGTTTTTGTTCTCTGGGGATAACCCTAGTTTCTACTATAGAATAGTGTATGTGTATATCGTGTGAATAAGTTTTACCCAACATGTGAGTAAAGGAGGTCTTTCATTGAAGAATGCTCGCGAGATTTGGAGAAATGTCTTATCGGTAATCGAGGAAGAAGAACGAACTCCAAAAGCCAGTTTTGACATGTGGTTGAAATCAACCGAGGGGATATCATTGATGGGAACGACGCTCGTTGTGTCGGCACCCGCCAGTTTTATCGTCACGTGGTTAGAGCGACAGTATCTCTCTCTGTTACAAGATACGGTTGAAGAGATCACAAACAACAAGCTTGAAATTCATTTCATCGAGGAATCTCAAGCACACAAGTATGCTCCAGCGGATGGATCGTCAAATGAGTCCATCGCCGTGACAGAAACAAAAGAACAGCCCGTGCTATTACCTTCAAAAGAGGAAGGGGATCTTGGTCAACTGAATGACAAATACATTTTTGAGACGTTTGTCATCGGATCGGGGAACCGTTTTGCCCACGCCGCATCACTTGCTGTCGCTGAAGCACCTGCACGCGCCTATAACCCGCTCTTCATTTACGGAGGCGTTGGACTTGGTAAAACACATTTGATGCATGCGATTGGTCATTATGTAAAAGGTCAAAAACCGGGGGCTCGCATTGCCTATGTCTCTTCTGAGAAGTTCACAAATGAATTTATCAATTCGATTCGGGATAATAAGACCGGTGAGTTTCGGAACCGTTATCGAAACATTGATGTACTATTGATTGATGATATTCAGTTTTTAGCAGGGAAAGAACAAACCCAAGAAGAGTTTTTCCACACATTCAATGCATTGCACAACGATCAGAAACAAATCGTGATTTCAAGTGATCGACCACCAAAAGAAATCCCGACGCTAGAGGATCGACTTCGTTCACGCTTTGAATGGGGCCTAATCACAGACATCACACCACCGGACCTTGAGACGCGAATTGCGATTCTTCGCAAAAAAGCGACCGCGGAAGGGCTTGATATCTCGAATGAAGTCATGCTGTATATCGCGAATCAAATCGATACGAACATTCGGGAACTAGAAGGGGCACTGACACGAGTCGTCGCTTATGCAAAACTTGTCGGACGACCAATCGACCCGGACGTGGCAGCCGAAGCGCTTCATAATATCATGCCTGTCCAGGAAGCGAAGAAAATTGTCATTCGCGATATTCAAGAAGTTGTCGGTCAACACTTCAACATTCAAGTAGAAGAATTGAACTCGAAAAAGCGAACGAAGACGTTGGCATTCCCACGTCAAATCGCAATGTATCTCTCGCGGGAGATGACGGAGAGTTCGTTACCAAAAATCGGGGAAGAGTTCGGAGGGCGTGATCACACGACTGTGATTCATGCACATGAAAAAATTAGCACCCTTCTAAAGAACGATGTGGAAATGCAAGAGACGATTCAAACGTTGAAGAAGGCACTTTCTAACTAATGAAGAATTCTCTGTGGATATCCTGTGGATAAACCACCTTAGTTATCCACAAGTTATTCACAGGCGAAATGGCTTAACACGTATGACTGAGGGGACTTATCCCCAGTATCCACAGCCCTTATTACTATTATGACTTAATTAATACTATTATATTATTAGGAAATGGACTCATTTCACCTTAGGAGGAATTATCCACATGCATTTAACGATTCAACGAGATGTATTCATGCAAGCCGTACAAGACGTATCAAAAGCTGTGGCTTCACGAACGACCATTCCAATTTTGACAGGCTTGAAACTTGAGGCACATGCGGATGGCTTAACACTGACAGGAAGTGATACCGAGATTTCGATTGAACGCTTGATTCCAATCGAAGAGGGTGGAATTGAACTCATTCAAATTCAACGTGCTGGAAGCGTCGTGTTGAACGCACGCTTCTTAGGAGAAATTGTGAAGAAGTTACCGACGAACGAGGTCACACTCGAAGTTTCACCGAACTTCATGACGCGCATTGAGTCTGGTCAAGCAGAGTTCCATTTAAACGGTCTTGACCCGGATGAATATCCACGCCTACCTGAACTTGCGAGTGATCGTCGCTTCTATTTGCCGGCTGATCTATTGAAGACCATCATCCGTCAGACGAGCTTCGCTGTTTCTTCACAGGAGACACGTCCCGTATTGACAGGGGTTAACTTCTCAGCAGAGAAGGGCTTCCTTACATGTGTCGCAACCGATAGCCATCGTCTGGCGCTTCGTCGTGCACGTTTTGAGACAGATAACGATTTGACGTTCCAAAATGTCGTCGTTCCTGGCCGCTCACTCAACGAATTGGCAAAATTACTCGACCGTGAAGAGTTACCGATTGAAATCGTCTTAACGGACCAACAAATTTTATTCCGTATGAAAAACATCTCATTCTTCTCTCGTTTGTTAGACGGTGCCTATCCAGACACGTCACGTCTCATTCCGGAAGAATATCGTACAGCCGTTCGGATGAATGCGAAAGAGTTCTTACAGGCCATTGACCGTGCATCGCTCTTAGCACGCGCCGATCGCAACAACGTCATTAAATTTGTGGCGGAAGATACAACGGCAGTTGAAGTCTCTTCACACTCGCCGGAAGTCGGAAAAGTGTCGGAACGTGTCAGCATCCTGTCGCTTGAAGGAGAAGAACTAAAAATTTCCTTCAACTCAAAATTCGTGATGGACGCGCTCCGCGCACTCGATGCATCTGAAATCGAAATCCAGTTCACGGGTTCGATGCGACCGTTCATTTTACGACCGGTTGAACAAGATAGTGTTCTTCAACTGATTTTGCCAGTCCGCACATCGTAAGCTGCGGATAGGGATGATGAGGTGTCTTGCCTTGTCATCCCTCTTTTTGCCTTATTCGACGATTTTCGATAAACTAATATGTATGGCGATTTTTTCAGATCAGCATGTGAGAAAGGAAGTGACGACATGGAAAAAGTGTCGATTACAACCGAGTATGTAACGCTCGGACAATTTTTAAAATTAGCAGATATCATCTCAAGTGGGGGACAAGCAAAGTTCTTTTTAGAGGATGTCATGATTAAAGTGAACGGTGAGCAGGACCAGCGCCGCGGTCGTAAATTAAGAGATGGAGATACAATCGAAGTCGAAGGCTTCGGGGAATATCAAATCGAGGGAAACTGACGTGCATTTAAAGTCGATCCGATTGCAAAACTATCGCAACTACGAAACCCTCGAGCTAGATTTTTCAGAACAGACGAATGTTCTGATTGGTGAGAACGCCCAAGGAAAAACGAATCTTCTCGAATCGATTTACGTACTTGCGCTCGCAAAATCGCATCGGACGACACAAGACCGTGAGTTAATCGGTTGGGAAGCCGATGCTGCGAGTATCGAAGGACGGATTCATAAACGGACGGGCGAATCGGTGCAGAGTCTCTCTTTTTCTCCTAAAGGCAAGAAAGCAAAGCTCAATCATTTGGAACAACGTCGTCTCAGTGACTATGTCGGCGCATTTAACGTCGTCTTGTTCGCCCCAGAAGACTTAGCCATCGTGAAAGGCAGTCCGCAAGGGAGACGGCGATTTTTAGATATGGAAATCGGTCAGGTCAGTCCGGTGTACTTACACGAGCTCAATCAATACTTGAAGACGTTGAAACAACGGAACGCCTTGTTGAAGCAGTTATCCACAAAAGGTGGCGACGAGACGTTACTTGAAGTCTTGACGGATCAATTGATTGAACTTGCCGTAAAAATTGTGATTAGACGCTATCACTTCATCGACCAGCTCGAAAAATGGGCCAATCCCATCCATTCCGGAATCACAAGAGAACTCGAAACACTGACGATTCAATACGTTTCCGACACGTTCCAAAAAGAACGCTTCTCAAAAGAACAGATGTTTGAAACGTATCGTCAAAAGTTTGATAAAATAAGAGAGAACGAACGACGAAGAGGTGTGACCTTATTTGGTCCGCATCGTGACGATTTTGAATTGTATGTCAACAATCGAAACGTTCAAACGTTCGGTTCACAAGGTCAGCAACGAACGGCGGCCTTGTCATTGAAGCTAGCTGAGATTGAATTGATTCATGAAGAAGTAGGCGAATATCCTCTGTTGTTATTAGACGATGTGTTATCTGAGCTTGACGATCATCGCCAAACCCATCTCCTCGATACGATGGGACGGAAAGTACAAACGATTTTGACTACAACAAACATTGACGGGATTGCACATGAGACCATTCAACAAGCGAAAGTGTTTCACGTGAAACAAGGTGAGGTTGAAACGGAGTCCGTGTAATCGTGGCAAGAAGGAACACCAAATCATGTATAGTAGGTGAAAATAACCGATGAGTAATGAAAATGAAAAAGAATTGCAAGCGTACGGCGCCGATCAGATTCAAGTCCTTGAAGGCTTAGAGGCTGTCCGTAAACGTCCAGGGATGTATATCGGTTCCACAAGCTCTCGCGGTCTCCACCATTTGGTATGGGAGATTGTCGATAACTCAATCGATGAGGCGCTCGCTGGTTATTGTGACACGATCACAGTGACGGTCGAGCCAGGGAACTCGATCGTTGTTGAAGACAACGGACGTGGGATTCCGGTCGATGTTCAAAAGAAAACGGGTCGACCTGCCGTTGAAGTTATTTTCACGGTGTTGCACGCAGGTGGTAAGTTCGGCGGTGGCGGATACAAAGTATCAGGTGGTCTTCACGGTGTCGGGGCGTCGGTTGTTAACGCCTTATCGACGAAACTTGAAGTGTTCGTTCGTCGCGATGGAAACGTATATTACCAATCGTTCAAACGCGGTGTTCCACAAGGTGAACTCGAAATCGTCGGGACGACCGACACGACAGGGACGACAGTTCGTTTCTTCCCAGACGGGGACATCTTCCAAGAAACACTCGAATATGACTTTGATCTGTTAGCGACACGCTTACGTGAACTCGCCTTCTTGAACAAAGGGTTACGAATCGTGGCTAAAGATGACCGTAGTGACGAGACGATTGAGCGGAACTATCACTATGAGGGCGGAATCAAGTCTTATGTCGAGCACTTGAACCGCTCAAAAGCGTCGATTCATGAAGAGCCTGTATACGTACACGGGACGAAAGACGGAATCGAAGTCGAGATTGCGCTTCAATACAACGAAGGTTTCGCAAGTAACATTTACTCATTTACGAACAACATTCCGACGCATGAAGGTGGGACGCACGAGACTGGATTTAAGACGGCGCTCACCCGTGCCATTAATGATTATGCGAAGCGATTCGGATTGATGAAGGAAGCCGATGGTAGCCTCTCAGGGGATGATGTCCGTGAAGGATTGACGGCGATTGTTTCGGTCAAGCACCCTTCTCCTCAGTTTGAAGGGCAGACGAAGACAAAACTCGGGAATGCCGATGCGCGTACGGCAACGGACACATTGTTCAGCGACACGTTCGAACAATTCCTACTCGAGAACCCGTCGGTCGGCCGCCTCATTGTCGACAAAGGCTTGATGGCGGCACGTGCGCGTCTTGCTGCGAAACGTGCACGCGAGATGACACGTCGTAAAGGGATTCTCGAAGTCAGTTCATTGCCAGGGAAATTGGCAGACTGTTCGTCAAAAGATGCATCGAAATCTGAACTATACATCGTTGAGGGTGACTCAGCGGGAGGTTCTGCGAAATCTGGACGTGATCGTCACTTCCAAGCCATCCTTCCGATTCGAGGGAAAATCATCAACGTTGAGAAAGCACGTCTTGATAAGATTTTGGCCAACCAAGAAGTCCGGACCATCATCACGGCTCTCGGAACAGGGATTGCCGATGAGTTTGACTTATCGAAAGCGCGCTATCATAAACTCATCATCATGACCGATGCCGATGTCGATGGTGCGCACATTCGAACGTTATTGTTGACGTTCTTCTATCGTTACATGCGCCCACTCGTTGAAAGTGGATATGTTTATATCGCGCAACCACCACTCTATGGTGTGAAGCACGGGAAAGAAACCATCTACGTTCAAAACGACCGTGAGTTGCAGGCAGCGATTGCACAACTTCCTGAAAATGCACGTTATAGCGTTCAACGTTACAAGGGTCTTGGAGAGATGGATCCTGAACAGTTATGGAATACGACGATGAACCCGGAAACGCGTTCGATGCTTCGTGTCGACCTGCAAGATGCAATCGAAGCGGATGAAATCTTCGAAACGCTCATGGGTGACAACGTCGAACCACGCCGTGACTTTATTCAATCTCACGCCCATTACGTGAAGAACCTCGATATTTAATAAGAAGGGTAGGCAATAACGAATGGCAGAACAAGAAAATATCAAGGATATAAATATTAGCCAGGAGATGCGAACGTCGTTCATGGACTACGCGATGAGCGTCATCGTATCACGTGCCCTTCCGGACGTGCGAGATGGATTAAAGCCGGTTCACCGTCGTATTTTATATGCGATGAACGAACTAGGTATTCGCGCGGACAAGCCACATAAGAAGTCGGCGCGTGTCGTCGGGGACGTCATCGGTAAGTACCACCCACACGGTGACTCAGCCGTTTATGAGACGATGGTCCGCATGGCTCAGGACTTCAGTTATCGCTACGAATTAGTCGACGGTCACGGGAACTTCGGTTCAGTCGATGGCGACTCGGCCGCTGCGATGCGTTATACCGAGGCACGTATGTCTAAAATTGCGATGGAACTCGTACGAGACATCGGAAAAAACACGATTGATTATCAACCAAACTTCGATGGTGAAGAAAAAGAACCAGTCGTACTTCCGGCACGTTTCCCGAACTTCCTTGTGAACGGGACGAGCGGGATTGCCGTTGGTATGGCGACGAACGTTCCGCCTCATAACTTGAACGAGGTCATCGACGGTGTACTGGCGCTTTCTCACAACCCGGACATCACGATTGCAGAATTGATGCAACATATCCCGGGTCCTGATTTCCCGACTGCGGGAGAGATTTTGGGACGTAGTGGGATTCGTCGTGCATACGAAACTGGACGTGGATCGATTACGATGCGTGCGAAAGCTGAAATCGAGGTCTTGAAAAATGGCCGTGAACGGATCCTCGTGCACGAGATTCCTTACCAAGTCAACAAAGCGCGTCTCGTTGAAAAGATTGCCGATTTGGTTCGCGACAAGAAAATCGAGGGAATCACGGACTTACGCGATGAATCAGACCGTAACGGGATGCGCATCGTGATTGAAGTTCGCCGCGACGCGAATGCGAGTGTCATCTTGAATAACTTGTACAAGCAAACACCGATGCAAACGACGTTCGGTGTTAACATGCTCGCGCTTGTAGGCGGTCGTCCAAAAACGTTGAACATCAAACAAGCAATCTATTACTACATCGAACACCAAAAAGAGGTCGTGCGTCGTCGGACGCAATTCGATTTAGACAAAGCGGAAGCACGTGCCCACATTTTAGAAGGTCTTCGTGTTGCCTTGGATCACTTGGATGAAGTCATCGCCATCATCCGTAGCACACGCACAGGTGACGAGGCTCGTGAAAAGTTGATTGCCCGCTTTGGACTTTCGACTGAACAGACGCAAGCAATCTTAGATATGCGTCTCCAACGCTTGACTGGTTTGGAACGTGAGAAGATTGAAGGCGAATATCGTGAAGTGAAAGCGTTAATCGAAGAACTTCGTGCGATTCTCGGAGACGAAGAATTGCTACTCGATATCATTCGTAACGAGTTAATCGAAATCAAAGAGCGATATGGTGATGCTCGTCGTACGGTGATTCGTACGGATATCGTTGAACTCGAGGACGAAGATTTGATCCCAGTTCGCGACATGATGATTACGCTCACGAGCGAAGGATATATCAAGTCGATCCCATCGGATTCATATCGGACACAGCGCCGTGGTGGACGTGGGAAACAAGGTATGGGAACGAACGATGAAGACTTTGTGCTTCGTCTGCTCTCCGCGTCGACACACGATACCATCCTGTTCTTCACCAACTTCGGACGCGTCTTCCGTCTCAAAGGATACGAAATTCCTGAGATGAGCCGTACCGCGAAAGGGATGCCGATCATTAACTTGCTGCAAATCGACAAAGGTGAAAAAGTCGAAACGATGATTCCTGTCGATTTCAATAGTTACTTGGCTAACCAAACGGTAGCGGAAGAGACACAGGATGAGTCTGAAGAAGTAGCAGACGAGCAGTTGTCTCTCGTCTTCATCACGAAAGAAGGATTGATTAAGCGTTCGCCACTTTCGGCATACGCCCGAATCAACAAAAACGGTCTACGTGCCATCAGTTTGAATGAGACAGATGAACTCGTCACGGTCCGTTTAGCGAAGAGCGACGATGAAATGTTGATCGTCACACGCCAAGGTATGTCGATTCGCTTCCCACTCGAAGGAGAAGTTCGTTCGATGGGACGTACGGCACGAGGCGTTCGCGCGATTCGATTGAAGAAGGAAGACGATTTGGTCGTCTCGATGGAAATCGTTCGCACCACGCAAGACGTCTTGATTATCACTGAAAAAGGATACGGAAAACGTACGGCCATGGAACAGTTCCGCACACAAGGTCGTGGCGGTTCCGGTATCATCGGAATTAAGACAGATCGTGGAACAGTCGTCGGGATGCGTGTCGTTGATGAAGACGATGACATCATGCTGATGACCGAACTCGGTGTTGCGATTCGGATTGATTCACAAACGATCTCTCAAATGGGTCGAAGTACTCGCGGTGTGAAAGTGATGAACATCGAAGAGGGCGATCGTTTAGCGACTATCGCAAAGTTGAAAAAAGATGAGTTAGAAGAGGAATCAGCAGTCGATTTGGAGAATGGGTTTGAGGATGAAGCACCTGAAACCGATGAATCGTCTGATGTGAATGAGTAAGACGAGAGGTCGAACGGTGTTTCCGTTCGATCTTTTCATATATTAGGAGGGATTCGCGTGCGTTTGAACTTATCCACTGTACATGTTGGGATGACGCTATTGTCACCCGTTTCTTCTTTAGAAGCCGGAATCCACTTAACCAATGAACATTTACGTTTGCTCCGTTTCTTAAAAATCGAAGATATCGATGTCGCACCTGTTGAACAGAAGCTCTTCACGTCTAAAGAAGAACAGCGCCTCTGTAATCAGGTCCTTCAATATGAGAAGCATTATAATCAGTGGGAAGAACGGATCGCACCTAACCCATATGAAGGTCTAGAATTCATTCATCAACTATTTCGTCAGGAAGTTCCGCTTACAGCGATCGTTCATTTCTTTACGCATCAGCCGTTGCGGAAAAATCATGTCATTTACCATTCCGTCTATCGAGCGCTCGTCGCCCGTGCCTTATCGAAATATCGAGGGGACGAACATCAACTCCAATTTGATTACGGGATTGCTTCTTATTTTGCAGATGCGAGCTACGCTAAAATTCGGAAATGGTCTCATATGCGTTATTTCACAAAAATGGAACGGGAGCTATTGTATCAACACCCACTCGTTTCGGCATCGATGCTCCCGAGTACTCAAACGTTACGAGGAAGAGTGTATCAATTGATTACCGAGCATCATGAGCGATTGGATGGATCCGGGTTTCCAAAACGTCTGACGGAACGCGAGTTGAATCCAGCCTCTCCTCTATTTATTGTCGCCGATCGCTTCTGTCAGTTAACAGCACCCCGAACGTTCCGAAAGCCGCTCTCTCCAGAGGAAGCATATTTCTATATGTGGCAGAACAAAGCCTATGATGGAGAAGCTTTGTCGCTTCTTGCGACATTACTTGGATTTTATGAAATCGGTCGCCCTGTTTTATTGAGCAGTGGAGTACGAGGAACGATATATGCCTATACGAATCGTGTCGAACAACCGATTGTGCTTGAAGCGACAGGGGAGAAAGAATATGATTTATCGCGATTAACCGATGTGAGCATTGTTGCATTTCAATAAGAAGAAACTAGCGATTCCATTCAACAAAATGAAATGGAATCGTCTTTATTTATTCTTTTTTAAAAAACTTTCTTTTTATAGTTGACGGATATAATTACAGGTGCTATTATAAATGAGTCGCTAAGAGCGGCAGACGAACTTTGAAAACTGAACGATGAGGCAAAAAAAGTTTTACAATTTTTGAATGAAGCGCAAGCTTCGTCAATTTAAGAGCTATATCAAATTCTTTGGAGAGTTTGATCC